>NZ_OZ034692.1:340288-680577 GCF_964026735.1 Wolbachia endosymbiont (group E) of Neria commutata
CTGCTCCTACTTGAAATTCAGGTATAATTACAACTTTTGCAGAATTAGATGGTGAACTAGAAGTCTCTTGTAATTTTAAATCACTGTAACTACTAAATAAGCCATTAAGAATAGCCTGTAACCTGGCCTCATTAGTAATTAGACCCCTGATAGGGTAAATTGCATCAGCTATTGCAGCAAACAACTCTCTGTAAGCTTGTTTCAATGAGTCACTGTCAGAAGAATTAATATATTGAGAAGTTATTGTTTGGTTGAATTTTTTCTTTAATTCATCAGAATTAGGTATCTCAGAAAAATCACCTGTAAACTGCTGATTAGTATCACTTGTACGATATTGACTTACTTGTTCTATTTGAAAAAGATCTTTAAAAGACAAACCTGTTTTATATTTTTTTAAACTCATTTGAATTTCTATGACATTTTCTATTTTTCCCACTTCAGGTATATCTATAACTGGAATTTTTTTGGAATTAAGGTTTTTTATTTGTGTTTCTTGTTCAATTATATGAAAAACAAATGCTATTTTATCTTGTTCTTTGTTACCCTTTATAAATACTAAGGTAGTTACAGGTTTTTCTTTTGATTGCGCTCTGCCCTTTGTCTTGGATTCTAATGGATACTCGTTATAAGAAAATACATATTTTTTAACATCAGTTCGATCAAGTTCGTTAACTAAGATTGATTGGCCTAGAATGTACCTGCTAAAATAGAAAATGTCCCTTGTTTCTTTATTTCCTGGAAAAGTATAGTATTCGCTCGATAACAAATCTACTATCTTTTGTTTAAAATCTTCTTCAGAAACTTGTTGATTATTCCATCTGTTAGCTAATTTTATAAATTCCTCCATCAAAGGAGAAGATGGTTGTTTAATAGGTTCTACCTTAACTTCAAATGATTCTTTGAAATCCAAATTTAACCCAACAACAACGACATTATTTGCATTGGTTAAAATCCGCATCTTATTTGATCTAAAACCTTTAACATAGTCTTTAGCTTCCTCCAGTGCATAACTTGGAGTTATTTTCTTCCCTTCAGTGCCAGTTTTAAGTTCAATAAGAATTGGCACTGAATCAACAGCACGATCAGGCCCACGAACGAGCAAAATAACATCAGCATAACCCCTACCAGAAAATTGTTCTAGGTAGATCTTAGTATTGTCACGATATCGAAAATGATCAAATATTCCTGCTGTAAAACCATGTTGATCAGCTTCACGAGCTTCAATGCCATAAACATTATCTTTTAATTTTAGATCAGTATGAATTTTTTTAATGTAAGTTAGAATTTCTTTAAGATTGTCCTGAACCTGATCTATTTCTGTATCTGGATTAGCAAGCTTTTCTATATAATCCTCTAGATAGACAGATTTATCTAGCTTTTTTGTCACTTTTTCAAATGAAAACTTTTCTGGAGAAGTGGCAGGTTCGTTTTTGATTTTCTTGTTATTTTCTACTTCAATATTTATTTTTTCATCTTCTTCACCACTCTTTAAAGTATATCCCTTTGCTGATGTAATTCTTAATAATTCATTTCTAACATTACCACTAAGATCTTTACCTGATCGACCCAGAAACTCCTTAATTTCATTAAAAAACGTACTTTGAAACGCATAATTACCTTTTACTTCACCACGACTAATTTGTATTGTTCGAATGCGTCCATGCACGTCCTTAGCTACATACTCTAACACACCATCCCTCTTAAGGTATAAGTATAATTTTTTTGATTCAGGATTAGTTATTGATTCCGGCCTGCGCTTCACTAGCTCATACTTATCTTTCAAAATTGTTATTACATCAATTTGAAGCTTACGTGCATCTAATTCAGTATAATCTTTACCCATTACATTCTTCCACTCACCCTTAGTGAATTCAAAATTTCTAGTGCGTGTTATTGGAGAGTCAGAATGTTGAGCTTCTACATCTTCAGTGAAGATAAAAACATGCGTTTTGAGTTTTGTTTGGGCCACGATTTTTAAAGTTCTTGCTCCCTTAAAGCAAAAGTGTAATTTCTCTATACCTAGTTTTTGATTAAGCCTAGTGTCCAACACACTAGAAAACCAACCTAAAAAACCGATGAGGAAAAAAGCCAGGCTTTTCACTAGAGTGCAGATAAGATTGTATTTGATCAACCAGTGATTGAAATCTTGCTTTGAACGATTTATCTAGTAGGTCTGCTGCATTAGAACCTGTAGAGTCCACTCTCTGGAAAAGTAACTCTATTAACTCAAAATCCTGCGGTTTTTCTTGTTGTTGATCACTATTAACCATAACTGCCTCCTTATTTTAACCTTTTACTCTTACCTAAACTCTTTGCCTACTTTTGCTTAAGTCTAAGTAACTGAATTTTCCAAAATAGAAACACTACACTTTGCTTCTAACATCAGTCACCTTCTGCTGTATAGTTTCTACATCTAGTAATGAACTTAGTAACTGACTATCACCTCCACCATCTAATTGCTTGTTTCTAACTTTAATAAATACCTCATATTCTGACTTATCGAGTTCCATAATAGATTGCATTTGCTCTTGACTAAGAGAATTGATAATTTCTGATAATACTTTAACAGCTTTATTCTCCTTAATAAGACGAACAATTAAATCTCTAGATGACAACCTTATGCTTAAATTATGTAAATAGTGTTGTCTATGAGCATCAAAGCCGGAACTATTCCACATAGAGGTAAGCATATCACTACCAGATTTAACAAAATTATCATCTGGCGCAGAAACAAGCGAGTCTAATGCTGAAAACATTGATGTACTATAAGCTTCAGGAGATAAATCTTCTGGCTTTAAATGTTTAAATAGCTTTTTAGCACTTTCAAAAGAGTAATTTCTTCTCAATATGCTTAAAGTATAGTGGCATCCATTTTGCCCAGAATCTCTTTTCAATAATTCAGAATATCTACTAGGGTTAAGATGACGTAGACAAAAGTCAACCATACCAACATCATCAGTAGAAAAATGTCCTTTATTATATGCTGCCTGCATTAATAAATCTTCTTTCCTTTCTGAAGATACAGAATCAATTGATTGCAATTTGTTCCAAAAGAACTCCAAAGCTTCTATGTGTTTTTCCACCATTGCACACCTAAAAGCATAAACATATTGATGCTCATTATTTAACTCTAACTGATGTTCCTGATTATTTATAGCATGTGACCAGTAAATCATTAAAGCTCCTTTACCACATCCTTTTATCAAATTTTCTACTGGTTTATTACCTAATATTGATTTAAACTCCTCAAAAATAGATTTTATCTCTTCTTCAAAACAACACCAGCAAGCAATTCTATAGCGATCAGAACTATCAAGGAGGTTTTTTTGCCCACCCTCAAACTTCAAAGTTAACAATTTTCTCCCCACAGTATACCTGTTGAGCCTAACCTGATCCGAAGTACCTCCTATTGGTATTTGCCAACAAGTTTCATCCTCTAAAATCTTCTTAAGAAAAGGCGGTATTATTGTTCTGTCCCATTCACGCAATAACGTTTGATATGTAATACACCACCTTTTAATCTCCAGTTCTTTAGATGCCTTATGAAGATCATCTTCTTTCACAGCAGTTAATAATACCCTCTCTACATTTTTGCAATCCATAACTCCTCCAATTGATACCAACTAACATTATTTGTATATGCTATGTATAATATAGAAATATAGAAGTTTCAACCATCGTTTTTGTATCGCCTAATAATTTGATAATTAAAAGCGCAAACTAGATAGTGACGAATAACGTAGAGGGTATAAACGCATTACTGATGAAGATTATTAGATGCCATATTTAAATGTTTTTCGTGTAGTAGATATGGATTAGGAGATGGTAATGTGAATGATTTACCTTGATAAAGGCTGTAAGGTTAGAGTCAGCTGAAAATATCATATTTACTATTTTATCTGTAATTTTGGTTTTATTATAGATTCACTTTATTTTTTGATCTCAGTTCTCAAGTAGGTAGGTATTTTTATGTAAATAGATGTTATCAAAAACTTAAGGAATATAGCCTATTTCAGTCATTTTACATAATGCCCGTGAGAACTAGTTTTATTTGAAAGGTCACCCCAGCCACGTTATTTCACGAACTTATCTATACCAAATTTAACATAGTCCTAAAACCCGCGCCATTGGCCTACTTTCCCCCAATATACTTTAGCCACATAGGGTGATTTTCTTTCCGTAATCTATTAACAGTGCTTTCATAATGCATATTTTATGTAAAATGTTCTCAGCGTATTGTATCTTTTTTGCCCTTTTTTGAGAAAATTAAAAGTAAATAAGTAAATAAAAGAATTTAAGATAGCCCTAAAGATAATGGTTCTTTTAAAAAATATTTTATTCAAAAAAAATGTTGCTTTGTAAATGAATTTTGAAAATACTAAATTGAGCATATCTAATAATAATAAGTATGGCTTTATGTAATGATGAATTGCTTCGTGCTATAAAAAAAGTTAGGGAATTTATTAGCAAAGGTAGTATTGAAAATAATAACCTAACTCTTCTACTGTTAGCAGCTGAATATGGCCATCTAGACATAGTAAGATATATTATGGATAAAGGTATAATGCTATAGAGATGATAGTGATTACTTCTTTAATTACTTTTGATAATTCAATGTAAACATTGGTTGGTTAGCAATTTTATATTCTCTTTTATCGTAAGGTCTTTCTCTTTATTAAGGAGCTTACATTCTCCTACTCAAACCTTCGTTTTCAAGATTAGCATATCTTAATTTTTGGCTCTTTGCATAGAATGTTCTTATTTTTCTTGACTTTTAGGATGCTAGTATTAGGATATATCATTTAAGACATAAGTATGAGACGTTTTCTTTCTGATATTCATAAAAGGCTTACTATTTATTCAGAATTGGATTGGTAGAAGGTCTTATTTCTTGTTTAATGATTTAAAAAGGTAAAAAAGTAGCTTATTATGTTGATCAAATAATTGGAACTTTTTGTACTTTGCTTTCTGACATTATAATGCATATCCTTTCTATACCTTATTGTATAATACGAGGATTGGGAAGCCTTGTAAAAGGACATGAAGGTAAAAGATGCAGTAAACATAATCATCGATTTACAAATGATGTTGTTGATAATTTATTTATCTATCCGGTACTTCACATGATTTCAGCTTTGGTTGCAGTTATCACGATGCCAATTTTTATGATTCATAAAATAATATCTACCATCGTATATCCTTTTACTAAACAAGAAAATTTGTATATACAACCAGAAATCAACGATTACAAAAAATTGGATGATTGCTTTCCAGATCAGCTATTGAAGGCTCAAAATTATATTATTGGTGCAATTGTTTTAATGATATCTGCTCCAGTTTATGGAATAGCTCTGCTAATAGAAGCTGGAAGCACAAAACTTAGTTCACTATTCACTAATACCAAAGTTGAGGAATTCTGTTCTGCAAAAAGGCTATAACCATCCAATTTCTCTTTTAATAACTTCTTGCAACTTTACTTGCTTACAGGCTGCTGTTGTGCTTGCTCTGGCTCCTTTAACCCAGATAATTTTGATTGTGGTAGTGATATCGTTTCATCACTCTTCATTTGTGATTTTTTTACTGCTTCAACTAAAGACAGAGAATAATCTTCCTTAGAATTAGCAAGTGGTCTACTTCCTATTCTTACATCATTATGTGCTTCTAGATCTTCTATAGTCACACCATTATTATCTATAACTTTTACATTGTTATTTGTACCAAGCTCTATTATGAGACTACACTGCTTACCATTTGTCTGCCAATTCAAAGTCATTATTATAGGTGATCCATTCTGAACTTTATAGTATCTGACATTGTTTTCATCCATATCGCAGGATAGCCCGTTGCTTCCATCACTATTAATCAAAGCAAATCTTGAAATTTTATTGGCCTTACAAAAATCACTAGTCAAAAACTTACTGACTGTTACTTCTTTGTTTCCTGAAAGCCTTACTCTTGATGTATAGCCTCTCTCTTCATTGTCCCTTATTCTTATATGTACTTTTTCAAGCTTATTAGTCGTTATATATTTAATGATTTCTTCTTTAACTTTTTTAGCCAATTCATGATCGTCAGGTAAATACCTAGGACCTTGTTTTTCATTTTGTTTTATTAAACCAGCTGGCTGACCATTGAAAAAAATGATTTCTCCACTGTGATTGTCTCTCGTACTTTCAACGGTAGCTTGAATAGATTTTTCTGCTAACATATATAACCTCTAACAATAATATATAAGAGTTAGCATATAGATTAGTATTATTAAAACAATATATTTTTAACCTGATTATCTTCAAAGCTTAATAAAAATTTAATCATTTATAAAAACTTTCTCCTACCTCTGCGTACTTCCAATACCAGCATAAAAAAATAAAACTTTTAAGGACAGCTCAAGACAAAAAGAAGCATAAATTCAAGGGCATGTATAGGCCTAATAGAAGATATTTAAAATTCACACTAATCTTGAAAAGAAGATAAAGATTTTACCAATGAATAAACGATCTTGCGCAATTCTTTATTCTTAATTTTCCTATATCCTTTCATGAGAGCTAACATATCATTTTCTAACTCACATTCTTCATCGCTGTCATATTGAAAACCATTGCTGTCTTCATGTAGTGCTGAATTGCTTTCCATAGTAGTAGGTAGTAAAACAGCCAAATCAACAGATAGAGCTTTTGCTAAGGCTAATAACTTATCAATTGAAATAGCATTTTTTCCAGATTCATATTTCTGTATTTGCTAAAATGAAACACCAACAATATTGCCTAAATCCCCCTGACTCAAGCCTCGTAATAGTCTCAATTCCTTTATTTTTTTTCCTATTTTAGGGCATCCAGTATCAGCTCTTTCTATTATAGTAAAAGAGTCATTTTTCACATTGGTAATAGTCATTTCTGAGCCTCCTTTTTAGGTATTACGGCTATAATAAGCCAAATATAATAGATACTGCTAATAACTTTAAAATTTTATTAAAGCAGCGTAGAAAATAGTCACTTCAACATCTTAATGACATGTTTTTTTCTTAACCTCAAGTCTCTTAAATCTGCTAGATTCTAAGTTTCCTTGATGAGATTAAAAGATACCCTTTTTATTGATTGATATCTCATTCCTCTCGGGGAATTTGAATAGCATAGTGTAAAGGAGTGTAACCATATTTATCTTTAGCATTAATGAACTCATCCAGTCGAACTGGATCTATTTTTTTTACAAGGTATTCAACTATATTTAAGTGACCATTGGAAGCAGCTATGTGTAAGGGAGTTCTATAATCCTTGCCATCAACATTAAGATCAGCTCCGTTATCAATAAGGTATTTCTAGGTGACCATTTTCTACAGCACAATGTAAAGGTGTACGACCTCTACTATCTCTCTCATTGATATCACGCTTCCTCTCCTCTATGAGACATTTCACTAGATTAAAGAGACCTCTTTGCACAGCAGAATGTAATGAGTCATGTTCATTTATATCCATTGATTTGATTTCCTTTTTCATACTATCCTCCATCTCATTTACTAATAGAATTTAGGTGTTTTATTACATTACGGTTTGCTGCAATATCAAGAGCAGTCATGCCATCATTGTTTTTTGCATTAACTTCAGCACCACAACTTGCAAGGTATTTTGCTACATCTTGTTGATTTTTTTATTTTGAAATTCATGACCTTTAGCAACCAAGTGTAACGGAGTATTTCCTTTATGATCCATAGCATTAACATCTGCTCCTTTCTCTATAAGATGTTGCACTATTTCAAAATTACAGTCGTGAGCAGCTACATGTAATACAGTGGAACCATCTTTAAATGTAGCATGTATGTTAGCCTTCTTCTCTAGTAAATACTTTGTTATTTCAATGTGACCATTTGCAACAGCATCAAGTAGTGGAGACCAGCCATTCTCATTAGCAAAATTTGGATCAATTCCTTTTTCTTCTATAAGATATTTGATAGTTTCCATATGACCATTTGATACCGCTCCTGCAAGCAGATCATTTCCATCATAAATAACATTCCTCTCATCTATGAGATATCGTATCACATCTAAGTTACCACTTGAAACAGCTCTGTCAAAGAGAGTCCAATCAATACCACTTTCAGTTTGCATTGGATCAACAGATTTTTCCTCTAGAAAATATTTAATAAGCTCAAAATTACCATGCTCAAATGCATAGAACATAGGCGTATTATCTTGGTCATCAGTAATCCTAAAGTCAGCACCATTATCTATAAGGAATTTTACTATATCAAAATAGCACATATCAGCTGCATAATGTAACGGAGTCCAGCCATATTTATCTTTTGCATTTAAATTAGCCTTTTCATTTTTTAAGCATACAATTAGGTACAAGTTATTCTTTTCAACAGCCAAATGTAAAGGTGTTTTACCTAAATCATTTTGAGTTTCACTCTCTATAGTTAGATCAAATTTACCATACAGATATCGCGCTATATTATACAACCTTGCATCTTGCATCACTTCAGCATTGTAATTAGCAATTTCTTTAGCCTGATCATTCTTTTTAAGATGTTCCTTGATAGTATCAATTGATATTACCTTTCCAATTTCCTTTTCCATATAAACCTCACTAAATTAATAAAACTATACCAGTTCTCTAATTGCATAAAAGTCAATAATAATTTTTTATATCACTAAAAATATTTTCTAGTGCGAAATTCAGCTCTAATAAAATTTTTACTTACTATTGTACTATTTTATTCAACTAAAAATCGTTTTATTAGCAAATAAAATACCAGTACTACATTTTTAATTAATCTTTTTTAAATAGATGTGGTTAATAAATATGTGCATAAGTACGCCTACACACATTAAAAGTACTTATGCACATATTCATTAACTTGTTAAATCTAAAGCTTCATATTTTCCTCCACAACTCTTGATAATTTTACATAAGTTGAAAGTAGCATGCTTTCCATGGTTCTCTCCGCGATCTGATATGGCTAAAACTTTAATTTGCCAAGCCGCATTATACTTGTTAGGGCGGAAGTGGACGGCAATATGTTTACAACGAAGTCTATGCTTCAACCGGAATTCTTGCTTATCCCTTCCATCGGCATTGCTATCTTTACTTTACATGAAATTATCTATTTTTCTTGCATTTACTGATAACAAAATTCTGTTTTGTTAACCAACATCCTATGCATAATTACAGATAGTTTTCTTGCTACAGCAATAATTGCTTTCTTCATACCCTTCTTTTTTGCAAGCTTTAATCCCCAGCTCTTCAATTTAAATGTCTTTTTACATCTTGTCAGTAAGGTTTGCGCAGCTTCGTACAACATATTCCTACATTCCACTGGCCCCATTTTTGATATACTTCCATGACAATTAATCTCCCCAGAAGCGTACTGCCTTGGGCTTAATCCCATATAGGCTCCAACTGCATAAGATGTTTCAAACCTATACGGATCATCTATTGCAACTTTATATGTCATTGCTACTATAATACCAACTCCTGGTACAGTAGTTAATAATTTACAATCTTCGTCTTTTTTGCCTTGCTCTGAAAGTATTTTATCAAGCTTTCCTATTGATTCTTCTATTGTTTCTAGACTATGTACTAATGATTCAATTGAGTTTTTGCTAATTTCATCTAGGTTGTTAGTCATTTCTTGTACTTTTAAAGAGAAACTCGCAAAACTAGAACTTTGACCAATTTTTATCCCATGTATTTTCAATAATCCTCTCATTGTTCCTACAATTTGCTCTCTGCTACATATTAATTGTCTTCTGCTTCCAACTGCTATCTTGATTTGGCAAGATTCATCTGATTTTACCCATACTTCTCTGTATAACCCAACTCTCATCATTTGTGCTATGCCTCTTGCATCATTTTTATCATTCTTATTGATTCTTGCAGATAACGCTGCTGCCATATGTCTTGCATCTACACAAATTACTGGTAACCCAAAATCCCTTAATTCTTTACACATCGATATTGATAATTGTCCACTTTCTATTCCTATGGATTCATATTCTTTGCTTTGACTAAGCAGAAATTTAGCTATTGTGCTGCTTTCACTTGAAACAACTTCTTCTTTAACAATTTTTCCTTTCTCATCAATGATGCTAATAAAAGTTTCTTTGAGTGAGACATCTAATCCGCTATAATATTTCATGAGACTACTCCTACTGTAAAAGTTTAAATTATTTTTGAAGAACTAATTCATTGAATTTGTTACTTCGTGCTAAAATAATGGAGTATGTATCTCCATCATTCAATAGCAATTACAGTATGTTTTTATTGTGGTTGTTTTCTTTTTTCCGGAATAACTTTTCTTACGTTTTTTGCTGTCTTTCGGACGCTGTATCGGTTGCTCTGTGACGTCTGCTAAAATTTTTAAATCCTCTCTGGAGTCAGCGTTCTATCCTTTTTTATAGTAATTTTTTTGGCCAATATTGGCCAATAATGGCTCCATTTTCTTCAAAAGTCGGCAAATATTTGAGTTGTGCAAATTAAACAAAAAACCCAAAAATGGATGCGTTATGTACGTTCTGTAATAAATTAATACACACAAAATTTTGTCTTCCAGCGTCTCGATATGTGATTTTCTGCCATAACATTTCTTTTTTTTCTCAAGTTTTTCCCATTCTGGACGGACTTTTTCCACGATTTTTTCAAATTCAGATGTTGTGAGCCCTGTCAATTGTCTAAAAACATATGGTGTTTTTGCTATTTTTACGTAACTTATTGCCATTTTACTCTTCTAAAATTTTCATTTTATACACTTTTTAGTGTTTTTCATCTATTTTTTACCTTTTCGCAGGGGGTCTGTTCTCAAATGGAGCCGTTATTGGCCAAGAAAATCTACACTTTTGGTAGGCAGGAGATTATGGAGATTTATTGTTTAGTTTAGGAAGTACTATATTGTGAGAAAAGTTATAAATATTACAGACCTATAATTTCATTCCACTGATTTTCATTTAAAATTTCTACACCTAATTCCAGTGCTTTTTTATATTTAGATCCAGGCTTACCTCCTACAATTAGATAACCAGTTTTAGCAGAAAGACTTGAGCTAATTATCGCTCCTAGAGCTTCAGCTTTTGCTTTTGCTTCACTTCTACTCATAGTTAATAATGAACCAGTAAACACTACAATTTTATCGCTCAGAATAGAATCACCATTATTGGTATCGACGGAAAGAATTTGTAGGTAAGAAGTAAGATTGTTTAATACTTCAACATTACGTTTCTCAGAAAAAAATAGCTCCAAACACTTTGCTGTTTTTTTTCCTATACCATCTATACTTACTAGCTCAGAAAAAACTTCTTTATCAGGTGACAATTTAATCATAGAAGAATACCAATTTTCATAAAATATATAATAATTTGCAAGCAATTTTGCTGTCACTTGACCGATAGATCTAATACCCAAAGAAAATATAAACCTATTGAAAGTTATTACTCTTCTATTTTGTATAGAACTTAACAAGCTAGCTATTGATTTCTCACCCCATCCTTCTTGCTCACTCAAGTTAAACTCGTTTAATTTTTTCTCTAAAGTGAAAATATCAGAAATTTGTTTTATTAGACCAAGATTATAAAAAAATTCTATCTGTTTTTCTCCAAAACCAACAATATCAAATGCGTCTTTAGATACAAAATGCTTTAATTTTTCTATGATTTGAGCTTTACAGATAAATTCTCCAGAGCACCTTGCTGCTGCTTCTCCTTCAATTTGATGTACTGCACTTCCGCATTCAGGGCAGACCTCTGGAAATACAAACTCAGGTGTATTTGGAATACGAGAATTCTTATCAACTTCAATAATTTGTGGAATGACATCTCCTGCTCTTTTTACCGTTACAATATCACCTTCTCTTATGTCTTTTCGTTTGATCTCATCTTGATTGTGCAGACTTGCTCTACTAACTAATACTCCACCAATATTGATTGGCACTAAATCTGCAACTGGAGTTAACATTCCAGTTCTACCAATCTGTATAGATATTTTGTTTAATTTTGTTTTTGCACAAACTGCAGGAAATTTGTATGCAAGTGCTGAGCGTGGAGCTTTATGAGTGCTTCCAAGGCGTTCCTGCAATGCTAAATCATTTACTTTAAAAACTATTCCATCAATATCATAGCCTAAATCATAGCGACAGTTATAAATCTTATTATAAAACTCTAGCATCTCATTCAGATTATTTGCTAAAGATTGGTGCTGGTTTACACAAAAACCAAGTGCTTTAAGATTACTTAGCACTTCATGTTGGCTTTTCTCTGCTCCACCTATTAAGGAATAAGCAAAATACTTCAGTGGCCTGCTTGCTGTAATGCTTGCATCCAGTTGTCTCAAAGAGCCTGCAGCTGCATTGCGTGGGTTTGCAAACTCGTTGCTTGCGTTTAATTGTAAAAAATCATCATTCGAAATATATATTTCACCTCTTATTTCCAATCTACCTTGCACACCTTGCAAAAATTTAGGAAAGTCTTTTATTGTTGCAACATTGTGAGTTACATCCTCACCTATATAGCCATCACCACGAGTTGCAGCTTTAACGAATATTCCATCTTCATAAACTGCAGAAAATGATAGCCCATCAATTTTTGGTTCACATAATATCTCTATTTTATCTTCAGTTAAAAACCTTTTTATCTTGAGTAAAAACTTTTCTACACCTTGTTCATTATAAGCGTTATCAAGTGAAAGCATGGGTTCTATGTGCTTTACTTTAGAAAACCTTTCATCAGGCGCAGCACCAACACTATTTTGCGTATCACCGGTTTCTGGAAATTGTTTCTCTATTTCAGCTGCCTTTTTCTTCAGTTCATCATACTCAGCATCAGTGATTTCCGGTGCATTTTTCTGGTAGTATAACTTATTATGGTAGCTTATTTTGATTTTCAGCCTAGTAAGCTCCTCTTTCAGTTTTTTAAAATCAATCATATGTAATTTATACTTGACATATTGAAATTAGTACACAATTTTTATTGAAAGTATGGTTAATGAAAATTTGATAAGTATATAGCCATAATCTATATGTGTGATATTAAAAGTAGAGGGACAAATGGTCGAGACTACAACAAATAACCGTTCTGCAGTATCAGCTGCTAAAAATCCGGGATTAACAGGTTATAAAAACATAGAATCTAGTTCTAAAGAACCAGGCTTATCAGGTTTGCTAGAATTGACAGAAAAGTAGAAGGAAATACGTGAAAAGCTACTGAGTATTCTGGATGAGCTAAAGGAATCCTTCCAAACCTATGGATCTGATTTTTTTGAAAATAAATTTGAAAGAGAAGAGCCAAATAATATTGAGTACCTGGAGAATTTTTTAGATGCTGAAGATAGTGAAGATCTTAAGTCTGTCCTTAATTTTCAGAGAGAAGATGGAACGACAATATTACACGATGCTGCAGATTTTCATCATGAGATGACAAAATTGCTTTTAAATGCAGGAGCTGATCCTAATATACAAGATAATAAAGAAAGAACTCCATTACATCACGCTGCTCAGTTTGATTGCGTTGAAAGTATTGAAATGCTTTTAAATGCAGGAGCTGACCAAAATATAAAAGACAAAGAAGGGAAAATTCCTCTACATTATGCTACTGAATTCAAGTGCTTTGGAAGTATTGAAACGCTTTTAAATGCAGGAGCGAATCCCGATATGAAAGGTAATGACAGCAAGACTCCATTGCAAATGGCAGCTGATTGCCATTATCTTATTGCTGTTGGCGCCTTTTTAGATAATAAGCAGCAGAAATTACCTGACGAGCTGAAAGAATTAGATAAAAGGTTGATAATGGTAAAATTGCAGCTTTAAAGAAGTTTTTAGACTACCATAAAAAAGAGAACAGTGAAGATCTGAAGATTGTACTTAATCTTCCAAGGGGGAAGTTTGGATCAACGATATTACACAATACTCAAAGCCTTTTCTACACTGAGACGTTAAGTTTACTTTTAGGTGCTGGTGCTGATCTGAATGTACAAGATATAGAGGGAAAAACTCCTTTACATATTGCTGCGCAATACGGTTATCAAGAAAGTGCGAAGTTGTTACTAAAGGAAGGAGCTGATCCTAACGCTAAAGATATGGACGGTAATACACCGTTTCGTCTTACAATCATGGACGAATCCTTGGATATTGTACAATTCTTTTTAGAAAATAATGAAACAGACATTAACCTCGTACACGAAAGAACCGGAGAATCGCCTATTTTTGATGCTGTTGAAAGCAAAGGAAATAGTACAAATATCTTAGACTTAATAATAAAAAGTGGAAAAAAAATTGATTTTAACATAAGCAATGAAAATGGAGTGACTATATTACACAGAGCTGCTTTTATCGGACAAAGGAGTATGATTCAATTACTTCTTGAACAAGGAGCAAACGTTAGTGCTGTAGATAGTGAAGGTAATAATCCTTTACATTATATTATTTACAATAATCACAAATTCTATGGTGCTGACAATAAAGATGAAGAACGCGAGTTTGATTATGATAATGGTGAAAACATTATTGCCATGATTAGCTCTTTTGTTAGCTGTCACGTAAAAGATCTTGCTGAGCTTATTTATGAAAAAATGGTAGAGTATTACCAAGAAACAGATGAGGAAGCTCGCACTCAACTTCTATACGAAGTATACAATCTTGAACTGGAGCGCGAAGTTAAGGCAAAAAAATATGTAAATACCAAAAATCAAAATGGTAATACACCTTTATTTTTTGCTATTGAAAGCGGAAATCACGATGTAATAAACACCCTGCTGGAAAAGGGAGCGGGAATCATTGTTACAGATGAAAAAGGAGCAAAAGTTGTAGTAACAGATAAAAATGGTTATACACCGTTTCACTATGCTATTAAAAATAAAGATCCTGAAATATTAAAGTTGCTTGTTTCTTCTACAATTGATTCAGAAGTAACACAAGAAAAAATTGAAGGTGCGCTAAATGTACCTTCACATATGCAATGCTTCTCAAACTTACTTTGGTATTCGATATCAAAGTCTATTAAGGATAAGATATTGCATCCTATTCTTCTTCACCATAGCCTGGGTATCAAAGATATAGACGAACAGATAGAGGCTGTGATTCCAGATATTATAAGACAAGATAAGGAATCTTATAATTCTGTAAAAGGTGAATTATCAAGAATTATAACGTCAGCAGTTAAAGAAACTCATGCAAGATTTAGTGTTCGTGATAAAGAAGGAAATACACTTTTGCATCACGCAGTAAAATGGGGTTGTGGTGAAGAAATTTTAGATTTTCTCGTAAGCAGTGGCATGGATGTTAATGCGAAAAATAAACATGGCGTAGCACCAATCCATATTGCAGCTAAATATGGAAAGGTCAGTCAAATGGAGTTTTTCATTAGAAACGAAGCTGATTTAAATGTTCAGTGCGGTAATTTCACAAAAGCAGATACTGAAATTTTAGAAAATAATTTTATTACCATGCACGATGGTAATATGGATGCAAGTAGCGTTGTAAGTCCGAAAAATGATACTAGTTATAAAGGCGCACCCCCTACATTTATTGCTGCTGATAATCTTAATGCAGACGCAATACATATGTTTATATCAGAAGAGGCAAATTTCAATATTCCAAATAAAATAGGAGCAACTCCTCTGCATGTTGTTACTGCAAGAATCCTCAATAAAGATTATGAAGAACAAAAGAGAGAAGAAATCTATGAAATGTTTGAAAGATTGATTCTCTCTTCTACTAATGATCCTTTACGGTATAAAAAATTTATAGAAGTTCTTGATGGAGATAAGCAAGAAAAAGAGAAGCTAAACGAGATCCTTAATGCAGTTGACCGTAATGGGGATGGTAATACAGAATGCACTGCTCCGGTAGAAAAAAGTGCTCCTTTGCCTGGTAAAAATTTTTACCATGAAGTAGGTTCACATGTAAAAGAAGTTCCAGATCTTTATCTTGACAATGCTTATAATAAAGTAAATGGACTAACTCGCAGTGATTACGTAGTGGATAAATGGGATCTTCAAGGTGATCATGAAGGGTTGCGATATCAAGAAGAAGTAACAGCAGAAGAAATTAAATCTGAATGGGCTAAAGAGTTAAAAATTGAAGAGTCTTGGTGGGGAGAAGAAGGTGATATTCCAGAAAACTGTGGTACATCTGCGTGGTCTAATGCTAAGCAAAAATATCCAGGACCAGTAACCAAAAGCTCTATAGATTTCGGATACAGCGAATATGATGAATATGGGTGGGGAATAGAAAGTAGTGACAAAATTAAAAGTGATGTGCAAAAAGCAGCGCCAACTACTGATATTAATAGTAAAGAACCGAGTACTATACTTTCGGACTCTTCTACACAAGAAGTAAATGTAGAAGAAAGAAGCCATCTTGGACGGGCTAAGCTTATAAAGCATGAAGAATTAAAGTTGAATAAATTTTTAGATCTAGTATCAAAAGCTCAGAATATGGTTGAACTGAATAAAATCGTTGATCAAGGTGTGCCATAGAGACACAAAGAATGTTCTGAAAAGAGCAAACTAAGTGCAAAAGCTACGCAATAGATGAGGGTGGGCCCCTCGAAGCCGGTTTACAAGAGCAGGCTTCAAACAACCATAAGCTGCTTTGGTAAAGAGCCAAGGTAGTGAGCATTATGGAAAAGGCGTAATTATGCGTCATGTATGGAATAGAAAGATGAACGAAAGTGAACCACTGATGAAGTGTCGAAAACAATTAGGTGGCGTCAAAACCAGGGGGTCTTGATTAACCTGGGATAAGTCTATCAGGAACTTGTTTACTGGGTAGATGGCGTCCGGCATAGAGGTGGCATGAATCTATTTCAGGCTATTGTGTGGAACTACGGGAACCTGTCGTTTCGATGATAAGGGAGAAATCCAAGGAGCTAAACTCCAAGGGTGAGAGTACCGATACGGAAAACAGGGGCGGATCAGCTCGTAGTAGTGAAGAAGTTTCTGTAATGGGAATGGAGCGAAGGGGCTGAGTTATTCAGTTTTAGTTATTTGTCAACCGAAAGGGAGGAGTAAATGAATAAAACAAAGTCTTTTGATATACCGAAGCAACTTATTAGGAGAGCTTATAAACAAGTGTCCAAAAACAAGGGTGCTGCTGGTGTAGATGAGGTTTCGATAACAAAGTTTGAGGAAGATCTAAAAGATAATCTCTATAAACTATGGAATCGGATGTCATCTGGAAGTTATTTTCCAGAGCCTGTAAAAGCTGTAGCAATACCAAAAGGTACGGGAGGGGGACAAAGAATTTTATGTGTTCCTTCAGTATCGGACAGGATAGCGCAGACAGCAGCTACAATGTATCTAGAACCGTTAGTAGAACCGAAGTTTCATGAAGATTCATATGGTTATAGACCAAACAAATCTGCACTGGATGCGGTAGGAACTGCGAGGAAAAGATGCTGGTGGTACGATTGGACGATAGATCTTGATATAGCAGGATTTTTCGACAATTTGGACCACGAGTTGGCATTGCAAGCTATCAAAAGGCACACAGACTGCAAATGGGTCATACTGTATGTTGAAAGATGGATAAAAGCTCCAATTCAGCAAGCAGATGGCGGTAAGGTAGTTAGGGAAAAAGGAGTTCCGCAAGGAGGTTCAACAAGCCCGCTGATCTCAAACATATTTATGCATCATGTATTTGATGAGTGGATGAGACGAAAGTGCCCAACAATAGCATTTGAGAGGTATGTAGATGATGCGATAGTGCACTGCAAGAGTAGTAGGCAGGCAGAATTTATGAGGGTAGCAATAGAAGAAAGATTGGCTGAGTATAAGCTAAAATTACATCCTGAAAAGACACAAATTGTGTACTGCAAGGATGACAATAGGAAAAGTGAATTTCCTAAACAAAGTTTTGATTTTCTGGGTTATACATTTAGACCCAGGTTAGCAAGAAATAAAATAGGAAAGCATTTTGTTTCATTTCTTCCTGCGATTAGCAACAAGGCCAAGAAAAATATTACTACAACCATAAGGTCATGGAAAATACTACGAAATACACACAAAACATCAGAGGAAATATCAAAGATAGTAAATCCAATAGTCAGAGGCTGGTATCAGTACTATGGCAGGTTTTACAGGAAAGAGATATACAAACCTCTGAGAAACATAGAGCGGCACCTAGAAAAGTGGGTCAGAAGAAAGTATAAGAAGCTTCGAAATCATGGAAGACTAGCAAGGCAACTTCTAGGAAAAATGAGGAAAGAAGAGCCAAATACTTTTTACCACTGGACACTTGGTTTAGGGCAAAAGACTGAATAATGGGAGCTGTGTGAGTCGCGAGGTTCATGCACAGTTCTGCGAGAGACTGGTGGGGAAGTTCCACCGGTCTACTCTCCCATTCTATAGTAATTGGCAATTCTGCCTCAGTAGGTTTATCGTTATTTGGATTCAAAAGCATTTGGCACAATAAATTTGACCTTGACCAATTTTTTTGCACTCAAGAGCAAGTTGATATATTGAACAGTATTGATCTTACTTGGCTAAAATTCCTCTTAGATAAAAAAGTTATAGGTAGTAATAGCAGGTTTAGTAATGTTCTACTATCAGAAAAAGAAATAATTAATGGCCTTAATAATGTGAATTTTGACTTATTCAGTGCTCTAGTTGACAGTATTATTAATCAGTGTCACTCAAAGGAGTATGAGCAATTACGTGATTATCGCGGTGGTAATTTAGTAAACAGCAGTTCATTCTATGAATTTCTTGCTTTCTTTCAGACTAAAGAAAATGTTGAGAAATTTAATAGGATTAGCCTTGATTCGCTTGATGCTTTGATGAGCTATGCAACTATTCCTAAAGGCACTAGATCTTATTATTTAAAGAAAACAATAGACAAAAAAGAAGATCCGTGCGAAAGAGAGTCATCTATATTTTGGTCTGAATTTCAGGACACTCTTTGTATGATAAAAGGCTTTTTTAATGGCTTAACTAAAGAAGAGATTGAAAACTTAAATAAGTTGAGTAGTGCTAATCCTGCTTTGTTAAAGTTGTTTCACGACAAAGGAATTATAGGGAAAGCATTTCTTAGCATTTTTAAAAATGAAACAAGATTTGATAACCTTAACAGTATTGATGTAGATTTGATTAGCACTTTAATTGACAGCGTTATTGATAAACTTAACTTAAGAGAGGCTGAGAAATTAGCCAATGAAAACCTAAATTATGGCTATAATCCAGTATTGAGTAACTTAAGTGAAGTTTTCACTATTTTTGACATCAAAGAAAACACTAAAAAGTTTAATAGCATGAATCACGAGCTAATTAATGTCTTGGTTAATGTTGCTACAAGCAAAGCTGTAACAATGCGAAACTTCTGGGGTTCTCACGAAGATGAACAGGAAGATAAGTATTATAGAACTTGTAGTGATTTACGACACACAGTTGATTTGATATGTAAGCTTTTTCCTCGTATTACTCAAGATACTATTAATACATTAAACCTTAACTTAGATCTACTTAAGACTTTGATTAATAAAAGTATAGTGGAAGATATACAAGATATATTGCGTTGCTTTAAAAATAGAGAGCAAGTTGAGATGCTATGTAATCTTGACCTAGATTTAGTTAAAACTTTACTTGATAAGCAGATAATACGATATAATTCCATAGTTGAAACTAACGCCATATTTGTAGTGTATAATGGTACACGGGGAAGAGAAAGCATATATAGAGTAGATCGAGAAAGTGATAGATTATATACAATTCTTTCTCTTAAAACCATAAAAGTTCTTGTTGATAAAGAAATCATAAAAAGTCGTGATGATATTGAATCACTTTATATAACTATATCTGATATTCAAAAGGAAGTTAATGACCTTGATATTATTGGCTGTGGTTTACTTAAAATATTAGTTAATAAGAGGTTTATACAAAATATTAAAGATATAGGCGAGTTATTAAAAAAAGAAAATCTTATAACAAATATACAAAACAACCCTTCCCAAACAATATTAAATATGGATAGCTTAGTAGAAGTATTAGGTACTGACGGCATAAAGGAACTTATAAGTCATCCTAAGTACACAGAACATTCAGGATGTCTTGTAAGAAATTGCCAATTAGCTCTAGCATTGTTGAGCAAAGGGATCATCGAAAACATTACAATTGATTATTTATTTGATAGTGAGAAAATAAAAAATGATTTAAAAAATAATGAATTTATTAAAAATGTTGAATTGACTGATGCAAGTGATAATGTAACTTCAAGTATGGACGAAATAATCGATGGTATGTTTATAGAAAGTCAAAATGATACTACAAATGATCCAATGCCAAAATTAAAGGATCTTTCACTAAAAGCATTGATCAGCACGATGCCTTCTGCAAGAAGATAGAGAGACTTAAAGCAAAGAGTAATGCCAACTTTTGGGTGGCAACGTGAATATTTTAATGCTATCCTTAAGTTTATTACTGAGCAGTCCTTGACACTGGAATTTAATAAATTTATTCATATTATAGATGATAAACTAAAATTCCTTATTTTTCTTGGAAATTAGAGACTTGAAATATGAGCATAACTATACACTCACAAGAAGATTTTGAATTTATGCGCAAAGCTGGCAGACTTGCTGCCGAGACGCTTGATTTCATTGCGCCACATGTAAAGGTAGGAACAACGACTAATGAATTAAATGATTTATGTCATAATTTTATTATAAAAGCAGGTGCAATTCCAGCACCTCTCAACTATAAGGGATATCCCAAGTCAATTTGTACTTCAAAGAATGCTGTTGTATGCCACGGCATTCCTGATGATATACCACTTAAAGATGGAGATATTTTAAATATCGATGTCACAGTGATTTTAAATGGCTGGTATGGTGACACAAGTCGTATGTTTTGGGCTGGTAAACCATCAATAAAGGCAAAACGCTTATGCGATGCCACTTATCATGCGTTAATGGAAGCAATCAAACAAGTAAAACCTGGCAATAAATTAAATGAAATAGGGCTTGCTATAGAAAAATACATTAGTGACTTTGGATATTCTATTGTGCGTAATTATTGTGGGCATGGTATAGGACAGGTCTTTCATGCTCCGCCAAATGTAGTGCACTTTTATGACGAAGATGAAAATTTAACCATGGAAGAGGGAATGTTTTTTACAATAGAGCCAATGATCAATGCTGGAAGAAATGAGACTCTGCTCAGCAAACTTGATGGCTGGACGGTAACAACGCGTGACCTTTCACTTTCTGCTCAATTTGAACACACAATTGGTGTTACAAAAGATGGCGTTGAGATATTCACATTATCACCTAAGAATTGGCATTTTCCACCCTATGATTAAATTTCTTTATTAGATTTAATCCTCACAATGAGGTCTGTTTATTGATAAAAAAGTTAGTCAAACCAGAGGCAAGTAGAAAATTTTTTAAAATTACCATCATAAAAAAGTAGACCTGCTGCGAATCAAAGGATGAAAATTTAGAATATTAGATAACCCAAAAGTAAGGTAAGTTAAAACCCGTGCCGCAAATTCATAATTCCGGCAATAGTATTAAATCTCATGTTGTATTTTTTCTGAAAATTGCGGTAAACATTTGACATTATTTTGAAGATTTTTATCTCGCGTATCTTATTTTCCACTCGCATCCTGAACGATGCCAACTTTCGATTATGCTCCTTTTGCTCCTCCGTTAGTGATTTTTTACCGCTGCCCTGAACGGATACAAAGTTTACATGCTCTCCCAGGGGTATTGTCTCTGATATCAAACAAATTATCTAACTAATCTAACTATCTTCTTTTTTACAGTTTGAAATTATTTGACTTGCTTCTTTCAGTCCATCAAGAGAAAGCAAGTCTTGTGTGCTGAGTGGTAGCCGGACAGTATTATGCTCTATAAACCCGATATCATGCAGTAGTGCTTTAACAGGTATTGGATTGCTGGCAGTAAATAGAGCCTTAAAAGCTTTGAGCCAAACATTTGTTTCCCAACTTTCACCGCTTAGACATTTTTTAGCATATTTATGCACTTCATGTGGCCAAAGATTAGATGCAACAGAAACCAAACCAGAAGCTCCCATGGCAGACATAGCCGGCATCATGCTATCATCTCCGCAAAATACCTCAATATTTGAAGCAATTTTTTTATATTCAATTAGAGTATCTATAGTGCCACTTGAATCTTTAATAGCCCAAAACTTATCATGGTTGGATAAGTTACGTACAGTTTCAGAGTGGAGGTTTACTCCTGCTCTTGACGGAATATTGTAAAGCATAGCTGGTAAATGTGATTTTTCAAGTAGCTTTTCAAACCATAAAGTCTGTCCAATAATACCAGGTTTTGTATAAATAGGTGTCGTCATCAGATAGCCATGAATTGGCATATCTTTGCAAAAATCAAGCCATTCCAGGGTCTGATACAGATTAACTCCTGGTACACCAACTATAATTTTTGTATTTAACTTTAACTTACATACAAATTCAACTAATGAACGTTTTTCAGACTCAATAAGCGATAAACCTTCACCTGTGCTGCCAAGTAGTACTACACCATTGCTAGCTTCAGCTTGCATTATCAGCAAATGCTTCAAACTTTTATAATCTATGCTATCTCCGTTATGACTAAAAGGAGTAACACAAGCAGTCCATAAAAACACTGTTTATCTCATATAAAAACAGGCCCGCGTAAAATTGTAATTTTTCATGCTTTTGGAAAGTTTACAATGAGATTAATTAAATTATTAAAACGGTATTTCATCATCAATTAGTTCATCTTTTATATCATCGTTGAAACTATCATGTTTACCTTTGTGCTCTGGCTCATTTTGTTTGTATTCGTTTGGTTTATAATCAGAGTTTGGTATACTGCTACGTGAATCAAGCAGAGTAAGGACACTATTAAAGTTTTGTAGTAAAACTTCCGTTGTATATTTTTCATTACCATTTTGATCAGTCCATTTTCTAGTTCTTAGTGATCCTTCAATATAAACCTTACTGCCCTTGCATGCAAAATCTTTTACAATTTTTACTAGCCCTTCACTAAAAACTACAATATTATGCCACTCTGTTTTTTCAGATCGTGTCCCAGAAAATTTATCAGTCCAGCTTTCAGACGTTGCTATTGAAAAATTAGCCATTTCCTTTCCATTTTGTGTAGTTCTAATCTCAGGATCTTTTCCTAAATTTCCAATTAGTATGACTTTGTTTATAGTACCACCAGACATGATTATGCTCTAAAATAGACAATTAAATATGTTTAATTATCTTGTATAAAATTATTTTTGTCAAATTGAATTAAAAGTGCGCTTGGAGGGATTCGAACCCGCGGCCTTTGCCTCCGGAGGGCAACGCTCTATCCAGCTGAGCTACAAGCGCATATCTTTTGTTATTTTATAGATAAACTGCCCAAGTCAAACTTTTGTTTTAGATAAAGTTATTTATACGTTAAAACCAAGTTAATATTTATGTTATAATAACCAACTACAGTTACTAGTCAGCCAAATAAGGCACAGTGCATTTTTTCTGAATCTTTACCAATGACCACTCTTGACCATCATGGTTAAATCCTTAACTTTCTTGATTTTTTTAAATCCAACTTTTTCGTAAACGCAAATTGCAGAAACATTTGCTGTTTCAGAATCAACAAATACGCCTGCAAAACTTTTAAAGACAAATTCATTTAAAAACGTATTCAAAGCTTTTGTAGCAACACCCCGACCTACGTAATCCAGCTCCCCAATATACCAATCTATAGCAGCGCAGCCTTTTGGAACCCACGAAGTATCATAGCCTTGTTCAGGTGGAAAATCGTGCTTGTCATAACATTGAATATAACCAATATCAACTCCATCAACATTGATAATAAAAGCATATATTGGTTTTATTATCTCTTGTGTTGTGAGTACCAAACGCTTATATCTCTCAACGTAAGTACTATATTTTTTCTCAATTAACTCTGGTGTCCATTTTATTTCTTTATCCCACCACTTTTTGACATGAGGCGTTTCTAACCATTTTAATAACAGTGGGAAATGCTCTTTGCCTAATCTTTTAAATGTGATAATTTCACTCATAGCTAAACTCAATACAGTACATCAACAGTATATGCACATTGTGTTACTTTAAATATAAAAAACTGATATTTTTCAATAAAAATTATGGAAATGATATGAATGCTTGACGCTTAATTAATATTAAGTTAATATATTAGTATTATGTTTAAGTGTAGGTAAAAAAAATGTTTTCAAATCTTTTTGGCAGGGGTTCTAATAGCCAGGCTGTTATTGAAAGTGATGTTGGAGTTAATCCTGTAGAATCTGGAGAATTTACGCAAAGTACTGTTTCTTATGTTCTGAAGCCATTACTTTATACTACAAAATGTGGAACTAAGGTACTATCTACAACAACAGTAGTTGTATCGTATGCCTTAAGCGGAACTTCATATGTTGTAGCTGGTGCATCTTATATTCCTCATGGCTCATCAAGAGTGCTTGAAAAGTGTAAAGGAAAAGATGAAAATACAGTAGGATATACAATTACCACTGCTTCTCAGCATGTACTAAATTTTACATCAGGTGTGATATACGCTGTATCATATGTACCATATGGTGCTGCGGTGGTTTTAAAAGGAGTATCTGATGTCACAGGTTCAGTAGATTCATATCTATCCACTGAGAAAATAGAGCAGATTTGCACTAAATCAGACTTACTTGTAGACAACTTATCTAGTATGTTAAAAGGGATAGAAACAGAGGATTCTCCGCAAACCCTAGTAACAGCCATGCAAACTGATTCTGTGCAGTCAGATAGATCAGCTCGCCGACACGGTTAACAGCAGTTTCTTTTTTAACTAAACACAAATAAATGCCATACGTCCAAAAGATCCATGGAATTTATTTAACAATAAGCAACACTGCTCTTAATAACCTGAACATTTTCTCTTGGCAATTCTTTAATAAATCGAGAAGTGCGCATCGGTTGCCACTGATTGTTAATTTCTCTTCTATCTGCGCATGAAATGATCAGCTTTTCTTTTGCTCTGGTTATGCCAACATATGCAAGTCTTCTTTCTTCTTCTAAAGCTTTACCAGTTTTGTCCTCAAAAGATCTTTGGTGAGGAAATAATCCTTCCTCCCAACCAGGTAGAAATACACATGGAAATTCAAGCCCTTTTGCTGCATGAAGAGTCATAACATATACGGTGTCGTCACTATTCATGTTGTCCACTTCCATCACCAAGCTTATATGTTCTAAGAAAGTTGTCGCGTTATCGAAATTTTTTAAGGATGAGATGAGCTCTTTCACATTCTCTATTCGCGCTACACCTGTTACCCCCTCACTTTCAAGCATTTCAATATATCCT
Source organism: Wolbachia endosymbiont (group E) of Neria commutata (assembly GCF_964026735.1). Classification (NCBI taxonomy): domain Bacteria; kingdom Pseudomonadati; phylum Pseudomonadota; class Alphaproteobacteria; order Rickettsiales; family Anaplasmataceae; genus Wolbachia; species Wolbachia endosymbiont (group E) of Neria commutata. The sequence goes on from NZ_OZ034692.1 coordinate 365,581, forward strand.
GATTGATTTGCTATGGTTCCAACAAACTCAGAAAGTGTTTTTGTGTTTATTATTCCTCCCCAGGTCTCAATTTTATTTAAAAAATCATTTAGTGAGAACTTAATTCTTTCTGTTACTTGATTACTCTCAACTAGAATTTTTGCTGCTTCAAAAAAAGAAATTCTGCTATCCTGAGCAGCTACATATATCTTTCTTAGAGTTGTGGCTCCGATGCTTCTTTTTGGTCGATTTACAATTCTTTCAAAAGCAAGATCATCATTATTATTTGTAATAAGTCTTAAATATGCAATTAAATCCCTAACTTCCTGACGTTCATAGAATTTCATACCGCTTATAATTTTATAAGGAATTGAATATTTTATAAAATACTCCTCCAAAACTCTAGTTTGAAAAGTAGCCCTTACCAGTACTGCAATGTCGCTGAATCTAAATTGATTAAGCTTTAATATTTGTTCACTTATAAATCTTGCTTCAGCTTTTCCGTCCCATAATTTTATTAGATTTACCTTTTCTCCTTCGATGTTTGTCGTCCACAATTCTTTTTCTAAACGAGTTTTATTATGATTGATGACATATGATGCAGTTGCAAGTATGTGAGACGTTGACCTATAATTGCATTCTAATTTGAAGGTTTTTGCGTTTTTAAAATCATCCGAGAATTTTAAAATGTTTTCAATTTCTGCGCCACGCCAGCTGTATATTGACTGGTCATCATCTCCCACACAACAAATATTCGAGTGTTCTTTTGCCAGATATTTTAGCCAAAGATATTGTATTGCATTTGTATCTTGGTATTCATCTACCATGATATACTTAAACTTATTTTGGTAGTAAGACAGAATCTCAGTGTTTTTATTGAAGAGCTGTATATTATACAGCAGCAAATCGCCAAAATCGACAGAGTTTAAAAATTGTAACCTCTCTTGATATTGATGATAAACTTTTAACGCAGTTACATATACTGACCTGAACGACTGCACATCTTCCACCTCAGATGGCATCCAACATTTCTCTTTCCATTTCTGAATTATATTCATAATGACACTATGCTTTTCTGACAACTTATCAGGGGTTATTTCATTAACAATATTTTTGATTACTTGCAATTGATCATCCACGCCAATAATTGTGAAATTGGAATTTAATCCCACAACTTCAGCATGCTGGCGCAAAATCTTTGCTGCAATTGCGTGGAAAGTGCCAAGCCATGGTATATTCGTGTTTGTCAGCTCCAAGACCCTGGACACCATTTCATTTGCTGCTTTGTTTGTAAATGTTACTGCTAATATTTCGTCAGAAAAAGCATAGTTATTTTTAATTATATGCGCGATTCTCGAAGTGATCGTCCTGGTTTTCCCCGTCCCTGCACCTGCCAATATCAAAACCGGTCCATCTACCCTAGTTACAGCTGATTGCTGCTCAGGATTCAGTAGCGCAAGATAATCATTCATTACAGCCCTATAGATTATAGTTGCAATAAGTTAACCCTACTACTTGCGCTATGTAAAGTTTTTGTTGCTTACTTCCAGTTTGTTTCAAGCAGTGGGCGCCTGGATTGACAAATGTTAAGATTTTAGGTAATATTAAAATATATGCTAATAATGCTAAATAGGTAATAGATATGTTTGCTAATTCTAATGGTCAAGAAGAGCTGTCAGCACTAGGAAAAGACAAATTACAGCTTACAGATAATGATAAATCTGAATATGATTGGTATAGCTGGATCGATCACTTAATATCCCTGGAATATCACAAGGCTATAGAGGAGTTAAAAGCAGATATCAGTGAATTAGAAGCAGATATTAGTGAATTAAAAGTAGTGATCAGTAAATTAAAAAATTTTGTACAACGTCGGTGCCAAGAAAAGTTAAAAGGTGATATGGAAATAGACCTCAAGCTTGTGAAATGTCTTTATCAGCATTTTATAACCCTGAAGAAATTATAACAGAGTTAAAACGGCATATTGACGAGGATAAATCTAGAGAATCAAATGGGTATACATCTAGAGCGTCAAATAGGATAAATAGTCATATTATATTAGTTAAATATTTTACTGAAGAGACCATGCAAAAAGTAAGTGCTAAAACTATGGCATTTATATAAGACATTGAGAATCAAGATAGAAATCAAAAAAAGCGCGATGGATGGCATCTTGCATAATACATTTTATCAAATTTTTAATAATATTACTCTAGATTTTCATCAAAATACGTTGATTTACCTTTTTTCTCTTTGTATTCCTCCGCTGTATCTAAAGGTTGTTTTTTAGCTGTAATATTCGGCCAGTTTTTTGAATATTCTATATTTATATCATAAAATGACTTAAAAATTTTTTGTTCGCTAGTAAGTAGCTTTTCATCCAGCTCCAAAACGTCTTTTACAGCATCATCAGTTACAATTGCATCCACTGGACACTCAGGTATGCATACCCCACAATCGATGCATTCATCTGGATTAATGACAAGCATATTTTTGCCTTCATAGAAACAGTCAACAGGACAAACCTCCACACAATCCGTATACTTACACTTTATACATTTATCGGTAACAAAATGCGTCATAAAAAACTGTATATCCACATCATCCTGAGTACATTAAATTAATAAGAAATTCAAGTCTTTTGGTCAGGACCACGCATGAAAATAGACCTTGTATCTTGAAAAAAGCATCTAATGTTTTAAGCTTAAGCATTAGATGGAGAAGGGAGGCACTCTGAAATAGGCCTTAGATATAAAATCTGTAGCCCCCTGCGAAACAACGTAAAGCAAGTTGCTGATAAAATCTGGTAAGAAATCCCCAGCCCAAAAATTATTAAAAACCCGTGCCGCAAGTTCACAATTCCGGTTTCTCCTCCGTTAGTAGCTTTTTACGGTAGACCCCCCTGCGAAAAGGTAGAAAGTAGGTAAAAACGACTAAAAAGCATGTAAAATGAAAATTTTAGAAGAGTAAAATGGCAATAAGTTACGTGAAAATAGTAAAAACACCATATGTTTTTAGGCAATTGACAGGGCTCACAACATCTGAATTTGAAAAAATTGTGGCAAAAGTGCGTCCAGAGTGGGAAAAAATGGAGGTGAAAAAGAAATGTCATGGAAGAAAATCGCATGTTGAGGCGCTAGAAGACAGGATTTTATGTGTTCTAATTTATTACAGAACGTACATAACGCATCCATTTTTAGGGTTTTTGTTTAATTTGCACAACTCAAATATTTGCATTATGCAAATTAAACAAATAGCCTAAAAACCTATGCGTCATGTAGCTGCGATAGTACAAAATTACGCAGAATATTTTATCTTCCAAGGTCGGTAGCTGCGACTTTCTTCCATGACATTTCTTTTTTTTCTCAAGTTTTTCCCATTCTGGACGGACTTTTTCCATGATTTTTTCAAATTCCTCTACTTTTAGCCCTGTTATATCGCGGAAATTTCTTGGATGTTTCTTTGGATTATGGTAATTTAACCCCATTCTGCCTCATTTTTGTTTGTACTATTCTTCTTTATGCCATACTTTCATCCTCTTTTCTCTTGTTTTGCAGCAGGTCTCTTTGTAATATCCAGAAAACTTAATATAGATTTTTTCCTTTGCTATGATATTATATCCTCGTAATCACAAAGTAAGAAGTATGGATAAGTCAGCGTATGATATCGTAGAACATGAGTACGATGTAGTAGTAGTTGGTGCAGGTGGAGCGGGTTTGCGTGCTACTATTGGTATGAAGGCTGCTGGATTTTCGGTTGCTTGTGTATCTAAAATTTTCCCAACTCGTAGTCACACGGTTGCAGCACAAGGTGGAATTAGTGCCGCCCTTCGTAACATTGGTGAGGATGATTGGCGTTGGCATGCATATGATACAATCAAGGGTTCAGATTGGCTTGGAGATCAAGATGCAATAGAATATATGTGTAAAAATGCTGAAAAAGCTGTTATTGAACTGGAAAATTTCGGTGTACCTTTTTCTCGCACAGAGGACGGCAAAATATATCAACGTGCTTTTGGTGGCATGACAACTCATTTTGGTAAAGGAAAATCAGCCCAGCGCACTTGTGCAGCAGCAGATAAAACTGGGCATGCGATTCTCCATGCTCTATATCAACAGTGTCTAAAATTTGGTGCCGAGTTCTTTGTTGAATATATTGCAATAGATCTAATCATGGATGATGAAACTGGTGCATGTTGTGGGGTGATTGCTTGGTCACTCTGCGATGGCACATTGCATAGATTTCGTGCGCATAGAGTGGTGTTAGCAACTGGTGGATACGGACGTGTTTACTTTTCTGCAACAAGTGCACATACCTGCACAGGAGATGGTAATGGTATGGTGGTAAGGGCTAGTTTACCACTTGAAGATATGGAATTTGTGCAATTTCACCCAACTGGAATATATGGATCGGGATGTTTAATGACAGAAGGGTGTCGCGGTGAAGGTGGTTATTTAGTAAACTCTGAAGGTGAGAAATTCATGGAGCGCTATGCACCAAAGGCGAAGGACTTGGCATCGCGTGATGTGGTAAGTCGTGCCATAACAGTCGAAATTAGAGAAGGAAGAGGCGTAGGACCAAAAAAGGACCATATGTACCTAACTATAGCACATCTTGATCCTGAAGTAATAAAACTTAGACTTCCTGGAATTAGTGAAACTGCAAAGACTTTTGCTGGAGTTGACGTTACTAAAGATCCAATTCCTGTAATTCCAACTGTCCATTATAATATGGGTGGCATTCCGACTAATTATCATGGAGAAGTGATTACCTTAAAGAAAGGTAAAGAAGAAGTAGTAAAGGGATTATTTGCAATTGGTGAAGCTGCTTGTGTATCTGTGCACGGTGCAAATAGACTCGGTTCCAACTCATTACTTGATTTAGTAGTGTTTGGTAGAGCTGCAGCACTGAGAGTGAAAGAGACATTAAAATCTGGAACACCACATAAAAAATTGAGCTCAAGCTGTACAGACTGGATAATAGATAGATTTAATAAAATGCGATTTGCTTCTGGAGAACTCAGAGTAGCAAAAATACGTAGCGAAATGCAGAACACTATGCAAAAGTACGCATCGGTATTCCGTGTTGCTAAAGTTCTAGAGGAAGGTAAAAAAGCAATAAAAGAAGTAGCAAAAATGATGCCTGATATTGCAATTGAAGATCGCAGTATGATATGGAATAGTGATTTAGTTGAGGCACTCGAACTTGCAAATATGATCCCACAAGCTCTTATTACCATGGAATGCGCAGCTAATCGAAAAGAAAGTAGAGGTGCGCATGCTCGTGAAGATTTTCCTGAACGTGATGACGCAAACTGGATGAAACACACTATTGCATGGTTCGAAGAAAAGAAAGGTCAAATTAATGTAAAATTTGATTATAAAAAAGTGGCTGAAAAAACTCTGAGTGATGAGATTGATTTCATAGCTCCAGAAAAGAGGATTTACTAATTAATTATTTGAAAAGCCTGCATTTAAGAAAAAAAGAATTAGTATTATTGGAGCTCTAAATGAGGGAAAAGTTGGCCCTCCATGTGCATTTGAGGGATATTGCAACAGTAGACCCCCTGCGAAACAACGTGAAGCAAGTTGCTGATAAAATCTGGTAGAAATCCCCAGCCCAAAAATTATTAAAAACCATGCCTCAAATTCACAATACCCGCAATAATATTAAATCTCATGTTATATTTTTTCTGAAAATTGCGGTAAATATTTGACATAATCTTAAAAATTTTGATCTCGCGAATCTTATTTTCCACTCGCATTCTGAACGATGCCAACTTTCGATTATGCTCCTTTTGCTCCTCCGTTAGTGGCTTTTTACGGTGTTTTTTGTATGGAATCACAACATTTTTCTGCAGTTTTTGCCAACCTTGACAGCCAGAATCAGCATATTTTATGCTATCTTTGGGCAACAATTTTTCCTGTTTTCTTATGTGAAAATCGTGAATTCCGCCTCGATGTGACTTTGAAATCGACAGAATCTGCCCATTTCCCTCGATCACAATTTCGGTTTTTATTGTGGTCATTTTTTTCTTTCTGGAATAAGATTTTTTACGTTTTTTTGTGTCTTTTGGCCGCTGTATCGGTTGCTCTGTGACGTCTGCTAAAATTTTTAAAATCCTTTCTGGAGTCAGCGTTCTATCCTTTTTTATCGCAATTTTTTTGGCCAATAATGGCTCCATTTTCTTCAAAAGTCGACAAATATTTGAGTTATGCAAATTAAACAAAAAGCCCAAAAATGGATGCGTTATGTACGTTCTGTAATAAATTAAAACACATAGAATCCTGTCTTCTAGCACCTCAACATGCGATTTTCTTCCATGACATTTCTTTTTCGCGTCCATTTTTTCCCACTCTGGACGCACTTTTGCCACAATTTTTTCAAATTCTTCTGTTGTCAGACCCGTTAATTGCCTGAAAATATACTGGGTCTTTGAAACTTTTGCGTAACTTATTGCCATCTTCCCTCTTCTAAAACTTTCATTTTACATGCTTTTTAGTCGTTTTCACCTACTTTCTACCTTTTCGCAGGGGGTCAGAGGTCGAATGCATGATTTTCGCATAAGAAAACAGGAAAAATTGTTGCCCAAAGATAGCATAAAATATGCTGATTCTGGCTATCAAGGTTGGCAAAAACTGCAGAAAAACGTTGTGATTCCATACAAAAAACACCGTAAAAAGCCACTAACGGAGGAGCAAAAGGAGCATAATCGAAAGTTGGCATCGTTCAGGATGCGGGTGGAAAATAAAATTCGCGAGATCAAAGTTTTTAAGATTATGTCAAATATTTACCGCAATTTTCAGAAAAAATATAACATGAGATTTAATATTATTGCGGGTATTGTGAATTTGAGGCATGGTTTTTAATAATTTTTGGGCTGGGGATTTCTACCAGATTTTATCAGCAACTTGCTTTACGTTGTTTCGCAGGGGGTCTAGTGACAACATCAGCAAGAGCTACAAGTTCATTTTCTGAACCAAAGCTACGTATTCCTTGAACTTCCTCTGGCAAAACGACATCATCATGGGGAATATGCGGAATTGTAAACGTTCTTACCTTTCTCTTTCCACGCTTTCCAACTGTTGCTGATGCTCCTGGTACTTGTGTTGGTAACAGGTTCAAAACACCGTTTTGCTCTTCAATAGTAATATGACGAAACCTCACCGATTTACTTGGAAATAATTTTAAACTTTCCGTACGGCCAAAGTTATATGTTATTTTATATTGTAAGATAGTTCTGTATTTTGCACCACCGATAACTCGGATATAACTGAACGAGGGAATAATTCAAGCGCTTTTTTACAACCCGTAAAATAGAAAAATCTCTCTGTAAATTTAACCATATAATTGTTATTTTCTTCCTTGAATTTACTAACAAAAGCGTCATTTTCAAATTGCATATCTTCACACTTATTCGAAGGAGCATTATTCTCCATGTCCCCTATTTATGCTAATCCCTTTTCTTTCAGGAATAAGCTCAACTAATCTTTTTAGATACTTTTCTATTATATGCTGTCCCTGATCTTCCGAGTAATTTTTTAAATAACGCACTTCAGGAAGCCAACTTAAAAGGAATTTTTTAAATTTCTCTTCAGTGTAAATCATTTCTCTTGTGCCAGAAAATGCTTCATCACCTAAAGAAAAATAAGGTTTAAAAGCTCTAATATATGAACGACTATTTTCAATAAAAGATTTACAACTAAAATCTCTAAAAGTATCATCATAATACTCACCTAGACATTTTTTCCTTATATTAAATAAATCCATTTTTTCTAATGGAATAAAGAAAAAACTAAGGCATTTGGCTTTGATGCTTGATAAACTTTGTATGCAACTTCATTAATATTATGTATCCAGTGTAACCCGAATAAGCTCACAATAACATGATATGAATTTTCTTCTTTCATTTCTTCAACATCTTGCACCTTAAACTGTAGCCTTTCATTTTTGTATTTGTCATTGGCAATTTCTATTTGTTCGGGTGAAATATCATACCCAATAATTTTATTGACCTTCATCCCTTTTTCTTCTAGTTTTTTCAATAAATTGTAAGTTGGCTCACCATTACCACAACACAAGTCTAATATATTAATTGCTTGCTTAGAAAAACGCTCAAAAACAAGGGAAGCAATTTTTGCAATATTCTCTTCATTAAAACTTGTCTGGCAATGTGCATTTTTGCCGTAATCTTTATTAAATACTCTATTATCTGTTTGTTCTGAGAGCATGAAAAATCTCTTATGTTATATCACAAGAGTATTTACCATAATATATAATACCTTACAAATTATTTTTTTACTCCGATATTAATTAACAACATACTGAGTAATTGTGGAGCACACAAAAATGGTGAATGATCTGTATCTAAGCTAAAAACTTCTACGTTAATTTTAGAATACATTCTTTTTTGGTCTTCTATTCTTATTGCCTGATCTTTCAAACACTCGATATAAAATTTAGGTACATTTTTAAACTTCTGAGTACTAAGAGTAACTGTGTCAATAAATGGACGGAAAGGTTGAGCTTGGAATTTGCTCATTGCCCAATTTGCATCTTCTTGGCTACAGGTATTAAAAAATAATTTCTGTATATTAGAAGATAACTTAAGTGTAATCTTATTATTCGATTCATCAACTATTACTTCTTTGACAACTCCTTGTATTTTTGCTTTTCTCTCTTCATGAACAAGAGAACCATTGTTATCTGGAATAAAACCACTTACATAAACAAGTGCTTCAATGTGTTCTGGTATATTTTCAGCTAGCTGAGAAATAATGACACCTGACATACTATGACCAACCAAAATCACAGGCTTATCTTGAAGTTTTATTAACTTAGTCACTTCATCTATATAGATTTTTAACGTTATACTCTTGAAATATGCTTTGTTATTACCGTGGCCAGGAAGATCCGGAGCTAACACTTTGTGTCCTTGTTCTGTGATAATAGGAACAACACGGAGCCAACACCAACCTGCGTGCCACGCTCCATGAAGTAATATATATATTTTTTGTGTAGAAATAGAATAAATGCTAAACGTTACCTGTGATATTAATCTTATACAAAATTACAGATTGTGCAAATAATTTGTTATAGCCATCAGCTGCTGCCTCATAAAAGCTTCATAACTTCCGCCAGCATCTGACGGCTCTGAAAATTTTATGTCCTCACCTGGATCAAGCAGCTGCATAGTGCCTGGCTCAAGTCCTGATAATGCTACCCCATGCTCATTTGCTTGTGCCTCACCCAGTATATTTGCCTCTGGGTCAAGCCTGGTAATAAATCCCGCAAACATTGCAGCAGTTTTCTTTCGAACGAGCTCTGCATCATCATATTGATCAAGTTCATAAAGCTTTAAAAGTACAGTGCTGAGCCATGGCTCTCCTCTTATTTGTCCGGGTCTTAAGGGTTTATAAATATGTAAAACGTCATTTGCCGGAACACGAACTGACTCACCAAAACTACTCTCACCAGGGTGCTCTCTAAAGAGGTAATACGCTTCTCTTTGCCCCAGTCTATTAAACTCAATGCCACTCTGAACCACATTACCATTTGCAAGAGTTTGATTGCTTTTATTATCCAAATGCTCTGATTCTAAAACTTGCAGCTGCAGAGGAACAGAAAATCCATCCTCGGACTTGCGAGTTCTGAGTCTTACAAAGCATTCCCCGCCTTCAACCATACTTCTGCATACCAGAGCTTGCAGTCCATAAAAATCACTTGTTCCGCTGCTGTCTGCCTCATCAGTCCAACTGAGCCATAACTCTTGAGCCTTTTTTCTGAATACCGCATCTTTTGCCTTTGATTGTGGTTTTATTCCCGTGCCAACACAATTTGAAACTATCGTATCGATAATATTTGCAGCATAGGGATTTTTTCTGACCATGTCTCAAGAGCGACTGCGCAAAGTTTCAAGATTATGGGAAAGTAAGCTATTTATGCTACCTCTCTCTGGTTGCCAGTAACATAACCTTCTTCCTGATCCTGCGGCATCCCATGCTGCACTTTTGGTTTTTTATAGTCTATGAAATAGTTGCTTGAATAGCCCCCTGCGAAAAGGTAGAAAGTAGGTAAAAACGACTAAAAAGCATGTAAAATGAAAGTTTTAGAAGAGGGAAGATGGCAATAAGTTACGTGAAAATAGCAAGAACACCATATGTTTTTAGACAATTGACAGGACTCACAACATCTGAATTTGAAAAAATTGTGGCAAAAGTGCGTCCAGAGTGGGAAAAAATGGACGCGAAAAAGAAATGTCATGGAAGAAAATCGCATGTTGAGGAGCTAGAAGACAGGATTTTATGTGTTCTAATTTATTACAGAACGTACATAACGCATCCATTTTTGGGCTTTTTGTTTAATTTGCATAACTCAAATATTTGTCGACTTTTGAAGAAAATGGAGCCATTATTGGCCAAAAAAATTGCGATAAAAAAGGATAGAACGCTGACGCCAGAAAGGATTTTAAAAATTTTAGCAGACGTCACGGAGCAACCGATACAGCGGTCAAAAGACACAAAAAAACGTAAGAAAAGTTATCCCGGAAAGAAAAAAATGACCACAATAAAAACCGAAATTGTAATCGAGGGAAATGGGCAAATTTTGTCGATTTCAAAGTCATATCGAGGTCGAATGCATGATTTTCGCATAAGAAAATAGGAAAAATTGTTGCCCAAAGATAGCATAAAATATGCCGATTCTGGGTATCAAGGTTGGCAAAAGTTGCAGAAAAACGTTGTGATTCCATACAAAAAATACCGTAAAAAACCACTAACGGAGGTGCAAAAGGAGCATAATCGAAAGCTGGCATCGTTCAGGATGCGTGTGGAAAATAAGATTCGCGAGATAAAAATCTTCAAAATAATGTCAAATGTTTACCGCAATTTTCAGAAAAAATATAACATGAGATTTAATATTATTGCGGGTATTGTGAATTTGAGGCATGGTTTTTAATAATTTTTGGGCTGGGGATTTCTTACCAGATTTTATCAGCAACTTGCTTCACGTTGTTTCGCAGGGGGGGCTTCTAGACCCCCTGCGAAAAGGTAGAAAGTAGGTAAAAACGACTAAAAAGCATGTAAAATGAAAGTTTTAGGAGAGGGAAGATGGCAATAAGTTACGTAAAAATAGCAAGAACACCATATATTTTTAGACAATTGACAGGGCTCACAACATCTGAATTTGAAAAAATTGTGGCAAAAGTGCGTCCAGAGTGGGAAAAAATGGAGGCGAAAAAGAAATGTCACGGAAAAAAATCGCATGTTGAGGAGCTAGAAGACAGGATTTTATGTGTTCTAATTTATTACAGAACGTACATAACGCATCCATTTTTAGGGTTTTTGTTTAATTTGCACAACTCAAATATTTGCCGACTTTTTAAGAAAATGTAGCCATTATTGGCCAAAAAAATTACTATAAAAAAGGATAGAACGCTGACGCCAGAAAGGATTTTAAAAATTTTAGCAGACGTCACGGAGCAACCGATACAGCGGCCGAAAGACAGCAAAAAACGTAAGAAAAGTTATTCCGGAAAAAAGAAAGCAACCACAATAAAAACCGAAATTGTGATCGAGGGAAATGGGCAAATTCTGTCGATTTCGAAGTCGCATAGAGGTCGAATGCATGATTTTCGCATAAGGAAACAGGAAAAATTGTTGGCCAAAGATAGCATAAAATATGCCGATTCTGGGTATCAAGGTTGGCAAAAACTGCAGAAAAACGTTGTGATTCCGTACAAAAAACACCGTAAAAAGCCACTAACGGAGGAGCAAAAGGAGCATAATCGGAAGCTGGCATCGTTCAGGATGCGTGTGGAAAATAAGATTCGTGAGATAAAAATCTTCAAAATAATGTCAAATGTTTACCGCAATTTTCAGAAGAAATACAACATGAGATTTAATATTATAGCAGGAATTGTGAATTTGAGGCATAGTTTTTAATAATTTTTGGGCTGGGGATTTCTTACCAGATTTTATCAGCAACTTGCTTCACGTTGTTTCGCAGGGGGTCTACTGTCATAGAATCCTGGAATTCTGTAGTTTGAGCATTTTGACGCCATTACATGAACGATGAAAAAATCAGCTAGATTGAAGACGAATTAGTACAGCCCTTTTCACGATGATGTTCTATTTCATCAAAATCAGAAGAACATGGCATAAAGGCGACCTTATTAGTTAGCTGCAATATTTTTTCCAACTTCAACAAAGAATAAACCTTCAGGATCTAGTAACGAATTTGCTAATCCATTTATCTTTTCTAGCTTTACATCATTAATGATATCCGCAAAATTATTTATACGATCAATATCGCGATTATATACCTGCATCGCATCCAAGAGCGCTGCTACATTTGCGTTATTAGATAGGTGAAAGATAAAATTATTTACCATGCTAATTTTTGTATCTTTAAACAATTGCTCATCAATTCCTTCTTTCTTCACCTTGCTAAATGCTTCTTTTATTGCTGCTATAGCTTTATCAGCAGTGGAGCTATCTGTACTCAACCCCCCAGCTATAGCATTTCCATATTTAAAATTGGCCATAGAGACACCAACACCATAGGTAATTCCGAGATTTTGCCTTAATTCTTTCATCAACACTGAATTCAGCCCCATTCCACCAAGCGCATTAACCAAAACTTGAGCATTATAGTAGTCTCGATCTTCATAAGCTAGTCCCTTTTGTGCAAAAAGTATTACGCTTTGTGGTATATCCATAAAAATATGCTTATTTTCTGCAGTACCAAAATTGTCTTTTACAGGTATTTTTCTAACTTTTGATCTTTTTGATGGTAATTTGAATAAATATTTATCCAATAAATTTATTATTTCTTCTTTTTTTACACAGCCAACAACACTGATAGCTATGTTGTCTTTAGCAAAATTGCGCTTTATATATGTTAAAACATCATCTCGAGTAATATTTGTTATGGTATCCAGAGTTCCATATTGACTTTTTGAGTAAGGGTGCTTTTTAAATAGTAATTCATCTAATGCTTGTGCTCCAACCATATAAGGGTTTTTTTCAAGATTACTAAAATTAACCTTGGCAACCTCTAAGACCCTGGTTAATCCTTCTGAATCAACTTTAGGACGCATTATAGCATCACTTAATAATGAAATTCCCTCTTCCAAATTTTCAGATAAAGTATCTAATGACATTCCGAAATTTTCTAAATAGGGATAAAAACGTAAGATTATTCCTTTAGCCTCAAGTTTTTTCGCAAAATCCTTAGCGTCATTTTTCCCTGCTCCTTCTTGAATTATAAGGGAAGTAAACCAACCTAGTCCCTGTTTTTCCGAATTTTCATATACAGGTCCTGCATCTTTAAAAGAAATTCTCAATGAAACTTTTGGTAAATAATGATTTTCAACAAATAGAAAATTAAACCCTTTGCGGGTAATAACTTCCTCTATATTTAGTTTGCTACTTGCTTGTAAATTACAGCTGAGACATAAAAATAGTAAAAATATAATTTTATTTATTTTCATCATTATTATTACCCTCCTTCGGCAACAAACGACCAATTAGCTTATTAGCAGAAAAAATAGTACGAATTTTATTATTTACATCCCCTAAATTAACATCATCTATTTTGCTGTATGAAATATCTATATCTTCAATAGGAATTCCTAGGGCTAAATGCGAACCATAAAAATATGCTATGTTAAACAAACTGGATAAATTATCAAACTGTGCTGCTTTATATCTATATTTTGAGCTTTGTAATTCTTCGCTATTCACTCCTTCAGACATAAAGCTACTAATAGCATTTTCTAATTCTCTTTCAACAATGTCCAAATCGACACCACTTTTTGGGATTATTTCAATGTCAATGTATCCATTACTAAAAGCCAAATTGTTGTAATAAGAAGAGACTGATACTGCTACATCTTTGTCTAGAACTAAGTCTTTGTATAGCCGGCTAGACTTGCCACTTCCTAAAATGTCAACTGCCAAATCAACAGCAAAAACCTCTTCAGTATGTTTAAACTTAGGCGCTTTGTAACGATAAGTTAATATTGGCTCTTTTACTTCAGAGCTTTTAACAGTTAACACCATATCTGCATTATGGGCTGGCTCTTCATTTGGATAATGCCTAATTACTGGCCTGGATTCAATATCACCATATTTTTCTTTTGCAAGCTCCAACGCTTCATCAAACTCTACATCACCTACAATAAGCAGCATTGCATTACCAGGGTGGTAATAGTTATCGTGAAATCTTTTTATATCGTCCTGATTGTAAGTTTTGATATCACTTTCCCAGCCAATAACGGATCTGCCATAACCATTACGGTAAAATGCACTATTCATCTCTTCCCACAGCAAATTATGAGGATTATTATCAAGTCTCATCTTCCTTTCTTCTAGTACTATGTTTTTTTCTCTGTCTACTTTATCTTGAGTAACATTAAAGCTGCCCATTCTATCTGCTTCAACTTCCATTACAAGTGGTAAATCTTTTTTGAGAACTAATTCATAGTAACAAGTATATTCAGTTGTAGTAAATGCATTGGACTGAGCGCCAATATTAGCAAGAGTAGCTTTAATGTCCTTAAAATTTCCCGTAGTTTCAAACATTAAATGTTCAAAATAATGAGCTAATCCCGCTTTACCAATTGGATCATCCATGCCCCCAACTTTATATATCACAGAGTGTAATACAGCTGGAATTTGGTGATTAGGCACAACATAAACATCCAAACCGTTATTGAGCTTTGCATGTTGAATGTTTACATCTTTTTTTACATTCAATTGTTCTGAAAAAACCGGACAGCTAAAAAAAAATACGGTTAATAAAAAAAAATTACGAAGCATTATTTCCACCTAATATGATTGAATGAGTATATCAAACATTTATTAACAATGATTTTATTCCTCATTTTGCTTAGAAATAAACATATCGTATATATACCCTTTGTACAGCAGTGTCAATGCTCCACACACTATATACACGTCAGCTAGATTGAAAGCTGGGAAGTACCAATCATCAATATGGAAATATATGAAATCATATACGGCTCCCCAATAAATCCTATCAACCACGTTTCCTACCGCTCCACCAATCATAAGAGAAAACCCTAAGCAAGTTAATTTATCATTTGACTTATATATCAAATATCCAAGCACACTAGTTATCAGTATTGAAAACACTGAAAAAAAAATATCACTATATGGTAAAGTGCTAAACATCCCAAAACTAATGCCAGCATTCCAAACTTCAACTAATTTTATAAAACTACAAATTTCAATAGATTCCCCCTCATCAATCAATGAATTGATGTATAGCTTGCTCGCCTGATCAGTCAATACCATAATCAGTATAATAATGAAGCATAATTTTTTCATAAATCTGCCTTTAGCTGATAAATATCAAGTATATCATAATTTATTTGTTTTGTTAATTCATCAACACTATGGAATTTTTTTTCTGACCTTATGAATTTTAAAAGCTGTATCTTGACTTTATGATCATATAAATCTTCATTGAAATCAAATATATGCATTTCTATTATGGGCTTTTTTAGGTCCTTGAATGTAGGCCTCATGCCTATGTTAACTGCTCCATATAGCCAATTTTGATCTTCATCAGAAAGTGCCATTCTAGTATAACCTTCTGTCATCTGAGTAGCTTGACTACTTGGATCCATATCTTCTTTTTTTCTGGATTCCAGCGTCACGCGCTGGAATGACACCGAAGAGTTGGCTGTTGGCTTTTCAGTTAAATCACAATTATGCAAAGGATCTAATGCCACTCTGGCGTAATATGTACCAAATTTCGGTTTTATCATACAATCTTCTATAGGAATATTTATAGTTGGAAATCCTATTTCCCTTCCTCTACAAGCCCCTTTTGTTACAACACCAGAAACTTGATAAGGTCTGCCGAGCAATTTATTAGCAACTTCTATTTCACCTTTTTGTATATATTCTCTAATTGAGGAGGAAGAGCAAATTTTATCATCAATAATTAATGGTTCCAATTTATTCAGAGAATATCCATGCATTTCTGAATTTTTCTCTAGAGTTAATATGTTACCTAATCGTTTATGGCCAAAGGTACAATTGCCACCGACAATTATATGTTTGGTATTATACCTACCTATCAAAATCTTACTGATAAAGTTATCACAGCTAATCTCAGAAAAACCTTCATTAAAATTAATAATGTATAAATAATCAATGCCATAGCTGCTGATTAGTGCCTTTTTTTGCTCTTGATCTATCAACCTAAAGTTATTTTTGTTAACTAGAACAGTTGATGGGTGAGGCTCAAAAGTTAAAACTGCAGAAGGCAATCCTCTTTCTCGTGCTATCTTCTTTACAGCGGAAATTGCAAGCGCGTGTCCTAAATGCACTCCATCAAAATTTCCGAAGGTTAATGCTACACTATTTTCTATCTCTTGCTCACAATCATAAATAATTTTCATATAATTTGATGGCTTATACATATTTTTTACATATAATAACTATAATTTTATAAACTGCGGAGATAAATCGTGAAAAACACTGAACAAAAAGTTGTAATATATGTGAAGCAGTATTGCCCTCACTGCAAAGAAGCAAAAAAATTACTCCTTAAAAAAGATGTGCAATACATAGAAATTGATGTGGACAAAAACATACCTTTACCTGAAGGTATAAAACCATTCAAAGATATCAAATCTGAATACAATGTGAGAACAGTGCCACAAATTTTTATAAACGGTGAGCACATAGGTGGAAATGATAATTTACAAAAACTTAATAAGGAAGGAAAACTCGATGATATGTTAAACAATAATTATGATAAACTTGATATAATAGATAATCCACACAATGATATGGAATATGATGAATGTGGAGTATATGCTACATCAAATGATGATTTAGTATAATTTTTATCTTAATTCTTATCGCGTGATGCGCGAACAAAAATTAGCATACTCATTTTAAGAGAAACTTAACGAATTAAAAATACAATTCATTTAGTAAATTTTTTTAGATGAGGAAAAAATGATAAAAAATATTTCAATCAATAGTAGAAATTTGATCACTATTGAATTAGTTGATAAACAAGATTTAGAAAATTTCATTAAGATTTTCACAGTTCTTGACAAACACATAGCAGCTAGAACACTTTTCACAGAAGAAGTGAAGATAGATTACAAACAACATAATGGCATAGAAGTTGTTGAATTGTTAAAAGATACAAGCTTTACATATCATGATGTTGAAAATATGTTACATCATTTAAGTAAGCATGGAATTAAGGTAACTAACAGCGTTATAGCACATACTCTCCTTACTGCATATAATAATGCACTTGAGTATAAAGATGTAGCATTTTCCTTTTTTGAGGGCTTTCCACAACTTAATATTAGAGTCAATAAAAATACTTTTACAATAACACCTATGAGTGAAGAAAATTTGGAATTCAATTCACAAAATAGCAAAATATTCATAGAATTATTAAAAAGCGAAAAAAGTATGTATGACTGCATGGTAACGGAAAATGCCATTGAAATTGCAGTGCATTCTGCAATACACCAAGCCATAAATTCAATTTTAAATTCACTGATAAAATCCTGCTTCTTAGCGAAGGAAGAAGAAGGAAAGCTAAAAGAAAAACTGAGACAGCTTGCTTTTAAGGATCAAGCTTTTGTTGAATACTCTAGCATCAAAACCATCAATAAGTACCCTCACAATCATCCTCTGAGAAAGCATGAAAATGTTGCTAGGGATATAGAAAACATTTTGTATGATTTTATAAAAAGTGAGGATAGCAAATGTGCTATACAGCAATTAAACAGGCTGAGCTCAGAAGTTGCTCCGGATACTCCAAGAATTATTACTAAAACTATAGATAAACTTGTTAAGCTCCACTAAAGCGTTGTGAGGAGGGCATCTTAAGACCTGCTGCAAAAGAAATAAAGAGGAGATTTTTGGAGGTTAAAAAATGAGCGCGCCAAGGAAAGCGTTTAGAATACAGTTTGGTGAAAATCCAACCTATGCAAAGTCTAGCCAACAGCCTAGAACAGACCATTATGCTGCGTAAGGTAACGAGCGTAGTAAAGCTAATGGAATGGACAATGCAGGGTACAACGAAAGTGAAGGTGTTGAGTCCCGAAATACCCGAAATCATAGAGGTCGACACTTTACATATGGTGGAAGACAGTATGAAGGGTAACGATAAGGCAAGTTATCACTCACTCTATCGGGATCAGAGGCCGTGTCATGTATTGAGATGGGTTCTAAATGAACTGGGGAGATCCTTTGTATCCCTATTAAGGTACGTTGGAACAAGTCAACAAAGGCGAGAACTAATAGAAGATACAAAGGGAAGTCGGACTGACTGATAGTACTCAGAGTGTGGGAAAGCCACATACAAGGGAAAGCGGTCAGCAATATAGCAACTGGAATAGGGATTGCAATACTAATACAACAGAGATTGGAGGAATATGCAAGAAAAACTAAACCAGATAGCGGTAAGAGCGAAGCAAGATAAGCGGGTAAAATTTACATCGCTAATACACCTTATCAATAAGGAAAATCTTGCAGAGTGTTATAAAGAGCTAAAACGTAATAAGGCTTGTGGTATAGACCAGGTCACAGTGGAGGCGTATGGAGAGAACCTAGAAGAGAAACTTAAGATGCTAGGCTCTGTGAACAAAATTTTATGAGAGCCATATAAGTGCCCCAACGAAGTTCAAAAATCCCATAAAAACCTCAGCAGTTTTATCAAAGCGGGAGAAAATCCGTCTGAAGTTTTTGATTTTACCAAAAAAACATTCGATCAAATGCCGCTCTTTATAGATATGCTCATCATAGTACCTCTGCACTTTTCGATTCTTTTTTGGAGGAATAACAACTTCGTATCCTTTGCTCTCAAGACTAGCAACAAAAGCATTACTGTCATAGCCTTTATCAGCCACTACAGTAGACCCCCTGCGAAACAACGTGAAGCAAGTTGCTGATAAAATCAGGTAGAAATCCCCAGCCCAAAAATTATTAAAACCCGTGCCTCAAATTCACAATTCCTGCTATAATATTGAATCTCATGTTGTATTTCTTCTGAAAATTGCGGTAAATATTTGACATTATTTTGAAGATTTTTATCTCGCGAATCTTATTTTCCACTCCCATCCTGAACGATGCCAACTTTCGATTATGCTCCTTCTGCCCCTCCGTTAGTGGCTTTTTACGGTATTTTTTGTATGGAATCACAACGTTTTTCTGCAATTTTTGCCAACCTTGATACCCAGAATCAGCATATTTTATGCTATCTTTGGGCAACAATTTTTCCTGTTTTCTTATGCGAAAATCGTGAATTCGGCCTCGATGTGATCTTGAAACAGGCAGAATTTGCCCATTTCCCTCAATCACAATTTCGGTTTTTATTGTGGTCATTTTTTTCTTTCTGGAATAAGATTTTTTACGTTTTTTGCTGTCTTTCGGCCGTTGTATCGGTTGCTCCGTAACGTCTGCTAAAATTTTTAAAATCCTTTCTGGAGTCAGCGTTCTATCCTTTTTTATCGTAATTTTTTGGCCGATAATGGCTACATTTTCTTCAAAAGTCGGCAAATATTTGAGTTGTGCAAATTAAACAAAAACCCTAAAAATGGATGCGTTATGTACGTTCTGTAATAAATTAGAACACATAAAATCCTGTCTTCTAGTGCCTCAACATGCGATTTTCTTCCGTGACGTTTTTTCTGTCTTTCCTCTTTATTCCCACTCTGGACGCACTTTTTCCACTATTTTTTCAAATTCTTCTGTTGTCAGACCCGTTAATTGCCTGAAAATATACTGGGTCTTTGAAACTTTTGCATAACTTATTGCTATTTTACTCTTCTAAAATTTTCATTTTACATGCTTTTTAGTCGTTTTTACCTACTTTCTACCTTTTCGCAGGGGGTCTGGTCTTTGGTATAGTGCTCAGCAAGCTTTGCTATGCTCTTTTGACTATTTTGCATTGCTCTTGCTACTTCCTCTGTTGTTTTGGCACACCTATGTAACCACAACTCCTCCTTTGACGGTACATTTTCATATATTATACCATCACACTCTGGGACCTAAGCACTCTCCTAGAAATACTCGAACCTGAAATGAGCTTTAGTAGTGATACTGGATTTAGGAATGTCAAATTCAGAGAGGAATTGTCTATTTATGAGTTGTATTTAGTAGAGTAAGTGTCATAGAATGTGTTAAAAGCAAAATGCTTGAGCTATGAATTATACCTTGCAGAAAAGTGCATATTATTATACCATTCCACTTGAGTTAAAAATAAGGAAGTTATATGAGTTTTACTTTATCTGAATTGCCATATGATAAAACGGCTTTAGAACCTTACATATCTGCAAAAACTTTAGATTTTCATTATGACAAACACCATAAAGGATATTTAAATAAGCTCAATGAGTTAGTTAAAGGCACAGATTATGCACATATGAAAATTGAAGAATTAATAGCAAAAGTTCATGGTAATGGCGATAAAGTTCCTATATTTAACAACGCAGCACAAGTCTGGAACCATACTTTTTATTGGAATTCAATGAAAAAAAATGGTGGCAGTAAACCGCAGGAAGATAGCTTGTTAGCAAAAAAGATTAAAGATGACATCGGCGGTTTTGATAAATTTTATGAAGAATTTTCCAATTACGGTGTAAGCCAGTTTGGTAGCGGTTGGGTGTGGTTAGTGCTTGAAAAAGGGAAGCTCAAAATTACTAAGACTCCAAATGCAGATACTCCACTTGGCTCTGATTCTGGAGATGTTGTACCTCTGCTGACTATGGATGTATGGGAGCATGCGTATTATTTGGATTGTCAGAACCGTAGAATTGACTACATAAAGGTTTTCCTTGACCACTTAATCAACTGGGATTTTGCAGAAGGAAATTTAAAGGCATATAAAGAATATCATATATAATTAGCTATGAATGAACCTCAAGTAACGACACTGGATAATGGTCTGCATATAATAACTGAGCGAATGCGCGATGTTGATTCTGTTGCTTTAAACATAAGGGTTGGTGTTGGTAGCAGGGCTGAAAGTGCAGGCCAAAATGGTATATCCCATTTTCTAGAGCACATGGCTTTTAAAGGAACGAAAACAAGAACTGTACTTGAGATTGCACAAGCTTTTGATGATATAGGTGGAATTTTCAACGCAAGTACCGGTAGAGAAAGCACCAGTTACTATGCAAAAGTTCTTAAGAAAGATATAAAAACAGGTATTGACATATTAATCGATATATTAATGAATTCTACGTTTCCAGAAGATGAGCTGGAACGTGAAAAGGGTGTTGTGATACAAGAAATTTTTCAGACTAATGATTCACCAAGTGATATTGTTTTCGATAAATATGTTGAGGTAGCCTATAAAGGCCAGCCATTTGGTAGGTCAATCTTAGGTACACAAGATACAGTGAAATCATTTACTAAAGAGGATCTGAATGGCTATATAAATGATCATTACTTTGGTGCGAATATGTTGCTTGCTGTTGCAGGAGATGTTGACCATGAAGAGGTCGTTGCATTGACCAAAGATTTTCTCTCACAAATTCATTCTAAAGAGCTAAAAAAGAATCAAAGTGCGAACTACACCGGCGGCGAATATTTGGAGCATCGCAAATTAGATCAGGTACACTTGCTAATTGGCTTACCTAGTGTTTCTCGCTATGATGATAAATATTACACAATTCAGGTCCTTGATTCTATATTGGGCAGTGGAATGTCATCTCGCTTGTTTCAGGAAGTCAGAGAAAAGCAGGGGCTAGCTTACTCTATCTATTCATTTGACTCTGGCTACGCTGATACCGGAATGTTTTCTATTTTTGCAGGAACAGATAGTAGTAATCTAGATAAGCTCTTAAAATCCATAACGACAGAGCTAAAAAAATTGTCTACTGATGACTTAAAGGAAGAAGAAGTATGTAGAGTGAAAGAGCGAATAAAATCACAAGTTTTAATGTCACGCGAGAGTGTTACTTCCCGTGCTGAAACGTTGGGGCACTATTATGGAAACTATAATAAATACGTCAGTAAAAATGAATTGATAGAAAAAATTAGCGCAGTTAGCACTGCTGACATAAAAAAAGCAGCAGAAGAGCTGCTTGCACAGTGCGAAAAAACCACTCTAGCTGCAATCGGAGAGATTAACTCATTGCCAAGCTACGATAAAGTGGTTTCTATGTTTAAAGTTTAGATATACGGCACCAGAATGTAATAGACGAGAAATTAACTCTTCTCTTGTTTTCAAATCATTGTACAACTTGAGTTTTTTCTTTCTTTGCAAATAAATTGTTTACTTTCTCTCCCGACTCTTTGAGAACGCTGCTAGGCTTTAATTCAGGTTTGAAAAAAATCTCCTCAAGTACATATGCTGCAACTATAGTAACTACAGCAGACATGGCTGCAATTAATAACGGTGACTCTGCTAATGGCAAAGCAGAAAATGTTAAACCTCCTATTAGTAAACCAATCACTAGAGGAGCAATTATTACTGCACATTTTTTCCATGGTTGTGGTTTATTATGTTGCCGTGCGTTTGAAGTATCCTCAAAGCGTACCTTTTTCTTTTTAACCCACTTTTCTGCTTGATCTAAGTAATCATAATGCTCTTTCTGTTTATCTTCACTTATTTCTGTTATTGGATCTTCAGGTACTTGAACTCCCGTAAAGTTAATTGATTGTAATTCTTCCTTAGTAATTGTAGTTTCTGCTACCTCCTCATCTATATTTTTTAAGATACTACTAATATTCTTTTCTTGTGCCAACAACGCACCTATATTATTATGAAAGTCATTAACGCTATCAACGTTCTCCTGACTATCATCAACCAACATTACTTCTTGTGGTAATTGACCTTTATGTTCACTTTTGTATTTTTTTAAAAGATACAAAATGTGTAGGTTTTTTCGAATTTTTGAATCGCTTGACTCAAAGCTTCGATCCATTCCCCCAACTACTTTAATACTTTCTGCTTGCTCTTTGCTCAGACCTAAGTGATTTTGCACTACATATTCTACTGCTTTTGGATACCTAGTGAATGATGCAATAGCAACTTCCACTTTATTATTGAATGCATTTTTCAATACAGATTTTAGTTGTTCTGGGTTTTTGATTGGTGAATATTCATCTTCTTCTTTAAAATCAAAAAGATTTATCTAAGTATTCCTTTGTTACTGCATTATCTTTACCAGAGTTATAATCACTCAAATTATGCACAGCGAGAAGTCTATGCAAATGGAAATTACAACATGTACGATCCCAATCAAGTACTAATATCTTACCTGAATTAGGTAACTTGTCTGAATCAGAATTGCCTGTCATTTTTTCTCCGTCAATATTTATTAAATTATATCATAATTATATTGTTTAAATTAATAAAAGTCAATAGCCCCCTGCAAAAAGTAAAAAAACAGATGAAAAACATTAAAAAGCATATAAAATGAAAATTTTAGAAGAGTAAAATGGCAATAAGTTACGCAAAAGTTGCAAAAACCCAGTGTATTTTTAGGCAATTAACCGGTATGACAACATTACAAAAGATAGAACGCTGACGCCAGAAAGGATTTAAAGATTTTAGCAGACGTCACAGAGCAACCGATACAGCGGCCGAAAGACAACAAAAAACGTAAGAAAAGTTATTCCGGAAAAAAGAAAACAACCACGATGAAAACCGAAATTGTGATTGAGGAAAATGGGCAAATTCTGTCTGTTTCAAGATCACATCGAGGTCGAATGCATGATTTTCGCATAAGAAAACAGGAAAAATTGTTGGCCAAAGATAGCATAAAATATGCTGATTCTGGGTATCAAGGTTGGCAAAAATTGCAGAAAAACGTTTTGATTCCGTACAAAAAATACCGTAAAAAGCCACTAACGGAGGTGCAAAAGAAGCATAATCGAAAGTTGGCATCGTTCAGGATGCGGGTGGAAAATAAGATCCGGGAATTGAAAATATTCAAGATTCTATCTCACACCTCCCTTCTTTTTCGCCATAAATATATTGTTTTTATATTGAGTTTAAATGTTTCACCAATTTTTTCATGGACATTTTTTTTCGTCAATAACCTTGAAAACACGTTCTCGCAAGTCCTCGCTGTATGGTTTGGGCATTTTTAACTCCATCTCTTTATTATTCAATCTACCATCTTACCATAAAATTTATCTAGGTAAACCTTATCTTAGTTGGCTATATCTAACTTTTAAGACTTTAACTTTTTCTCCAAGCTCTGTTGAAAATTCTTATACATATCAAAAACATCTTGATCATTTAAGTGAGTATAAATCTGTGTTGTCTCCAAACTTGAATGGCCAAGCAATTGTTGTATTGATCTGATATCAACGTTTTCCTGAAGTAAGTGAGTAGCAAAACTATGACGAAATGCATGTGGTGATAAAATTTCTGGTAGATTTAACATTCTTCTTATTTTCTGCAAACGATTGGCAACGTAGGTTCTCCCTAATTTTTTTCCTCTTAAACCTAAAAAGAGATATTCTGTTTTATTATTAATACCAAGATAAGGACAGGCTTTCACGTATACTTGTATGCACTTTTTTACTACTGGAAGAATGAACACTTGCCTTTGTTTGTCTCCCTTACCTGTAATTATTAAGTTCTCGCTACCGATATCACTAACTCTAAGATTTAATGCTTCGCTAATTCTTAAGCCTGCTCCATAGAGCAGCACAATAATCGCAATTTCTCTTTTTACCACCCAGGGTTCACCAATGTCAGATAATTTGATTTTTTCTACCAAGGTTTTTATATCAGGTATTGACAATGCTTTAGGTAGAGTTTTTCTCTGAATTGGCCTTGATAATGAAAATACAGCGTCATTGTCTATTTCATAACTATTTTTTATATATCTGAAGAAATTTCTGATTACTGAGAGTGCACGAGTGTTGGATCTTGCGCTTACACCTCTTGTATAACGTGAACTAAGCCAGCTCCTTAACTCAGATATGCTTAATTTTTTCAGAGTGCCAACATTTACTTCTTCGCCAATGTGCTTATTTAAGAAACTCATAAAATCTCTCAAATCTCTCATATAGGATTCTAAAGTATTGGGAGAATAAGACCTATTGCACCTCAGCCACTCATACCACTTTTCAATAATTGAACCAACGTCCACGATTACCTTTTAAAGAAAGCATCGATACATGCATCACGGAATGCTTCATTTACGTCGGGATGAGAGTGACAAATTCTATATATATCCTCTGCCGCTGCACCATATGCCATTGCAACTGCTGCCTCGTTAATTAATGTATCAGCATATGCTCCTATGATATGTACACCAAGTATTGTATCGTTTGTACTGCAAGTCAGCACTTTCACGAATCCTTCAGCATCATCGGTAATTCTTGCTCTTCCATTTGCAGCAAACTGACATTTACCAACTTTATATTTACGTCCAACGCTTTTCAATTCTTCTTCAGTTTTACCAATTGAAGACACAGCCGGGTGAGTGTAAATAACAGATGGAATTATTTCATAATCAACATGAGGTGATTGCCCTGCTATTATCTCCGCAACTGCTACCCCTTCCTCTTCTGCTTTATGAGCAAGCATTGCTCCACCAACCACATCACCAATTGCGAATATTCCTTTCACATTAGTTTCATATCTATTGCTCACTTGAACAAAGCCACGATTATCTTTTTCTACTGTACTATCAATACCAAGACCTTCAGTGCATGGTTTTCGCCCTACTGCAACTAAAACTTTGTCTGCTTCTATAGTACTCGTTTGATTGTCTTTTACAGAACAGACTTTTACATTGAAAAAATTACCGCTTTGTTTTATCTCCTCAACTTTAGTGCTAAGTAAAAACTTTATTCCTTGTTTTTGCAGACTGGCAAGCAATGATTTACTTAGTTCATTATCCATTGCTGCAGCAATTCTATCAAAAAATTCTACTACAGTAACTTCTGATCCCAATCTACTCCACACAGAAGACATTTCAAGTCCTATTGCTCCAGCTCCGATCACAACAAGCTTTTTTGGCACTTCAGTTAAAGATAGTGAACCGGTAGACGAAATAATATTTTTCTCATCAATATCAACTCCTGGCAAAGAGCTGACGTCAGAGCCAGTTGCAATCACTATGTTTTTTGTTTTCAGTGCCTTACCTTCAACTGAAATTTCAAGATTACCTTGATCAAAAGAAGTGATTTTTCCCATTCCGCTCACTTTAGTGATTTTATAAAGATTAAACAGGTAGTCTATCCCTTGCCCTAGCTCTTGAACTCTAGCATCTTTATAGCTCAGCATTTCTTTCAAGTCGAAACTCACATCCTTTACTTTTATACCAAGTTTCGACAGATTATTTTTTGTATGAGCATACTGATAAGAAGAATGTAATAGCGCTTTAGAAGGTATACATCCAACTCGCAGACACGTACCACCAAAGATACTAT
Organism: Wolbachia endosymbiont (group E) of Neria commutata; assembly: GCF_964026735.1. Classification (NCBI taxonomy): domain Bacteria; kingdom Pseudomonadati; phylum Pseudomonadota; class Alphaproteobacteria; order Rickettsiales; family Anaplasmataceae; genus Wolbachia; species Wolbachia endosymbiont (group E) of Neria commutata. Next base: position 391,974 of record NZ_OZ034692.1, read on the forward strand.
TTTTATCTACGCATGCAACTTTGAGCCCAAGCTTTGCAGCGGTAATAGCACATTTGTAACCACCAGGACCACCACCTATAACAATCAGATCATAATAATCAGTCATAAAGAACAAACCTATTTTCTAAAGAATAAACACCATTTTTTTCAGTTGTTACGTATATCTTATCATGAGTAAAGACCGGGGTATGAAACACATTACCAGGTATTTTTACTACCTTCCCTTCACTATCCAAGCCTGGAAAAGCAAACATCGAACCTTTATTGCCTACCACCCACAGCGTATGAGCATGGACAATTGGAGCAAATAACTCTGTCTTTTCTATTGAACCGGATGTCCAGACTGTTTCACCGCTCAGTATATTAATGCCAATTATTTTATTATCTTTAGTAATAATAAAAACCCTGCCACCTTCTCTTTGATTTTTAATCAGCGGACTATAATACGATTCAATATCCGATATACTTTTTACTTGCAATGGCTTTGACCATAAAACATTCCCTGATTTTATATCAATACCACAAACATATGAATTATTTGTAGCTATCAAAACGTCACCATGTACTTTTGGCGTGGTATTTACATCTGTTAGCTGTGTATCCAAAAGATTTGTAGATAATTTTTGGCTCCATAATTTTTTGCCATCTCCACTGAAAGCTATGAGCTCTCCATTTGAAAATGGTGCTATTATTTTGTCACCGGAAATTGCTGGCGATACAGAATGCAAACCTCGAATCTCGCTGATACCATTTTGATAAGTCCAAACAGAGCTGCCATCTTTGACGTCAAACACATGCAGATAATTATCAATAGTTAATACTACCAACTTATTATTTATTACTACTGCTTTTCCTCTTACTGGCGCTCTTAATTCTCTTTCCCACTGAGCCTCACCAGTTTTTGCATCTATGCTATATAAAATGTTATCCACTATAAAGAAAACATTTTCTTCATAACTCGATAAGCTTATGTTACCAATTTTTTTTCTATATGGTGGATGGGACCTCCAATTCAGCGCTCTTGAATTATCAATGTCAAAGGAATATAAAGCGCCATGTTTATCAGCTACAATAAGGCTATTACCTATTACCACCGGAGCTACATACCCTTGGGATAATTTTTTATCAACGAGGCTTATGTGCTCACTTGCTACTGTGTAACTACTACAGAGCAACATTATCATCAGAATTATTACTTTCATTCTTTACTGAAAACAAGACTCATCAATATACATCTTCAGAACTTTTACCACAACGAAAATATTCTTATGGGCAGGCAAGAATATCAATTTATAAATAAATATTGATATTATTATGTAAAATGTTAATATGTGTAAGGGGTTAATTATGCACAGTAACAATAGCATTAGCGATGCAAATAAGGAAAATAGCAATCCACAGAAAAATAACACACCCACAACTACAAATAGAGTTGATATTAACATAAGAAATACTGGACGTAGTACATATTACCGTGCATTTGCATCAACAGATAGGCACGAGAGAACAACATTATGGGTATATGAGGTTGAGCCACTACAGGACGCTAATGTACATGGGGCAAGTTGGAGGAGATAATAGACAGACTTCTTTCGAAATTCTATATATTATTGTAGATACATTGGTGTATAGTCCCAGAGTATAATGGCATAATATATGAGAAGTTACCATCAAAGGAGGAGTTGTGGTTACATGGGTGCGCCGGAACAACAGAGGCGGTGCATAGAGCAATACAAAGCGGCTTAAGGGTCTTACCCCATATGAATTTATATGCAACCAGTGCACACAATCTCCTGAGTTATTTGTACTTAATCCACGCCATCATACTCTGGGCTGTACATCAATACCTCACACTAATTTCTCTCTTAATTTTATATGAATTGATCAAATGAAGTGAGTACAATATCCACACTACTAAAAAAAACGTGGCACAAAACACAAACATAACAACCAGTGGAAGTAATAACGAACCTTCAATAGCAATACCACCTTTTCTCATAATGCTTGCTGGTTGATGAAGAGTAGACCACAAATTTACAGAAAATTTTACTATAGGAATGTTTATAGCGCTAAAAATGGCAAACATTGCTGCCGATTTTTCAGCTCTCGCTTCATTGTCAAAAGCACTCCATAATGAAAGGTATCCAACATATAGAAAAAATAAAATCAACATCGAGGTAAGTCTTGCGTCCCATACCCACCAAGTGCCCCAGGTTGCTTTTCCCCAGATGCTACCTGTAATCAAGCATATAGCAGAAAAGACCATCCCTGCAGGAGCGGCAGCGTGTGCCAAAACACTAGCAATGCTGTTGTTCCACACGAGTGAAATAAAACTTAGTGAGGCAATTAATCCATATATTCCAAGAGAAAGCCAAGCAGAAGGTACATGAAGATACATTATTCGTACAATTTCCCCTTGTTTGTAATCCTCTGGTGAAAAAAATAAAGCCAAAAACATTCCGATTAAAAAACATGTGCAGCAAATAACCCCAAGCCAAGGTAGCATCTTTTTGGAAAAAGAAGAGAAATTCGTAGGTTTTAATAAAAACATTTTATCTTATAATGAGCTTTGTAAAAGATTTATCAGTTAGTTCAAATTTTATCAACAAAATAGTGTTTTTATACTGACTTTAGTATAACTTCATTTCCACTATTGCCCAATTGTTTGTTTACTAATGAAATTTGGTATTATGTACCGTTACTAAAACTTGATTCCATTTCTTGCTCTTGCTAATTTCATTTGCAATTTAAATATTGATTTTTTAATGAATTACAGATAAAATCTCAAGACATTTTTTACTATAGATTAATTATTTGGTTATAGTATCATCTTAATTAAGCTTATGCTTGGAATATTTATGAAAAATATTTTATACTTTGTATTGCTAGCTGCAGTGTCTAATCTATTTGCGGCAGAGCGCTTTGAAGAAGAATGGAATAAGAAAATTAATGCAGATGAATCAGTGAAACCTTTGTATCAGCATGATAATGTTGATGTCAGGAAGGATTTTAAGCAAGATTTACCAAATAGCATAAATCAGAAAGACGAATTGGAGTCTTTAAAAAACGATGCTGTGAATGTTGATAAATTAAATACCAAGAACCAAACACAAGAGTCTGAGAGTAAAAAAGCAGATGATATTATCAGTGTAGAGCATGATAAAAATCAGACTACCACAAGTGAAAGGAATATCAGTGAAGACAAGAAAGTTGATGAAGATTTGGGTAATAGCTTGCATGCAGATGAAATTGCCCGAGACTTACCAAATGTGATCGAAAAGGAAAATTTGAAGACAGAGCCTTTCCCTTTAATCGCTAATTTGAATGAAAATGCAGCTGATTTGCAAAAAGATTTACAAGCTAGTAAAGAGATTGATGTAAAAGATAGTAAGCTCTCAGCAGACGATGTAAGCAAACCATTAGAAGAAAAAAAAGAAGAAGACACTGCTGAAAAAAAAGTAAGTGGTGATTTCAAGGAACGTAATGGAAAAAATAGAGCGAGACCTATAGCCAAAAAAGACGAAGATGATGAACAAAGTCAAAAGAAGAGTTTACAAAAATGGACAAAATTACACAAAGAACCAATAAAAGAGTGGAATAATAAAAACGTGCAGAGCAAGTCGATATATAAGCGGCAGTATGACAGCCTTAATGAGCATCTTCCACCAACAATATTCATTGATGATTATAGTAAGCAGCTTTTCTACTGTATTAAAAAGAATAACTTATCTTGTCTAAGAGGAATAATTAGTAAACTAGAAAAAATTGGATTAACTACTGAAGAGGTGTTAAAATTTAGAAATAAATTTGGCGATACTCCTCTGATTTATGCAGTTAAGCACAGTGAAATAGATATAGTACGCTTTCTTTTATTACAAGGTGCTGACCCTAGAGTGGTTAATAATAATTTCCAATCCCCTATTGATATAGCAATCGAAAGAAAACAAATCGATATAATAAATGTGATTGCTGAAATGACTCCATATCTTTTAGAGCATAGAAAGATAAGCAACAAAGAAAGCTCAGAAATGTATGATTGGGCTAGAGAAACAAAAGAAAACAATGAGTCTCAGTGTGATGAAGATCAAGCAAAATGATTAGATTTTTGATATTAATTTTAGTTTGTAACTTATGTTACGGCAATGAAATAAGTAATGAAAAAAATTTGATCGGTGATTTTTTGAACACCCTCCATGACATAAAATATGTAACTTACAGTAAAAAAGATTTTGCTAAATTTTTGGTAAGGTGTCACGAAGAGGGTGTACCAGAAGATTTTAAGAAAGGTTTTGGCTCTAACTTAAATGGAGCTAATTTTAGTCAATTGTACCTAGATGGATCTATTTTTAACGGGGTGAGCTTAATTGGTGCTGATTTTTCTAATACTGATCTATCTGGCGTGTCTTTCATTGATGCTGATTTACGAGGAGCTAATTTCTCCAATGCTAATTTACACGGCATTAAAGTAAAAGATACGAATTTAAGTTTTGCAAAATTCGTCTCTGCAAATTTAACAGATGTAACATTTGATAATTCTGATTTACATTATGCTGAGTTTATCAATTCTGATTTAAAAAAAGTGACCATGTATAACATCACTGGTTTGCATACTAATTTTTCGAATGTGAAAATGAGCTTTTCTAACTTATCGAACTCAGATGTCAGCTATGTAAATTTTAATGATAGTGAAATAAACGATACTGTTGTGCAGAGAAGCTATCTTGATAATGCAAATTTCTTTGGGGTGGATTCATATAAATTAAAAATACAATTTTCTTCGTTAAAAAACGCTAATATATATGGCGCAGAGATAAAAGAATCGGATTTCACAGGTAGCAATATTTCCAACGCCTGCTTTAATTCTTCTACTATAATGGACAGTAATTTTAATAGAGCCAATTTAAGCAATACACACATTTCCTATGTGAATAGCTATCACTCAACTTTTGTTCAGTCTATACTGAATGGCTCCAAGGTAAAGCATACGAATGCTTACGGGGTAAATCTTCAGGATGCAGATTTATCCAATATTGATTTTAGCTTTAGTGAACTAAATGAAGCTGATCTCTCTGATGCTGATATTTGCCGTGGAAAATTTTATAATACTAAGGTTGCGAATTCTAACATGCATGGTTCATTTTTTAATCATTCACTATTTAACTCTGCAAAGGTAGAGGAAGTAGATCTTTCCTTAACTTCTATGTACAAGATCAAAGTTCAGGATTCTCAGGTTTATAACAGCACACTTTCTCATCATAACATTGATTCTAGCGAGATAGAAAGCTCAACGTTCGTTAATTTAATAGCTGACAATTCAAGCTGGTCTAATTTAAGGGTAACTAACTCAAATTTTATTGAAAGCGATTTTAGATCTTCTTTACTTCATGATAATGTTTTTAAAAAAACTAGCTTTTTTCGCAGCAATTTTGGTAATTCAATAATGAGTGATATGTCTTTTCAATCCTCAAGCATATATAAAAGCTCAGTTGTTGACGTTCATTTAACAGATTGTAAGTTTGATAATTCAATTTTGATTGACAGCAAAGGACAGGAAAAACTTACGAGTTTAGAAAACGCTATCACTTCGGTTGAAGATTTTCAAGAAAAAGTATCACAGGGTAAAAAATTTGATGTAAATTATTCTTACTTTGAATTTGAGGACATGAATTTAGAAAACGCTGATTTATCTAATTCGATACTTAGTAGAGCAAAGTTTATAAATGTTAATTTAAATAAAGCGAATCTTGAAAAAACAGATTTGCGTTATGCTATTTTTGATAATGCTTCTCTTATTGATACCAATTTGTCAGATTCTAATTTAGACCATTCTAGCTTTTTAAAATCTGATCTAAAAAGTGCTGTATTAAAAAATGCAAAATTTGATTGAATACAAAACCCTATGACATGTTTGTTAAATTGCTTAAAAAATGACTGTAAACAATGAGGGCATATTATTGGTTCTATCATCTCCATCTGGAGCTGGAAAAACCACCATATCAGAAAAACTACTTGAGCGATCAACTAACTTAGTTAGATCTGTTTCTACGACAACGCGTGAACCTCGCCCTGGAGAAATAGAAGGAAAAGACTACTTTTTTGTAACTGAGGAAAGATTTCATGAGTTATGTCAAGCTGGCCAAATGCTTGAATATGCTAAAGTTTTTGAAAATTTTTATGGTATACCAAGGGATTTTATAGAGCAAAACCTAAGTGATGGGATAAGTGTTCTGCTAAGTATAGATTGGCAGGGAGCATTTCATTTATTTAAAATCATAAGAGAGAAAGTTGTAAGTGTCTTTATACTCCCCCCTTCAATAGAAGAGCTTAGAATGCGTTTGCAAAAGCGTAATGGTGACAGTGCGAGCGAAATAGAGCGTAGATTATCTGAGGCTCAAAAAGAAATAAGCAAAAGTGATAAATATGATTATGTGATAGTAAATGATGATATTGATAAAAGTGTGGAAGAAGTAAATTCTATACTAAATAGAGAGAGGCTTGAAAAATCAAGAGAAAAGCCAAGTTTGAGAAATTTATAAAGGGAGTGTTAAATAAACCATACGCGTCAAGTTAAGAGATAAGGGTTAAAGAATTCAACGAATTTAAGGTGGATACTCTAGTTTTTCTATACCTGTCTTTCAGAAGACCTCCTGCGAAACAACGTGAAGCAAGTTGCTGATAAAATCTGGTAAGAAATCCCCAGCCCAAAAATTATTAAAAACTATGCCTCAAATTCACAATTCCTGCTATAATATTAAATCTCATGTTGTATTTCTTCTGAAAATTGCGGTAAACATTTGACATTATTTTGAAGATTTTTATCTCACGAATCTTATTTTCCACACGCATCCTGAACGATGCCAGCTTCCGATTATGCTCCTTTTGCTCCTCCGTTAGTGGCTTTTTACGGTGTTTTTTGTACGGAATCACAACGTTTTTCTGCAGTTTTTGCCAACCTTGATACCCAGAATCGGCATATTTTATGCTATCTTTGGCCAACAATTTTTCCTGTTTCCTTATGCGAAAATCATACATTCGACCTCTATGCGACTTCGAAATCGACAGAATTTGCCCATTTCCCTCGATCACAATTTCGGTTTTTATCGTGGTTGCTTTCTTTTTTCCGGAATAACTTTTCTTACGTTTTTTGCTGTCTTTCGGCCGCTGTATCGGTTGCTCCGTGACGTCTGCTAAAATTTTTAAAATCCTTTCTGGCGTCAGCGTTCTATCCTTTTTTATAGTAATTTTTTTGGCCAATAATGGCTACATTTTCTTAAAAAGTCGGCAAATATTTGAGTTGTGCAAATTAAACGAAAACCCTAAAAATGGATGCGTTATGTACGTTCTGTAATAAATTAGAACACATAAAATCCTGTCTTCTAGCTCCTCAACATGCGATTTTCTTCCGTGACATTTCTTTTTCGCCTCCATTTTTTCCCACTCTGGACGCACTTTTGCCACAATTTTTTCAAATTCAGATGTTGTGAGCCCTGTCAATTGTCTAAAAATATATGGTGTTCTTGCTATTTTTACGTAACTTATTGCCATCTTCCCTCTCCTAAAACTTTCATTTTACATGCTTTTTAGTCGTTTTTACCTACTTTCTACCTTTTCGCAGGGGGTCTATTGATGGTACGATCGTTCGAGCCCATGCTTGTGCCGCTGGTTATGGAAAAGATTCTCAGGCTCAAGAAGCACTTGGACGGAGCAAAGGTGGTTTCACAACCAAGATTCACGCACTTGTTGATGCACTTGGTAATCCGCTGAAATTTATCCTAACTCCTGGCCAGAGGAACGAAATTACGCAGGCTGAAGTTCTCACTAAAACGTCACTAACTCCACTGTAGTGGCTGATAAAGGCTATGACAGTAATGCTTTTGTTGCTAGTCTTGAGAGCAAAGGATGCGAAGTTGTTATTCCTCCAAAAAAATATTCGATCAAATGCCTCTCTTTATAGATATGCTCATCATATATTGTTTAGTTTAGGAAATACTATAGTTTTGAAAATAGCCTAAAAAAATTATTTGTAGTTATCTCTGCTACTTGTTCTGGTGGTTCATTCCATAATTCTGCTAAACAGTCCACAACATATTTTACCATTGCCGGCTCATTTTTTTTTCCTCTATAAGGCTCAGGTGATAGATATGGAGAATCAGTTTCAACTAAAACACGTGTGCGAGGAACGTTTTGTGCAATTTCTCTGAGCAAGTTAGCATTTTTGAAGGTAATTATCCCAGAAAATGAAATATATAGCCCTAAATCTATAGATTGATAAGCAAGTTCTTTAGAGGAAGCAAAGCAGTGCATTACTCCATTAAAAGCACTGATTTTCATTTCTGACTTTAACATATCAATCATCTCGTCATCAGCGCTTCTTGTGTGAATAACTAAGGGTAATCCAGTTGTTCTTGATGCTTCTATATGCGATGCAAAACTCTTTTTCTGATTAATTTTGTTGCCGGATTTTAAAAAATCTAATCCGGTTTCTCCGATACTAATTACCTTTTGGTCCTTAGTAAACTCAACCAATTCATCAACTTTTATGCATTCACCGTTTTCTATAGTAGCATCAAGTGGATGTACACCGACAGATGAATAAACCTGACCATATGATGAAGAAATTTTCAACAATTTAGGAACATCACCAATACTTATACATATATTATGTAAAATGTTTACACCATTTTGTCCTGCCCTTGAAATTACTTTTGGTACTTCATCATCAGGAAAATAAATTAAATGGCAATGAGAATCTACTATCATGAGTTTACTTTCAATATTACTCAATATCAATAATAGAAGCTTTTATTAGAGAAGAAAACTCTTCTATTACCGTTCTATAAACTTGCTTTTTAAATGATATAGCGTTTGCTACTAAATCATCTACCTTTTGCCAACGCCACTCTTTGAATTCCGGATGATCGGTATAGTTAATATTAATGTTTTGATCCTCTCCAAAAAACTTCATTAAAAACCACCTTTGCTTTTGGCCAGAATATTTTCCATTCCAGCACATTGGTATAATTTCTTTAGGCAAATCGTAGTATATCCAATCTTTGTTTTTAGCTATAATTTCTGCTTTATCGGTACCAACTTCCTCTAGTAGCTCGCGTAATGCTGCTTGCTCTAATTCTTCACCTTCATCAACACCTCCTTGTGGCATTTGCCAATAAGAGTCGCTATCAAAACGGTTTCCAATAAAAACATGGCCTTGTTTGTTGAATAACATTATACCAACGCAAGGGCGATACTTAGCCATGAGTACGCTCTTTTTCTACATGATTTGTTATAGAAGCCCCAACCAATTTTCTTTTGCGTTTACGTTTATTCTTAATTTTTTCAGCAATTCTCTTTGCAACTTCTTTTGCGCTTAAGTGTGAATTATTAAATTCAAGAGCACCTTTGGGGACAAACAGTCTTTTTCCTTCAATTCTTTTTCTCATAGAATTCGGATCAGTAATTTTATTTTCCTTGCTTCTCTCCTCTGATTGGACACGCTTTACTAATTCTTCGTTATTGCAATATAGAACTACAGGAAGAATTTCTACACTCATTTTTTCACTCAAGTTTACCACCGAATCGTATATCCTTTGATCATATGGATCACCGTCTATTAATTCATTCGTCAATATGTAATGCTTTGATTTTATGTGATGTTTCTCTAGTATCGCTAACATATTTTCTCTTACTAAAAAAATGCTTTCCCATAGTTCATCTGAAACTTCAGAATTTCGTAAATTAACAATATTCAATATAATATTATTAAACAAATTATTACTTATTATCACTGCGTCAATGATTTTACACAGCTTCTTTGCAGTAGTAAGCTTACCACTACCTGGAAAGCCGATTAAGTAAATGAGAGTCTTGCTCATAAATAAATACTGGTAAAAACTATTCTTAATTATACACAAAAGTATACGTATTGTATATGTCGTTATGCCAAAAACACAATAAAAAAATAAAAACACCACCTTAAGTAATACTTTTTGAGCAAATTTTCATATCAAAAATAGTTCATGTTTAGAAATTTTGAGTGTATAATTAATAAATAAATTATATAATCTGTAGGCGATGACTGATGTGATGGATAATATGGAATTAATAAAAAGCACGATTGAAAGTATAATAGATCAGAACAAAGGCCATAATATAGTCACTTTTGATGTGCAAAATAAAACTGTCATTGCGAAATATATGATTATTGCATCTGGTGATTCAAGCCGTCATGTAAAAGCTTTAGCTGAACATGTAATAAAAGATCTCAAACAGTATGATAAGATAGACGTAGAAGGTATGGATGAAGGTAATTGGGTGGTTTTGAATTTTCAAGGCATAATGGTTCACATATTTAGGCCAGAAGTAAGAGAATATTATAAAATAGAAGAACTATTTTGTCATCACAGTGCGTGATACTGGGATCCAGCCTATTTCATCTTTAGAACTACTCGAATGACGGAGGATTTTAAACAAAATGAAGCAGAAATCTGAATTTTTAAATTTCATTCAAGAAAGAGGGTATCTATACCAGTGTACAAATATTGAAGGATTAGATCAGCTGCTACTTCAAAATAATTATATAATTGCATACATTGGCTTTGATTGCACAGCGCAAAGTCTTCATATCGGTAGCCTAATTCAGATTATGATGCTCCGCCATCTGCAAAAATTTGGTTATAAGCCAATAGTTTTACTTGGAGGTGGAACAACGAAAATTGGCGATCCATCGGGTAAAGACAAAGTAAGAAGCGTCCTATCTACTCAGGATATCAATCAAAATGTATCTGGTATAAGAAAAATATTGGAGAGAATGATATCTTTTGGTAATGGAAATGCGGATTCTATTATAGTAAATAACGCAGATTGGCTTGATAATATAAAATATATAGACTTTTTACGTGATATAGGAGCACATTTCTCTGTAAATCGTATGCTCAGTTTTGATAGTGTGAAAACTAGACTGGATAGAGAGCAAAACCTAAGCTTTCTAGAATTTAATTATATGCTATTGCAGGCTTACGATTTTATTGAATTGAATAAAAAGTATGGTTGTTGTTTACAGGTAGGGGGATCAGATCAGTGGGGAAATATAGTAAATGGAATTGAACTTGGAAGAAAGTTGAATTTACCTGAGTTATTTGGTCTTACAACACCTCTTTTATTAAATTCCCAAGGAAAAAAAATGGGCAAGACTGAAAGTGGAGCTATATGGCTTGATGGTGATATGCTTAAGCCCTACGACTATTGGCAATATTTTCGCAATGTCGATGATCAAGATGTCGGGCGTTTCTTGAGACTATTTACTGACTTATCAATTGATGAGATCAAAAAACTAGAGTTCTTAAAAGGTCAGGAAATAAATGAGGCAAAAAAGATTTTGGCAACAGAAGTAACAAAAATATGCCATGGTGATAAAGAAGCGGAATTTGCAGAATCTGCTGCAATTTCAGCTTTTGAAGGTGAGGATAGTTCGTTATTACCAAGCTATATTTTAAAAAAAGAATATGTTGCAAGCGGTATATTACTGATAGACCTACTCAAGATGACGGAATTAGAATCGTCAAAAAGCGCTGCAAAGCGTTTAATAGAAGGCAATGGGTGCAAAATTAATGATAATATTATAAACAAAGTTGATTATATCATAGACTTTGAGAGCTTTAAAGGTCAGTCGTTTATCAAATTATCTGCTGGTAAAAAACGCCATATTAAGGTTGTGCAAGGTTAGGTTTTGAAGCGAAGAAATGTTACCAAATCTTATAATAACAAGGCAAATAACTCATAGAACAAATGTGTCGAGCATTGCCATCACAAGACCCCCTGCGAAACAACGTGAAGCAAGTTGCTGATAAAATCAGGTAGAAATCCCCAGCCCAAAAATTATTAAAAACTATGCCGCAAGTTCACAATACCCGCAATAATATTAAATCTCATGTTGTATTTCTTCTGAAAATTTCTGTAAATATTTGACATAATCTTAAAAACATTGATCTCGCGAATCTTATTTTCCACACGCATCCTGAACGATGGCAGCTTCCGATTATGCTCCTTTTGCTCCTCCGTTAGTGGCTTTTTACGGTGTTTTTTGTACGGAATCACAACGTTTTTCTGCAGTTTTTGCCAACCTTGATAGCCAGAATCAGCATATTTTATGCTATCTTTGGGCAACAATTTTTCCTGTTTTCTTATGCGAAAATCATGCATTCGGCCTCGATGTGACTTTGAAACCGACAAAATTTGTCCACTTTCCTCAATCACAATTTCGGTTTTCATCGTGGTTGTTTTCTTTTTTCCTGAGTAACTTTTCTTACGTTTTTTGCTGTCTTTCAGCCGCTGTATCGGTTGCTCTGTGACGTCTGCTAAAATTTTTAAAATCCTTTCTGGCGTCAGCGTTCTATCCTTTTTTATAGTAATTTTTTTGGCCAATAATGGCTACATTTTCTTAAAAAGTCGGCAAATATTTGAGTTGTGCAAATTAAACAAAAACCCTAAAAATGGATGCGTTATGTACGTTCTGTAATAAATTAGAACACATAAAATCCTGTCTTCTAGCTCCTCAACATGCGATTTTCTTCCGTGACATTTCTTTTTCGCCTCCATTTTTTCCCACTCTGGACGCACTTTTGCCACAATTTTTTCAAATTCAGATGTTGTGAGCCCTGTCAATTGTCTAAAAACATATGGTGTTCTTGCTATTTTCACGTAACTTATTGCCATTTTACTCTTCTAAAATTTTCATTTTATACGCTTTTTAATGTTTTTCATCTGTTTTTTGCTTGTTTTGCAGGGGGTCTACACTCTGGGACTGTACAGCTTAGCTTAGAAAGTACTACTTTAGCTTCAATCATCACCCCAAATGAACTCTTTCTGCACCCATGCTTTGTATTTCAATGCTGATAATAAGCACCATTTTTCACTACATTTTTCTATTTTCATTATGACAAATTTATCTATTTTTATGGTAATTTTACTACCTGAGTTCTGTTTGTGATAGCCAAAAGTATCTTCCTTGATCATTGCGTAATGTTTGCTACTTAGCAGATTGCTTTTTATCCACCCACATGCTTCATTGATATCACAAACTTTTTTCCAATTTTCGAATTCCTCTATAACTTTAAGAGGTAGATTCTTGCAAGTGTATATCCACTTAATGGGATAGTGAAATCCTGGGCCTGTTCTCATGTTGATCTTATTTGACTTTGTTGAGACAAAGTTATTAGCAGATACGCTGAAACTCAATAATGAAAGTAATAGGATGACAAACTTATTCATCATAATTCACGATTAGATTGACATAAGATAAAGAGTAAATTAAAAATTGAATAGATTCTTAGTGTACGACAAATGCCTATAAAAATATTAATGCCTGCTCTTTCTCCGACAATGAGTAAAACTGGAGGGAAAATAGTAAAGTGGCATAAGAAAGAACAAGATAGAGTTGAAGTAGGTGATGTAATCGCTGAAATAGAGACTGATAAAGCCATAATGGAGTTCGAATCTGTAGATGAAGGAGTAATGGCAAAAATTTTAGTAACAGAAGGAACAAGTGGCGTGCCTGTAAATCAGCTGATAGCTCTTATACTTGAAGAAGGAGAGGATGAAAGTGTGCTTGATCACTACGTTTCTTCTACTGGCAATGAAATTAAGAAGGAATCTAAAGAAGTGGCAGAAAAAATTGTCGATAATCGGAAGGTAAACACAGTAACACATCAAAATGATGAGAACAGAATAAAAATAAGCCCATTGGCTAAGAAGATAGCTCAAAATGAAGGAGTAAATGTAAATCAATTGAAAGGCACAGGTCCTTATGGTCGTATCATTAAAGCTGATGTGCTGGAATCACTGGATAGTGATGTGCAATTAGAAAGTTGTGATAGGTCCAATGCTGCAAATACTGTAGTTGAAGTGAGTAGCATGCGCCAAATAATAGCGCAGCGCTTAGTTGAGTCTAAACAAACTATTCCGCATTTTTATCTCACGGTAGATTGCCAAGTTGATAAGTTGGTATCATTAAAAAATGAAATTAACTTAGCAGATGAAAATAATAAAGTAACAATTAATGATTTGGTTATAAAAGCTGTAGCCTTAAGTATGAAAAAATTTCCTGATATAAATTCTTCATGGATAGATAGGAAAATACTCAAATATTCAAATATAGATATTTCAATCGCTGTAGCGCTTGATGATGGATTAATCACTCCTATAGTTAAAACCGCTGATAAAAAAGGTATTTTGTCAATATCAAAAGAAGTGAAGGATTTGGTGAGTAGAGCAAGATCTGGGAAGTTGAGACCTGAGGAATTTCAAGGTGGAGGATTTACTATTTCCAACTTAGGAATGTTTGGTATCAAGACCTTCAGCGCTATAATCAATCCTCCACAATCCTGCATCATGGCTGTTGGTGCATCTAAAAAACAACCAATTGTTGTGAATGAAAAAATAGAGATAGCAGAGATAATGACAGTGACGCTCTCTGTTGATCATAGGACAGTTGATGGAGCATTAGGGGCAAAATTTTTGAATGCCTTTAAGCACTACATAGAGAACCCAGTGGTAATGCTTATTTAGAACCTGTTTAAAATTTTCTCAACAACAGTATAACAAAGGGAAGGACAACCGTCTGCAAGCTGGCATTAGACTATAGTCCAAATTCTTCATTAATCTTATCAACTATGTCTTGTGGTGGATCTTCTCCCCACCCTGAATATAGAATTTCGCCGTAATCTGCAACGTCCATAGAGCCAGACCTGCTTTTTGCAAGAAACATTTCTCTTTTTTCTTTGTCAACTAATACGTAATGCCATGCTGATTTTCCACGATCTTTACCACGGACTAAATATATGAGATCTGATCTGCTTTTCCTTGTTCTCTTAGCAAAAGCCCCTTCTCCATCATCATCTTCTTCTTTCTTTGTGCGTTTTACACTTGCACTGTCAGAAAAAGCCTCTTGAGGAGCAGATTTTTTACCCGCCAATTCAGAAATTTTACCTTTTGCTCCGAGCGCCTGTTCTTTAGTATTTCCAGATGAATACTTGCTGGCGAATCCTCCTGCTGAAGTACTACCAGAACTTTCATCATCAGAAGTCTTTTTTGCAAAGCGTTTGGTAAATGAATTATCGTCTTCCTTTTTTGTCATACAGATCTCCAAATTTTAGATTATAATATCTAAATTTCTATTACACTTTATCATATATTAATTAAATTAATATAAATGAAAAATAATATACTAATTATTACAGGAATTACAGCTTCAGGTAAATCAGAATTATGTGATAACTTGATAAAAAAATATGATAATTTTATGGTAATAAATTGTGATTCAAAGCAAGTATACAAGGAAATTCCTATAATTACTGCTCAACCGCAAAAGCAAGAAGGACTTTATAAACTATATGGCTACGTTTCAGCAAAAGAAAATTATTCCGTGGGCTTATGGTTAGAAGATTTAAAGAAAGAAGTCAACAATGCACTTGAGAACTTGCAAGTACCTGTTATTACAGGAGCAAGTGGGCTTTACATTAGTAGTTTAATCAAAGGCTTATCGTCAATGCCACAAATAAGTCAGGAAGTAAGAAAAAATGTAAATGAACTGAGTAAAAATTTAGGTAAAGAGGAGTTCTATAAACTAGTGCTAAGCAAAGACCCAAAAATTCAAGGTAAAATATTCATGAATGACTCGCATCGCCTTTCAAGGGCACTTGAAGTTATCACTGAAACTGAAAAATCAATCTTTGTATGGCAAGAAAATAGACAACCTCCTTTGTTCTACAACTATAAGATATATACGATCTTGCCTGAACGAGAATATGTATATCAAAAAATAAACTCACGCTTTATAACAATGATTGAAAATGGAGCGATCGATGAAGTGAAAGAATTACTCAGTATGAATCTGAATCCACATCTACCAGCTATGAAAGCACACGGAGTTCCAGAGATTATAAAGCACTTAAAAGGCGAGATTACCCTGAAAGAAGCAATACAAATTGCGCAGATCAACACAAGGCACTACGCGAAACGTCAGTATACTTGGTTTAAGAATCAATTTCCGAACTCTGAAACAATTGATTGTGTGACAGAGTTCGAAATATTTTAATTACTAATAACCGCATGTACGTCCAGCACGGCTATTAGTATGAGAAGACAGTCCTAGCTTTTCTAAGAGGTTGTTTACTTTTAGTGACGGATCTAAGTCATGCTCTATATGTTCATTTTTATGTGGTTTTACATCTAGATGACCATCCACTACTGTCAATGGATCACCTAAATTATGCTTTATTTTTAATGGAGTATAACCAGTGTCCTTTATTACTATTGCCTCAGAACTCTTACTGCGACTTAGTGCATTTTTTATTCCCTCATGAAACCTCTGTCTATTTTCAGGTTTTATATTGAAAAGTTTTTCAATAATAACTAAAAATTTTTCAATGATGTGTTCAAGTAAGCTTGTTTTCACAGTAGTATCTAAATGTGATTGTTCTTCTTTATTGCTAGAATGATAATTTTCCAATTCTCGAGGAATAGTAAGCGTTAATTTGCCATCTTTGTATGTGACACCCTTTTCATTACTTTGAGATTCAAGTGTAAATTCTAGTGAGCTATCCAATTTACACAGGATTTCCTTTGGATCTTCAAAATCGCGAACAGATATCACCTCATCAGATATAAATGTTACATGATTTGAATCACTACAATTAATATATGTTGTATGACTAGAACTGAAAGATAAGTTATGTATATTAGCTACATGGATAAGAGGTCCATTTTCGCGATATAATGCACCTACACATCCTGCTTGATTGCAAGTAGTAATAAACTCATTTACAATCTCATTTGAAGCTTTTACTCCAGCATATTCAAATATTTCTTTGACAAATTCCTTTACAAGCGGGCGATATTTTTTATTTTCGTCGCCCGCTTCTGGTGCTAGATGAGCATATTTCTGGCCAGCATTGTAAAATTTTTCAAATTCTTCCTTATATGAGTCAGTTTTTTGATCAGCAGTGGTGTCATCCTTTTTGCAATGGTTATCCCATACTTTAAGAAATGCATCTTTCCCAAGCTCTTTGAGCACTGAGGCCACAAAAACTTGGCCATGATCTGTATCTATTTCTCTTGCTTCTTTTGAATTAAATATATCACTACTATTAAAAAGTTCGCTTTCCGGGTGCTTAGCTCCCTCCTTCAATGCTTTAATAAAATTATTATCTATTTTTTTTTCGTTAATAATGAAATTCATCCTCCCAAGATCTAAGTACATTGTTTCGCCAGAATTTGCTAATTTATTGTCTTTTGCTCTTAATTTGCTAAAATCCAATTCTTTAGCCGTAGCTTCCAATGTAACTACTGGACTAGCGTCATTTACCTTTACTCCTATCATAACCCATACCTTACTAATAAATATATTGTCAATTATAACATAGATTATGAATAATTTGATAATAATGCCTGCTATAGGCACAGATCTCTTGTGAAAAACGCTTTACTTAAAACAATAATCCGGTCAGCTTCTTAGCTAACAGATTCTCTCAACTTGGCTATAAAAATGATTGAGAATTTGAGGTGGAAAATCTTTCAAAAATGGAAAATATCTCCGTAGATGGAGGCTATACGGAAGAAAAATTTGCGCACCAAATTTGGAATCGTTTATTATAACTAACTAGTTCGCGAAGCAAAAGTAATGAGCAATCACTTAATCAATCTATTTTACAAAGCAGAAGATTTTTTCTCAAGGTCAATAAGTAGCAAAGGTTTTGAGTTTAATGGCAAAACAAAGGCTTATTTAACAGGAGTTGATTCTGGAGATTTAAATCCTTTGATCGTGCGGGAAAATATTCCAGACATTAATGAAGTTTTAGATAGCTGTTCTGAGATTTTTAAGAAAAATAAATTGCCATGGGTTGTAGTAATTCCAGAACATTTTCTGGATGATAGATTAGAAAATATCTTAAAAGATAAAAATTTTAAATATACAAGTAAATCAGTTGCAATGTTTATTGAATTAAATGAAGAATTATGCTTACCTCAGTCACATAAAAATAATAACCTAATAATTAAATGCGTTGATGAAAATTTAACAGACTGGATGATACCATTAATATGTGCTTATGAGTCCACTTATGAAGTGGCAGATCAGTATAGAAAAACTCATGAAAATAATGCTGGCTTTCATCATTTTAGTCTCTATAAAGATGATAAGCCTGTGTCATCTCTTACATTGTCAATTGATAAAGATAGTGTACGTGTAGATGATGTTGGGACGCTACCTGAGCACCAGAAAAAAGGTTACGCAACCCATCTCATGTATCATGCGCTCACAAAAGCCAGAGCCTTGAACGCTACACATTGCTTTCTCGACGCTTCAGAATCAGGAGTATCTGTTTATCAAAAAATCGGTTTTAGCCCATTGTTTAAAAGGAGAATATATGCATATATGGAAAGAAAATGAATTTTTATGAAAAAAGAGATTTAGTATTTGTTTACGTATTATTTGAAATGCTTATATACTGTTTTGAATCAGTTAAATAGATAATGAAGTGCAGGACGCGATTTTAATTTTACAAGATGGTAAATGTTTTTGGGGAAGATCAATAGGTAAAAAAGGTAAGTGCATCGGGGAAGTTTGCTTTACCACTGGTATGACTGGCTATCAACATAGTATAACCGATCCTTCTTTTGCGGATCAGATTATAACATTTACCTTTCCTCATATTGGTAATGTCGGAATAAATTACAAGGATAATGAAGGAGAAAAAATTTTTGCAAGTGGTGTGGTTGTGCGAGAGCTTTCACCTGAGTCTCATCCCTCTTCATATATTAATCTAAATGACTGGTTAAAGAAAAATAATGTAGTTGGAATATCAGGTGTTGATACAAGGGCTTTAACTAGATACTTGAGAGAGCATGGATCTCAAAATGGAATGATATGCTCACCTGATGAGAAGCATGCATTGGATGAGTTAAAAGCATATAAATCTGTAAGTGGAATAGGGATAACTAATAAGGTTAGTTTGAGTAACAATTTTAAAGATAATCTTGATACAAAATATAAAGTAGCCGTAGTTGATTTTGGCGTAAAAATCAGTATAGCTTCGCGCTTAATAGAGCTTGGTTGTGCAGTGGAGCTAATAAAACCCAGTGCAGGTTTTGCTCGAAAAATATTAAACATGAATCCAGACGGTGTGTTGCTTTCAAATGGTCCTGGTGATCCAGAAGAAATAGGAGAGAGTGTAGTTTCAGAAATAGATATTATTATAAAATCTAAAATACCAATTTTTGGTATATGTATGGGGCATCAATTACTTGCAATAACCATGGGGGCAAAAACTATCAAAATGGAAAATGGTCACCGAGGGAGCAATCATCCGGTTTATGATGTAAATAGTAAAAAAGTTGAGATCACTAGCCAAAATCACGGGTTTACTGTTGATTCAGCTTCTTTGCCAAGTAATGTTGAGGTTACTCATATTTCATTGTTTGATAATAGTATAGAGGGAATAGCGATGAAGGATTATCCAGTTTTTTCAGTGCAATATCATCCAGAAGAAGCTCCAGGCACACATGATTCACATTATTTGTTTAGACGTTTTATTGATAATATCGCATCATATAAAATAAAATCAGTATGTCTTTAATAACACCCAAGTTTTATTGCTTGATTTTTTAATTTTAGGTGTTTAGTATTAAATGCAATGAAAGCTCGGGTTAAGATACTCGAATAGTATTTTCTTAACAATTTTTGTGGAGGAGTGACCGAGTGGTTAAAGGTAACAGACTGTAAATCTGTCCGCGTGAGCGTACGTAGGTTCGAATCCTACCTCCTCCATTGCGCGGGTATAGCTTAATGGTAGAGCTCTAGCCTTCCAAGCTAGTGACGTGGGTTCGATTCCCACTATCCGCTCTTTTTTTTGTTGTGTTTTTATAAAATCAACATATTATTTATTGATGTATTTGTATTTTGGATAGAAAAGTTTAAATTATGACAACAGTAGTAGAAGCATTTGGAAAGCCGCACATAAATGTGGGGACGATAGGACATGTGGATCATGGGAAGACGACGTTAACGGCGGCGATAACAAAGCATTATGGAAATTTTGTAGCGTATGATCAGATAGATAAGGCGCCAGAAGAGAAGAAGCGTGGGATAACAATATCAACGGCGCATGTTGAATATCAGACTGAGACACGCCATTATGCGCATGTTGACTGTCCTGGTCATGCTGATTATGTGAAAAATATGATTGTGGGAGCGGCGCAGATCGATGCGGCGATATTGGTGGTGTCAGGTGTTGACGGGCCGATGCCACAAACGAGAGAGCATATATTGCTCGCAAAGCAGGTTGGAGTTGGGTATATTGTGGTATATATAAACAAAGCGGATGTTGCTGACCGTGATATGATAGATTTAGTGGAAATGGAAATCAGGGAATTGTTGAGTAAATATGGATTTCCAGGCGATGATGTTCCTGTGATAGTTGGTTCGGCACTCAAGGCGCTGGAGAATGAGGATAGCGAATATGGCAAAAAATCAATAGATAAATTGATGCAGAAATTAGATGAATATGTGCCAATTCCACCAAGACCTGTAGAGTTGCCATTTATATTGCCGATTGAGGATGTATTTTCTATATCAGGCCGCGGAACGGTGGTAACAGGAAGAATAGAGCGTGGAGAAATAAAGACTGGCGATGAAGTAGAGATAATAGGTTTAAAAGCGACCCAAAAGACGATATGTACGGGCGTGGAAATGTTCAAGAAATTGCTGGATAAAGGCAGTGCGGGACTGAATGTGGGAATATTGCTCAGAGGAACAAAAAGAGAAGAAGTGGAGCGAGGGCAGGTGCTCGCAAAACCAGGGACGATAACGCCGCATAAGAAATTCAAGGCGGAGGTTTATATATTGAAGAAAGAGGAGGGAGGCAGGCACACGCCATTTTTTGCGAATTACCAGCCGCAATTTTATTTAAGAACGACCGATGTAACAGGAAGTATAAAGTTGCTGGATGGAAAAGAGATGGTGATTCCGGGTGATAATGTGAGTATAGAGGTAGAGTTGCATGTGCCAATAGCGATGGATAAGGGCTTGCGTTTTGCAATAAGAGAAGGCGGTAGAACTGTTGGTTCTGGTGTTGTTTCTGAGATTTTAGAGTGAGTAAGTAATTAAGATGAAGCAGGATATATATATTATCATTACGGCGTTTGATTGTTCTTTATTAGAGAGATGCGTTCGCAAGTTTATCGATGAGTTAAAGCGATCTGGTGCAAAATTATCCGGTCCGATTGCATTACCGAGGAAAGATTCTAAGTTTACTGTTAATAGATCTCCTCACGTTGATAAAAAATCTCGTGAGCAATTTGAAATGAGAACTTCTAGGCGATTGATTGTTTTACATGATCTTACTCCTACTATGATGCAGATGCTTCAGGGTTTATCTTTTTCTGCTGGTGTAGAAGTTGATTTGAAAGTCAAAGAAGTTAAGGTTTAAGGTAGGACTAATGAAGAGAATAAATTCGCTGAGAAGAATTGGTTTATTAATGACGAATATTGGTCATACGTCTATATATTCTGCTACTGGTTGCACAGCTGTAACTTTGTTGCATCTCAGTGAAACTTGTATTGTTGATGTAAAAGAGCAAGATAAGTGTGGTTATAATTCAGTTATTTTAGGTGTTGGAGATTTTAAAAACATTGCAAAGCCTCAGCTGGAATATTTGAAGAAAATTGGCATAAATAGTAAATGTAAATTATATGAAAGTAGATTGAATGATCTATCAGGAATAGAATGTGGTAAGAAAATAGGTGTTAATCATTTTGTGGTTGGTCAGTATCTTGATATTACAGGTTATTCTATAGGTAAGGGGTTTGCTGGTGTGATGAAGCGACATAATTTTAGCGGTTTGAGAGCATCTCATGGTGTCTCTATTGCTCATAGATCGCAAGGTTCTACTGGTCAATGTCAGGATCCAGGTAGGGTATTTAAAGGGAAGAAAATGGCTGGTCATTTGGGTAATAGCAGAGTGACTGTGCAGAATATGAAGATATTATCTATTGATCATGAAAATAGTATAATTGCTGTGAAAGGTAATAATGTTCCTGGGTTTAAAAGTTCTTGTGTTTTTGTGAGAGATGCGGTTAAGAAATCTTTACACAAAGACGTTCCTTTTTTTCCTGTAGGGTTTTTGTTAGATAATATGAGTGATGATAGTAGTGTAGCGAGTTAGTTATGGAATGTAAGTTGGTGAATTTATCTAATAGCGATCTGGGCACTGCCCAGCTTAATCCTTTGATATTTTCTGTTAAGCAAAAGATGAGTATTTTGCATGATATAGTAAGATGGCAATTAGCGAAGAGGAGAGCTGGTACTCATAAAACGAAAGGTATTAGTGATGTTTCTGGTACGACTGCTAAGCCTTATAGTCAAAAGCGGACTGGTAGGGCAAGGCAAGGGAGTTTGCGCTCTCCTCAATTTAGAGGTGGTGGAATCATTTTTGGGCCTGTTGTAAGGAGTCACGCTTATTCTCTTAATAAGAAGGTGCGCAAGCTTGGGTTAAGAATTGCTTTATCTCTAAAATATTTAAACAATCAAGTGATTATTCTTGATAATTTAAATATTGATGTAAAAAAAACATCTGAGATGTGTCAATATATTAAAAATTTTGAATTTTCTTCTTTTCTAATAGTTGGTGATTATGGAGATGATTTACTGCGTGCTGCTAGAAATTTGCATTATGTAGATTTAATCAAACCTATAGGATTGAATGTTTTTGATATACTAAATCATGAGTGTATAATGTTGACAAGTGATGCTTTGAAGCATCTTGAAGGTAGATTGCTATGATTAAATATAATAATATAATAAAATCTCCTATACTTACCGAAAAGGCTTCTTTTTTAAGGGAGAAATTTAATAAATATTCTTTGTATGTATTTGCAAATGCAAGTAAGCGTCAAATAAAACTAGCAATAGAATCTTTATTTGATGTTAAAATTTCTTCTATGAATGTTCTTAAAATTAAGCCTAAATCTAGGCGCTTTAGGGGTGTGGTTGGTTGTGAAAAACAGAAAAAGAAGGTTTATTTTTCTTTAATGGATGGTCAAAAATTAGATATAATGAGTGTTTAATATGGGTATAAAATTTCTTAATCCTGTTACTCCATCTTCTCGTGGGACTGTTTTAGTAAGTAGAGTTGGTTTATCAAAAGATAAGCCAGAAAAGTCTCTTACACGTGGTAAAAGTTCTACTGGTGGAAGAAATAATTACGGTAGAATTACAACTCGTCATAAAGGTGGTGGTCATAAACAGACCTATAGAATTATAGATTTTAAACGTAATAGAAGTGGTCAAGCGGTAGTTGAGAGTATAGAATATGATCCAAATAGGAGTGCATTTTTAGCTTTAGTATCATATAAGGAAGATGACGCTAAGTCTTACATATTAGCTCCTCAGGGTATGAAGCCAGGTGATGTTATTATATCTGGAAGTGATGCTGACATTATGCCGGGGAATTGTTTGCCACTCAAGCATATACCTGTTGGTGCTTTTGTACATAATATTGAATTTAAACCAGGTAATGGTGCTGCGATTGCTAGATCTGCTGGTTGTTATGCGCAAATCGTTGGTCGTGATGGCCAATATTTTTTATTGCGTCTCAGATCTGGTCAGGTTAGGTTGATTTTATCTTCTTGCAAAGCTACTATTGGTGTAGTGTCTAATGCTGATCATAAAAATAGAAAATTGGGTAAGGCTGGAAGAAATAGGTGGCTCGGAGTTAGACCTACTGTTCGTGGAGTTGCTATGAATCCGGTTGATCATCCACATGGAGGAGGGGAGGGAAAAACTTCTGGGGGACGCCATCCTGTTACTCCTTGGGGTGTTGCAACTAAGGGTAAGAAAACTAGAAAGAAAAACAAAGCTAGTAATAAATATATAAAGCAATTGAAAGGGTAATTTATGAGTAGATCTGCGTGGAAGCCGCCTTTTTGTCATCCTTCTGTAATAAGGGCAGTAAGTGCTGCTTTAAAGAAAGGGCTTGTTAATATGGTTATAAAGACTCGCTCTAGAGCTTCTGTAATTTTGCCTAATTGTTTGGGTTTGAAATTTGCTATTTATAATGGTAAGGATTACATTCCTGTTAATGTTAATGATCAGAATATGATAGGTCATAAATTTGGTGAATTTTCACCTACTCGTAAATTTGCTGGGCATAGCGGTGATAAAAAGGCAACAAGAAGGTAATTGATATGAAAAATAGGGATATAATAGTTGAAGCTAGCTCTAAGGTTTTAAAATCAACTCCTCGTAAGTTGAATTTGGCTGCTGGCTTAGTGCGTAATAGAAAGGTTTCTTATGCTACGGTGCAATTAAAATTTTGTGAAAAGAAAGCTGCTGGTCTTATAAGTAAAGTATTAAATTCTGCAATTGCTAATGCTCAATATAATTATGGGCTGGATATTGATAATTTATATATAAAAGAGATCTTAATAGGTAAATCTTTTACTTTACGTAGGGTGTATCCAAAAGCTATGGGTAGGGCGAATAGAATTAGCAAGCGTTATAGCAATATAACTATAAAACTAAGAGAAATTATATGATTTTTAAAAATGAAAAATTAACAAGGAAAGTGTAGAGATATGGGACAAAAGGTTAATCCTATAGGATTTAGGTTAAAAATAAATGCTAATACCTGGAATTCTATCTGGTATGCTAATAAAGATTACAAACAAAGATTGCATCAAGATTTAGATATTCGCAGTTATATAAATAAGTCTTTTAAGCACGCTGGCGTTTCTAAAATAATCATTGAGCGTAAAATTGATTTGGTGACTATAACAATACATTCTTCTAGACCTGGAGTGATAATAGGTAAGAAAGGCTCGGATATTGAAAAGACAAAGAAAAAAGTAGCTGAAAAAGTGAAAAATAATGTAGAGTTGAATGTAGTTGAGATTAAGAGGTCTGAAATAGATGCAACTTTAATATCAAACAGTATTACGCAACAGCTGGAAAAAAGGGTATCATTTAGAAGGGCAATGAAAAAAGCTATTCAGAGTTGTTTGAGGATGGGTGGTAAAGGTATTAAAGTAAGTTGTTCTGGGCGTCTTGGCGGAGCTGAGATAGCTCGTACTGAGTGGTATAAAGAAGGTCGTTTGCCTTTGCATACTTTACGTGCTAATATAGACTATGCTTTTGCTGAAGCAAAAACTATATATGGCATTATAGGAGTTAAAGTCTGGGTTTATATTGGTAATTAATTAGGTATATTGAGATGTTTGTTCCCAAAAAGAGTAAATATAAAAAAGTATTTAAAGGACGAATTAATGGTAACGCGAAGGGTGGCAGCACACTGTCTTTTGGAGATTACGGCTTAAAGGCCATGGAACCTGGGAGAATTCAATCTAAACATATTGAAACAGCAAGACGTGTAATATCTAGAACTTTAAAACGTTCTGGTAAAGTATGGATAAGGATTTTTCCTGATACTCCTGTTAGTAAAAAACCAGCGGATGTGCGCATGGGTAAGGGGAAAGGTAGTGTTGAATTTTGGGTGTTTAAAGCTAAGCCTGGCAGGATTTTATTTGAAATCAGTAATGATGTACCTATGCATTTAGCAAAATTGGCTCTTGAAAAAGCAACTGCTAAGCTTCCTATAAAGTGTAAATTTATATCTAATCATAATTAAATGAGGTTGTAATGGATATAACTGATATCAGATCAAAGTCTTCGCAAGAATTACATGAGATTCTTGTGAATTTGAGAAAAGAGTTTGTTAATTTAGTTTTTCAAAAAAAGTTAGGACAGTACAATAATATTTCGTGTTTTGGTTTGATAAAAAAGAGCATAGCCCGTATTTTAACTGCATTAAATGAAAGAAGAAGAGAGGAAAAGAATGCCTAAGAAGGTTTTTTGTGGTACTGTAATTAAGACTAAATGTGATAAAACTGTAAAAGTTTCGGTGTTGCAAGTATATAAAGATAAAATGTATAAAAAAGTTATAAAAAAATATAAGAAATATACAGTACATGATGAGAATAATAGTTGTAAGGAAGGGGATAAGGTTTTGATACAAGAACACAAGCCTATCTCTGCTACTAAAAAATGGGTTGTTGTTAATAGCTCAAATTGAATAGGATATTTATATGATTCAAAAAAATACGTTATTGGAAGTGGCTGATAATTCTGGTGCGCGTGCAGTTCTTTGTATTGGTTTGTTAGGTGGTAGAAAATCTGCAACTGTAGGTGATACGATTATTGTATCTACTAAATCTATTACCCCAAGGGGGAAGGTTGAGAAAGGGAAGGTATATAGAGCAGTTGTTGTTAGGGTGAAAAAGGCTATTAGGAAGTCTGACGGTTCTGTGATTCGTTTTTCTAGCAATGCTGTAGTTTTAATTAATAATCAAGGCGAGCCGCTTGGTACTCGGGTGTTTGGTCCGATAAAAAAGTTATCATCTGGTTCTTTTATGAAAATAATGTCACTAGCTGTTGAGGTTTTATAATGAGTGCTAAAATAAGAAGTGGTGATGACGTTATAGTTTTAACTGGTAAAGACAAAGCAAAAATTGGCAAAATAATTAAAGTTATAGCGCGCGGTGCTAAAAAAAGGGTAATTGTCTCTGGAGTAAATGTTTGCAAGAGGCATACCAAGCCAAGAGCTGGTAATAATGGTGGTATATTAAGTAAAGAATTAGCTATTGATATATCCAACGTTGCAACATTAGACCCTAAATATAAAACTCCAACTAAAGTGGGGTTTAAGGTTATAGATGGTAAAAAAGTGCGTTTTGCGAAAGTTTCTGGAGAAGTGATAGATTAGGTTGATATGTTTAAAGAGTTATATAAAGATAGCATAGTAAAGTCCTTAAAGGATAAGTTTAATTACGGCAATGTAATGCAAGTGCCTAAACTTGTAAAAGTTTGTATTAACATGGGTGTTGGAGATGCTGCTGCAGATAGTAAAGTAATAGATGAGCCGCTTGAGAGCTTGCATTTAATTGCAGGGCAGAAACCTGTATCAACTTCTGCAAAAAAATCTATTGCTGGTTTTAAAATCAGAAAAGATGCTAAAGTTGGTTGTAAAGTGACATTGCGTAGAGATAAAATGTATGAGTTTTTAGAAAGATTGGTATATATTGCTTTGCCAAGGGAGAAAGATTTCAGAGGGTTTAGTGTAAAGCAATTTGATGGAAATGGTAATTTTTCCTTCGGCATAAAGGAGCATATCTCGTTTTTAGAGGTAGATTACGATAAAATAAGTAAGATTATAGGTATGGACATTAATATTGTAACAACTGCAGCTAGTGATAAGGAAGCAAAGGAATTGTTGCTAGCTTTTAAATTTCCTTTTTTTGATTAATTGAGAGAAGAGATATATGGCAAAAAAATCTATGATAGAAAGAAATCTTCGCAGAATGAAGCTGTGCGATCAATATAAAGAAAAAAGGGAAAAATTGAAATCTATAATGAATAATAAAAATTTGTCTATTGGTGAAAGGTTTGCAGCTCAAAATAAATTAATTAAAAAGTTGCCTAGAAATTCCTCTAAGGTTAGAATTAGAAATAGGTGTGCTTTGACTGGAAGGCCAAGAGGGGTTTATAGAAAATTTGGTTTGTGTAGAATTGTTTTACGTGATTTATGTTCTTTTGGACAGATTCCAGGAGTTACAAAGTCTAGTTGGTAACTATAATATAAGGAGTATATAGTGGCGTTATCTGATACTATTGGTGATTTTTTAACAAGAATACGTAATGCGCAATTGGCAATGCATAGGACGACAAGGGTGCTGTTTTCTAAGATGAATTCTTCTATATTGGAGATTTTAAAAGAGGAGGGGTATATTTTTGATTATGAAAAGCAAATTATAGATAATTTACCTTCTTTTATTGTAAAATTGAAGTACTATGAAAAGTCACCTGTAATTAGTGACATAGTTAGGGTGTCAAAGCCTGGTTGTCGTCGTTATTCTCGGTATAAGGATATTTCTAAAGCATATAATGGTCTTGGTATTTTTATTATATCGACATCCAAAGGAGTAATGACCGATTATAATGCGCATAAGTTAAAGGTTGGTGGAGAAGTTTTGTGTCGTGTGTTTTAAATAATAGGAGAAATTCATGTCTCGTGTAGGTGCTGCGCCCATCAATATTCCTGTTGGTGTTTCAGTTGAATATAGCAATGGTAGAATGTTAATAAAGAGTGCTAAGGAGGAAAAAGAGCTTACCCTGGTTAGTGATGTTGTGTGCCGGATTGTTGATAATCAGCTATTGCTTTTCGTTGATCAAGATCAAGACAATTATGATGAAATAAAACCTATGTGGGGTACTTATAGGAGCAATATTAATAATATCATTAATGGAATGGTTGATGGTTTTTCTGTTGATCTTGAGATTAATGGTGTTGGGTATAAAGCAGAGTGTGATGGGAAGTATTTGACTTTGTATCTTGGTTATAGCCATAATGTTAAGTATAAAGTGCCTAAGGGTGTTGAGATTAAGTGCATAAAGCCAATTCATCTAGTAGTAAGTGGTATAGATAAGCAAAAAGTCTATATGGTGGCATCTGATATATGCAGAGTTAGAAAATATGATCCTTATAAAGGTAAGGGAATTGTAATAAAAGGTAAGTTTATGTTGCGTAAAGTTGTAAGTAAAAAGAAGTAATTAAGATGAGAAGATTATATAATTTTTTAAGTAGCTATGAAAAAAGAAAGCTCCGTAATAGAGCGAAACTCGATAAGGGCGCTGGACGTTTGCGTATATCCATATTTAAATCTAATAGACATTTTTATGTTCAGTTAATTGATGATGCAAAGGGAATAACTCTTACTTCGGCTTCTACTTTGGATGCTAAAATTAGGAACATATGTAAAGGGAAAGTCAATGCTGAAGCTATAAAGCAGGTTTCTTCTTTAATGATTGAGCGTCTGTCTGGTGTGAAATTAGAACAAGAGCTCGTGTTTGATCGTGGGGCATATAAATATACAGGATTGGTTTCTCGATTTGCTGAAGCTTTAAGAAGCTCTGGATTTAAGTTTTAAAAGGTTTAATATGGCTGTAAAGAATTTACAAAATAATACTGATTTATCAGAGCTTTTAGTTTCGGTGCGAAGAGTAACAACAGTTACGAAGGGTGGTAGAAGATTTTCATTTTCAATTTTGGTTGTTGTTGGTGACGGGAAGGGCAGGGTAGGTTGCGGAACAGGCAAGCATGCAGAGGTTGCTGAAGCGAGGATAAAAGCTGTAAATGCTGCAAAAAAATCGATGATAAGAGTGTATTTACGTGAAGGTAGAACTTTGCATCATGATATAAAAGCTAAATTTTGTTCTGGTGAAATAGTTTTAAGATCTGCAAGACCTGGAACAGGCATCATCGCTGGAGGAGCAATTAGATCAGTTTTTGAGGTTCTTGGTATAAAAGATGTGGTAGCTAAGTCTACTAGATCAAATAATCCTCATAATGTTATATGTGCGGTGTTTGAGGCTTTTGATAGTATGCTATCTCCTCGCCAAGTGGCAAGCAAAAGGGGTAAAAAAGTTAGTGAGATAGTTGGAAATAGGTAAAGTATGAACGATGCTATAAAGTTAAACTCTATATTTACTAATTTATCTAAGAAAAAGAAGCCTAAGTTGCTAGGTAGGGGGATTGGTTGTGGCAAGGGCAAAACATCCGGTAGAGGGCATAAAGGGCAGAAAGCTAGAAGTGGAGTGTCTATAAATGGCTTTGAAGGTGGGCAACAATCTATATATACTCGCTTACCGAAAAGAGGTTTTAAGCCTATACGCAGAAATATATACTCTATAATTAATGTTGGTGATGTACAGCGCTTGATAGAGGCTGGAAAAATAGCAAAAAATTCTGTTATAGATAAAGAAATGTTGTATAAACTAGGTTTTATAAAATCTATGAAAGACAAAATCAAGCTTCTTAACAAAGGTACGTTAAGCGAGAAGTTTGCATTTCATGTTGATTTTGTGTCAGAGGCTGCAAGAAAATCTGTGGCTTTAGCTGGTGGTAGTGTAGAAATACTGTCATAAATTATGAGCAGTAAATCCGCATTTAATAGCTTGAGCCCTACATTATTGTATAAAGGCGATTTATTAAAGCATATATTTTTTACACTAATAGCTTTAATTTGTTATCGTTTGGGTACTTATGTGCCTATTCCTGGAATTAATCTTGACATAATTAATGATATATTTTCCAAAGAGAGTGCTGGTGTCTTTGGAGTGTTGAATTTATTTTCTGGTGGTGCATTTGCTAGAATGACGATTTTAGCATTAAATGTAATGCCATATATAATGGCTTCTATAGTTGTGCAATTATTATCTTCTGCCATTAAGGGAATTAATGAAGTTAAAAACGATGGAGAATTAGGGCGTAGAAAGATGAATTCTTATATACGTTATCTGACCATAGTACTTTGTGTATTTCAATCAATACCAATTTTGATTGGATTAGAGGGGATGAATAGAGAAGGAGCGCTAGTTGTAATTGAGCCTGGTGTTATGTTTCGTACAGTAGGCGTTTTTAGCCTTTTAGGCGGGACTATGTTTTTGATATGGCTTGGTGAACAAATTAGTGCTAACGGCATAGGCAATGGTATCTCATTAATCATTTTTACTGGCATAATATCGGAATTGCACAATGCTTTGTCGTCTTTATTAACGTTAAATAAAAATGGAAGCATATCATTATTTGTTATCCTTTTGGTTATAGTATTATTTTTTTTACTGCTTCTTTTAGTTATTTTTGTAGAATCCTCGTATAGAAAAGTAATTGTTCAATATCCCAAAAAGCAATTCAAAAAATTACATAATGATGACTTTACTTATATTCCACTCAAGATTAATTTGTCTGGTGTGATACCGACTATTTTTGCTAATGCAATTTTATTAACACCTATTTCAATCGCAAATTTCTATAAGGGGCATGTTGTTGCTGACTTTATTTTAAATTACTTTATGACAAATAAAGTAGTGTATATCATAGCTTACTTAACATTCATAGTATTTTCTAATTTTTTCTATACCAATTTTATATTTAATCCAGAGGAAAGTGCCGATTTTCTTAAAAAAAATGGTGGATTTATTCCTGGTAGAAGACCTGGAAAACATACTTCTGATTACCTTCAAGATATAGTTTTCAGGTTAACATTTATTGGTTCTGCATATTTGGTAGTAATATGTACTGTACCTGAAATTATGAGATATCATTATGATATACCATTTATTTTTGGTGGAACGAGTTTATTGATTATAGTTAATGTTATTACTGATACTATCACCAAGATACAATCTTATATTTTTTCAAATAGGTATGATAGTTGGATAAAGAAATATGAGTCTAAAGCAAGGAAAATAAGATGATCATTACAATTTTTGGTCCTCCGGGTTCTGGTAAAGGTACTCAATCAAGCTTATTAATAGCAAAATATGGCTTAAAGCTAATTTCAGTAGGGGATTTACTAAGAAATATTATATCTAGCGGCAGTGAATTGGGTAAAAAAATAAAGGATACTGTTGAGTCCGGTAATTTAATACAAGACAATATTATATGTGAGTTATTATGTGATCAACTTGCATTAGTGGATAATAATTGTTTGCTGGATGGGTTCCCGAGAAATTTAAATCAGGCTCATTTTTTGACTCATGCTTTGCAAGAAAAATATAAAAGGGATGTTGATATTGTAATTGAGCTGCAGCTTAATGATGAGATTGCGATTGATAGATTGAAAAATCGTCTTGTGTGCTTGGACTGTAAGAGTGTATATAGTGTATCTTCTTTTAACAGTAGTGATAATCCTCATTGTCTTGAATGTAAAAGTACGAGATTAGAGAAAAGGGTTGATGATGCTAATTTAACTGCAATTAATAAGAGAATAAGCGAATATCACCTTCAGATGAAGGATTTACGCGAGTATTATAAAGGCAAATTATTGACGATTGACGCTAATTTGAGCGTTGATAAGGTGACGCAAGAGATTGAAAGTAAAATTTCTTGTAATTTAGTTTGACTCAGAGTTGTTTTATGGTATAAATTAAGAGTTATTATTAATAAAATATCGAGGTATCAGTGGCACGTATTGCAGGTATAAATGTTCCGGTAAAGAAATGTGTTCCTTTTGCATTAACTTATATATATGGTATAGGTATTGCTACTGCGAATATAATTTGCCACGCTTGTGAAATTGATAAGTCGAAACGTGTTTCAGAATTACGGGATGAAGACATAGAAAGAATCGGCAGTTTCATTAGGCAAAATTATGCCATAGAAGGCGAGCTCAGAAAAGAAGTAGCCATGAATATCAAATCTTTAGTGGAAATGGGATGTTATAGAGGAGTGAGGCATAGAAAAGGTTTACCTGTTAGGGGGCAAAGAACTCATACTAATGCTAAGACACGTAAAGGTAGATCTCGTTTGCCTGTTGCTGGGAAAAAATAAATTTATTATTATTGTGAGTTTTAATGAAAAAAGTCAAAACGGTTGCTAAAAGTACGAAGAAGTTTATTACTGGTGTTGTGCATATCCGTGCAACTTTTAATAACACTTTTGTGAATGTTACTGATGTTCAAGGTAATACATTATACCAAACCTCTGTAGGCGCGTATGGTTTTTCGGGGTCGAGAAAATCTACACCTTATGCTGCAGGTAAGGCTGCAGAGTCTGCTGCGAAGAATGCAATAGAGCGATTTGGTATGAAGGTTATTTCTGTAATAATCCGTGGTCCTGGATTTGGTACTGAAGCTGCAGTTAAGGCTCTTCGAAACTTTGGGTTAACTGTTACTTCAATTGCAGATAAAACTGCTATTCCTCATAATGGATGTAGATTAAGAAAAAAAAGAAGAGTATAGAATTATTTGAAAAGGTGTTTTATGTATTATAACGATAATGTTTCTATCTGTGATAACTTAGATAAATTGACTAAATCTAACTCAGTTAAGGTAATATCAGGTAGTTCAAGTGAAAAAGGTGATATAGTATTGGAGCCACTTGAAAGTGGCTTTGCTTTAACACTAGGTAACGCGCTGAGGCGTGTAATGCTGTCTTCTCTTAGAGGTAGTGCTGTTTATGGAATCAAAATTGAAGGTATAACGCATGAATTCACTTCAATTCAGGGAGTGAGAGAAGATGTAACTGACATAGTGTTAAATATGAGCATGTTGCGATGTAAATTAAATGGTACTGCTAATAAATGCTTAAATTTGATTGCTAAGGGTCCTTGTCAGGTGTTAGCTGGTATGATAGAAACTGATGGGCAGTGTTCTATTGTGAATAAAGATTTGTTAATATGCACATTGGGGGAAAATGTAGAGCTTAATATGACCATATATGTGGCTAACGGGAAGGGATATCTTCCTGTAGCTAAATATAAAGAGAATGAATTTTTAAAGCTTATTAATGAGCAAGATTTAACTGGTTTTATCCCTGTTAATGCTTTGTATAGTCCTGTCAATAGAGTTTCGTACAGGATAGAGAATAGTCGTGTTGGTCAGGTAACTGATAAGGATAAGTTAATACTATCAATTGAAACTGATGGTACTATCTCTCCTAGTCAAGCTGCTGATTCTGCTGCAAGAATATTGCAGGAACAACTGCAGCCTTTTGTTAGCTCTGATACGGGTTATAAGAAACAGCAGATTTCTTCATCTTCTAGTGCTAAAGATTTGGGTTATGATCCAGTGTTATTACGTAAAGTTGATGAAATGGAGTTATCTGTTAGATCCCACAATTGTTTGAAGAATGAGGATATTACTTATATAGGTGATCTTGTTCAGAAAACAGAGGGTGAAATGCTTAGGACTGCTAATTTTGGTAGAAAATCTTTGAATGAAATTAAAGCGGTTTTAACTAATTTTGGCTTGTCTTTAGGTATGAGTGTGCCAAATTGGCCACCTCAAGATATAGAAGAATTAGCTAAACAACACACTGATGAAGATTAGGTAGTATATGAAACATGGAATAAAAAAACGTAAGTTATCTCGTGGCACTCAGCATAGGGTGTCGATGCTAAAAAATCTATCTATCTCATTAATTAATCATGAGCAGATTGTAACTACTTTACCAAAAGCTAAGGAACTTCGTCCGTATGTGGAGAAGTTTATTACGATTGCTAAGAATAACAATGATTTGCATGGTAGAAGACTTTTACTTTCGCGCCTTCATAACGACAAATTAGTAGTTGATAAGTTATTAACCGCTTTAGCTAATCGTTATCAAGATCGTAAAGGTGGATATTCTAGGATAATGAAACTTAGCGCTAGGAAAGGTGATTGTGCTTCAATGGCAGTAATTGAGTTGGTTGATAGAGATATTTCAGCAAAGGGTAAGACTTATGGCAGAAATAAAGAAGAGAATAAGGTAGTGGTACAAAATTAATTTTCTATTATAGCCTTCTTATGGTGAATGGTTTACGCTACTTTATAGGTTACTTTGGTGAATTATTAGTTTTAGTATATTTAAAATTAAAGTGGTATAATGTTGTAAAGCATCGTTACCGCTCTAGATTTGGTGAAGTTGATTTAATTGTATTGAAAAAAAGGGAGCTTGTTTTTATAGAAGTTAAAACAAGTTTATTTGGCCAAGAAATACCGATATCTAATGTTCAGTGTCAGTCTATTGTAAATTCTTCTAAATATTTTTTGAGTAAAAATCCTAAGTTTTTGGATTGTTCAATTAGGTATGATTTATATTTCCTTTCTTTAAAAAGGAAACCTGTTTATATAAAAAATGCTTGGATTGAGGGATCAATTGGCGAGAAATTTATATAGGTAATTTTAAGTATGAGAAAGACTGAGTATAATAATTTAATTTCATCTTATGCTAGAGTACTGTTACATGTTTCATATGATAAATTAGATACCATAAGAAACGAAGTAGAGTTTTTATTGGCTTTTTTTGAAAATCAACATGATGTTTTGATGTATCTATCAAATCCTAGGGTGTCTTTTTTAAGCAAAAAAGAAGTAATGCTTTCTATGAAAGGGCATCTAAGTGAAGATTTAATAAGGTTTATTATTGTTATATTTTCTAATAAGCGTCCTGGTTTTTTAATTCCTATATTAGAAAAATTCTTGAATCTTGTAAGAGAAAATAAAAATGAATTCGAAGTTACTATCAAATCGGCAGAGTTTTTAAAAGAGTCAGATATAAAAATAATTACTGAATCTTTGAGTTTTCTTGGTAAAATAATAAAAGTAAGTAATGTGGTTGATCCTTCTATATTAGGTGGTTTTATAGTTAGATATGGCTTTAATTTGATTGATGCTTCGCTAAGAAGTTACTTAGATAGGTTAGTTGATTTAAGTAAAATGGAAATATTAAAAATAGGGAATTGTATATGACAGATCGTATGAATGCTTCTGAAATAGTAAAGATAATAACAGAGAAAGTTGGGGCATTTGATAATCCTATAAAGCGAGAAAATATAGGTGAGGTGATTTCAGTAACTGATGGTATTGCGTTAATTTATGGGCTAGAAAAGGCAAAATTCGGTGAAAAGGTAACTTTTGCAAGCGGTATAGAAGGAATAGTTCTTGATTTGGATCATGATACAGCTGGGGTGGTGATACTTGGTAATGACCGTGATGTTAAAGAAGGTGATCTGGTAAAATGTAGTGGTGATGTCGTTAAAGTGCCTGTAGGGCATGAATTATTGGGAAGAGTTGTAAATGCTTTAGGACATCCTATAGATGGGCATGGAGAAATTAGAGCTAAAAACACGATGGATATAGAATCCAAAGCACCAGGCATTATTGATCGTAAGTCTGTGCATGAGCCACTTCAAACAGGAGTGAAAATTATAGACTTGCTAATTCCAATAGGTAGAGGACAACGTGAGTTAATTATTGGTGATAGACAAATTGGTAAAACTACTATTGCCCTGGACACTATTATCAACCAAAAAAAGATTAATGATGAGGTAGATGATAATCAAAAGGTTTATTGTGTTTATGTTGCGATTGGTCAAAAAATTTCAACAGTAGCAAAAGTAGTAAATAAGCTGAAAGAGAGTGGGGCATTAGAGTATACAACTGTAGTTGTAGCTAGCGCATCTGACTGCGCGCCTATGCAATTTTTGGCACCTTATGCTGGTTGCACTATTGGGGAGTTTTTTCGTGACAATGGAATGCATTGTTTAGTCGTATATGATGATTTATCTAAGCATGCTGTAGCATACAGGCAAATGTCTTTGTTACTCAGACGTCCTCCTGGTCGTGAAGCTTATCCTGGCGATATATTCTACGTACATTCACGTTTGCTTGAAAGGGCTGCTAAGATGTCTGATGCGAAAGGGCAGGGGTCATTAACTGCTTTGCCAATTATTGAAACTCAAGCTGGTGATGTGTCTGCGTATGTGCCAACAAATGTTATTTCAATTACCGATGGACAAATTTTTCTTGAGTCTGAGTTGTTTCACAAAGGGTTTCGTCCTGCAGTAAATATAGGTTTATCAGTTTCGCGTGTTGGTTCCGCCGCACAACTGAAATCTGTGAAAAAAGTTGCGGGCTCTATAAAGCTAAGTTTAGCTCAATATAGAGAACTAGAAGATTTTGCGAAATTTGGTTCTGATCTTGATGCTAGTGTTCAATTATCCTTGAATAAAGGTAAATACCTTGTTGAGCTATTAAAGCAAAAGCAACATTCACCTATGCAAGTGGAAGAGCAAGTAGTGCTGATGTATATTTTTTCTAATCTATACGATCAATTAAGTAATATAGCTTTAAGCGACATTAGTAAATTTGAACATGATCTTATTAGTTATTTTAATGCTGCACACCCTGGAGTTTTAAAAAAGTTGTCAAATGACATGAGTGATGGTATAAAAAGTGATATTTTTAATATCGTGAATAATTTTATTACTCAATTTAATTGTGTTTAGGTGGTGGTTATGGCTTCATCCATTATTAGTAAATTTCCTATGACAAAAGAAGGTTTTGAGCATATGCAAGCTGAAGTTGGAAAATTAAAGGAAGAAAAACCTTCTATTATACAAGCTATTTCTGATGCTCGTGATCATGGTGATTTATCTGAAAATGCAGAGTACCATACTGCACGAGAAAGGTTGGGTTTCATCGAAGGCCGTATAGTAGAGTTAGAGAATAAGCTCTCACACGCAGAAGTGATTGAAGTGGAGAACTTGTCTGGTGATACAGTAATGTTTGGTGCGACTGTTACACTAAGTATGTTAAATCATGATGATAGTGAAGTAGAATATATTTATAAGATTGTGGGTGAGTATGAAGCTGATGTTTCAAGAAAGTTGATATCCAGTAGCTCACCACTGGGGAGTGCTTTAATTGGCAAGAAAGTTGGTGATTATGTAGAAGTGGTTGTGCCAAGTGGAGAAAAATTGTATAAAATAGTTAAGATTGAATTTAAATAAATTATGGTACAAGCCAATTTCAAGTCAGTGAATTCACCGGGCATTTCTTCTATTCAGGATGTTTTGGAGGATGCTCGCTCCGGTAAATTATTTATTTTAGTTGACAATGAAAATAGAGAAAATGAAGGTGATTTAATTGTCTTGGCTGAGAAAATAAAGCCAGAACATATGGCTTTTATGGTAAATCATGGTACGGGCATTGTTTGTTTGGCGATGACTAAATCTCACATGGAAAGCTTGAATCTTAACTTTATGGAGAAAAAAAATGTTAGTGATAATCATACAGCATTTACTACGTCTATAGATGCGCGTTATGGTATCACAACTGGTGTTTCAGCAGAGGATAGGACAAAAACTATACTTACTGCTATTAACAAGAATAGTACTCAAGATGACATCGTAACACCAGGCCATATTTTTCCTCTAATTGCAAATGAAGGCGGGGTAACAAAGCGTGCTGGCCATACTGAAGCAAGCGTTGAAATAGCAAAGCTAGCTGGGCTTGATCATTCAGCAGTGATTTGTGAATTAGTGAATGATGATGGCTCTATGATGCGTTTACCAGAGCTGCTTGAATTTGCTGAACATCATAAAATTAAGTTAACTACCATCGACAAGCTTATCAGTTACGTCAAAAAATAGGTTAACATTTATAACTTAAGTGTTAAAATATAAAATTCCTCTCAGGGGTTTTCATGATCAAAATTGCTAATTTATTAATCGCGTTGCTTTTTTTTGTATATTGTCATGATGCTTATTCTGCTAGTGTTATTAGAGATAGCGAAGTAGAAGCAATGGTGAAAGAGTTAGCGCAACCTCTATTTTCTGCTGCAGATATTGATAGTGACCGAATAAAAGTTTTTATAATCAATGATAATTCGATTAATGCTTTCGTAGTTAACAATAATAGTATTTTTATTCATTTGGGACTCTTACAATATTCTACTAAACCTTACGTTCTGCTTGGTATTTTAGCGCATGAAATTGCTCATATATCTGTTGGTCATATATTGCAGATGAGCGGTTCTATGAGTTATTTCCAATCGATAGCAATGATCAGTTATGTGGTAGGATTGGTTTCTAGTATTGTTATTGATCCTCAGATTGCTAGTGCAATTCTGCTTGGTGGTGTGTCACTTAGCACAAAGCTATTTTTTAATTATTCTCAAGAACAAGAAAGTGTAGCAGATAGCTATGCTCTAAGGTACCTTGACGAATCTGGTTATGATAATGCAGGCATGAAAGAGGTTTTTGATTATTTTAAAAGTATTGAGAGTGAAAGTACTGAACAATATTTCCGCACTCATCCGCTTAGTGATAAACGTTTATTTGCTGTACAGAATTATAAAGTTAAAAATAATATAAAACCAATTCTGGCGGATAAATTGCTGAAATTTGAGCGTATGGTTGCAAAGCTAGACTCTTTTTTTTCTCCTATTCATGTGTTATCTAGTAAATATGAGGGGAATGATAGAATTTCTGAGTATGTAAATGCTATAGTTTGTTATAGACAAGGGAAGGTAGAGGAGGCTATTGCTAGAGTTGATTTACTGATACAAGAAACATTTAGTGACCCATACTTATATGAATTAAAAGCAGAAATGCTGTACAAGTCTGGAAATTTAAGTGAAGCAGTCAAAATGTATGAAAAATTGCTTAAATATTTATCTGATAATAACAATTATTTAGTAAAACTTGCATTATCTCACACTTTATTGTTACATGGTGATGCAAAAAAGGCGATTTTTTACCTAGAACAAATTTTAAATATAGAACCAAATAATGCCTTTATCTGGAAATATTTAAGCATTGCATATAAACACGACGCTGATATGGCAATGTATTACTTTGCTTTAGCGAAAAAAGCTTGTATTGAAGGTAATTCAAAGCAGTTTATGAAATATGCAGAGCTTGCTGCTCAAGCTTTACCAAAAAATAGCCGTTACTTGTTACAAATTGAAGATATGAAGCAATTCAAGGGATAGAAAAGTTTTAGAAATTCAACTACTATCAACTGTACTCTTGTATAATTTGAAATATTTTTATATTACATCTGGGGCTGAGTAGCCTGCTACCAAGAGGAAGGTGACTTCGATGATATCACATGGCATGGTTTATAGAATGACAATTAGGTTTCATTTCGCTTTCGTACGCTGTATTTTTTCTTTACACTCCTCACAACTTCCACAAGCAACGCAAATATAAACGAAGAGTATAAATATTCTTTTGGTAGTTCTACGTGAAATCCATCAAGCATGAGATATACACCAACAAGTAAAATAAATAAAATGGCGATTACCTTTAAGCTCGGATTAGATTTGATTAACTTGGCGGTGTAGCTCGATAAAAACAGCATTGCCAATATAGAAAATGTGAATGCTGTAGCTATTATTATCATATTATGAGTCAATGCTATAGCAGTTAGTATTGAGTCAACTGAAAAAACTAAATCTATCAATATAATTTGCAATACAACCAAAAAAAATTGCGATTTAATATTTGTCTTTTTTTTGATTTGCTTATGTAAAAAAATGTCGTTCCACAATTCCATAGAGCTTTTAATAATAAGAAATAATCCCCCTGCAAACATAAGCAAATCCTTTGCTGAGATATTGAATGGTGAAGCCTGAAATATAGGGTTTTGCATTGATAATATAGATGATGTAAAAAATAGTATTACAAAACGCATCAATAGTGCTAATCCAAGGCCCATAAGACGCACTCTTTCTCTGAGCAGCTTTGGTACCTTATCTATCGCTAAAGAAATAAAGATTAAATTGTCTATGCCAAGTATAATTTCAAGTAGTGTAAGTATTAGTAAAGTCCAAGAATCAGCTAACATTTTAAGCTTAATTTTTCTTATATTTTACAGTATGTTTATAAAAATTAAGTGACTGTGCTTTGTTTCAATGAAATGCTTATTTTAAAGAATCTTACTTTACGTTGATATTTGAGTGCTTTTTTATGGTATTTTGTAAAAGGACAGTTTGAAAAATCAGTTTCTCTATAGCTTAAAAAATTACACTGCTTTATGTGTAACGCTATCCACTCTGCATAATCCGGATGGTCGGTTGCAATTAATATTTCCCCTGTCATAAGCATCTTTTTTGCTAATAAATTTAAAAATTCTGTGTTAATTAACCGTCTTTTATTGTGGCTCCGCTTTGGCCAAGGATCTGGAAAGAGAATAAAAAATCTTTCAACACTGTTATCAGGAAAATTTTCAATCAGCTCTCTTGCATCTTCTGTCCATATTAAAATATTTTTTATATTGTGTTTTTCTATGTTGGATAGTAATTTAGAAACCCCTTTTAAATAGGGCTCGCATCCTATAAATAACAAATCACTCTCATTAAGTGCTTGATAAAGCATGTTTTCACCACTGCCAAAGCCTATTTCTACCCATATTCTTTTTTGAGAGTTTACAACATTCTCTATAGATTCCTTATTATTTTGTATGGAATATTGCTTTAATGTTTCATCAACCTCAGGTTTTAATCTTGATCTTCTGGAAAATGATCTAATCCACTTGCATAGCATATTTTTGATACACATATAATTTCTCGTTTTATAGCTCAAATAATTCTCTTATGCTTATGAGTTAACGAAAAATTACTTGTCACTAATTATTAATATTATATAATATATTTATTCTAACAAAGTTTAAATTAAAGGTCGCGTTGCATGAGTAATATTGCTATCAAAAAATTATCGTCAAATAAGTTTATAGAAGAGACATGTCAAGGCCAGTTTGAGGGTCAAGATGATATTTTATTTGAAGACTCTTTTGTTAGTAAAATTAAAGAAGGAGATGTCATAGATGGTGTGATTACTAGAATAAACCCTAACGACATCGTGGTGGATATTGGTTTAAAATCCGATGGAAGAATTTTGATCAAGGAGCTCGGTCCTAATGATGAGGTAGCTATTGGCTCTATCATTAAAGTTTATGTAGAAAGAATTGAAGATTATCACGGTAATGTTGTTCTTAGCCGTGAGAAAGCCATTAGGGACGAAAAATGGAATAAGTTGGAAGAAGATGCGGTTACAAGAGATGAAGTGAGTGGTGTTATTAAACGCTCAATTAAATGCGGCTTTATTGTTGATCTTGGTGATGGAATAAGCGCCTTTTTACCACTCAGTCATGTGGATTTGAAACAAGTGAAAGATGCTAAGCACCTTATTGAAACCGAGCAAAAATTTATTGTGCTTAAGATGGATAAAAAGCAGGGCAATATCGTAGTATCAAGGAAATTGGTGTTAGAGAAATCACATGCTGGCGAAAAAACTAAGTTTTTAGAATCTTTAAATGAAGGTGACGTAATAGAAGGAAAAATAAAAAGCATTACTCATTACGGTGTATTCGTCGGTATTCATGAATCAGATGTAGTGGGGGTAATAGATGGTTTGTTGCATATCACAGATATATCTTGGAGTAGAGTAAGCCACCCATCTGCAGTTTTTGCTTGTGGTCAGACTATAAAAGTTAAAATCATAAAAATAGATAAGGAAAATGCAAAGGTTTCCTTGGGTGTAAAGCAGCTGGAAGATAATCCTTGGCAAGATGCTGAGTTAAAATATCCGATTGATAGTGTGCATAAAGGTCACGTAACAAGTATAGAAGATTATGGGTTATTTGTTGAGCTTAGGCCTGGAATCGAGGGTTTAGTGCACTCATCGGAAATCACTTGGGTTAAGAGTAATTTACCAGTAAGCGGCCTCGTAACAAGGGGACAAGAGGTGTATGTCAAAATTCTTAGTATTGATATTAGCAAGAATAGAATGAGTTTAAGTATGAAAAGGTATGTAGATAATCCTTGGCAGGTGTTCGTCAATAAATATCCTCTTGGTTCTATTGTTTCTGGTGAAGTTAAGAATAATACTGGTTCATATATATCTATCGCTTTTAATGACTCTGAAATAGATGAAAATGTGGAAGGGTTAATATATGCAAAAGATTTAAGTTGGTCTGAAAGCAGTGCCGATGAGATAAAAAAATATAATGTGGGTGACAAAATAGAAGCAAAAGTATTGAGGGCTAACGTGAATCGGGCTAGGATTTATCTCGGTATAAAGCAGATAGAATATGATCCTCTTGAAAATTTAATAAAAAAGACTAATGTAGGAGATAAAATTCAGGTTACTGTAAGCAACAGGGAAGATAATGGGTTAGTCGTTGAAGCTGGAAACGATATAACTCTTTTAATAAATCAAGAGCATTTACCAGAAAATAAAAAGTTTTCTATATCAGAAGAAATAGAAGCTGAAGTGCTGGGTGTTGAAGGGTATAACATCATATTATCGGCTAAATAATATTTATTTTAGTTTTACATAAATGGCAACAAAATCTGATATAATAACAAAGGTAGCAAGAGGGCATCCTTTTTTGGATAAGATGATTATAGCGGCTATAGTTGAGAGATTCTTTGAGATACTTTTAGATACATTGAAACACCATAATAGAATTGAAATTAGGGGGTTTGGTTCCTTTTCAATTAGAACTTATAACTTAAAAAAAGAAGAAAATCATTTGATGTTACAGAGGTTTGCAAAAAATCAATACTTTAAAGCGTATTTTCGTAGCAGTAGAGAATTAACAGACTTGATAAATGAATAGAGCGTGCAATAAGTAATTTTACTTATTATGTAGTTCAGGAAACATCATTTTTATTAACCGTATATGCAAGTAGTAGAAATAGTTATACGTAATAATAAATACAAAATATCTTGTGAAAGTGAGAAGAAGGAACATTTATTACGTCTTGTTGCCAACTTTGACAAGCTAGTTAATTCTATATCTCAAAAAACTGGAGGTAAAGGTTCAGAAGCATTATATTTCTTACTTGCAGCACTAACTCTTGAGGATAAAATTTTAGAATTAACAAGACAGTTGGGTGAAATAAATCAAGAGCTTGAGAAACATAGGAACGAAAAAAAAATAGAGTATACCGAAGTATTAAATAGAATAAATAAGATTATAACTAACCTTGAATACATCAAGGATTAGCTTCAATATTCCACTTCTTAATTAGTGGAATAACAAGGCATTTGGTAAATCTTACTTATTCTAGCTATAGTTACTAATGTTGTGTTAATCATAATATTTCTTTAGTTATTAAGGCTAAAATAATTATTTACCTGCTATCATATTTATCTAAAATAAAGGTATATTGTTATAGGTAATGCTATGTTTATTTTATCGCTCCTGCTATTTATTAATATTTTTCTACTTAATTATTCGAGCAAGTTAATGATCTGTGCTGCTTTATTTACTGGGTCAGCTTTAGTTATAAATTCAATGGTTGAATTTTATGGCAAAAAAAGAGCGATTGGTAGTCTGATGATATGCACGTTGTCAGTTTGTCTCTTGAAATGGCAAAATTTTGGCTTAATGTTACTAATTTCATATACTGGGATTTTAGTATCACTTCTTTTAAGCATAATGCTTTTTAAAAAGTTAAAATCAAAGTTCAGCTTTCATATAGCAAATTTCATCACTTTAATTGTAGCATCGGTGGTTGATAGTGCTGTTGTATGTATTGGGTTGCTATATAAATTTTCTGCAGGCAAGTGTTTATCAATATATATTAGAGATTTAATTTTTAAATTCTCTTATGCATCAATAATAAGCATCTGTTTATTTATAGGAGTATATTTGTTTTGTCTGGTAAAGAAGAAATACGTTAAGCTCTCTGCATAGCCGATTGTTATAATAAAATGGAAAACGATAAATATAGTTTAGGCTTAAGAATTATCCATTGGTTAATGGCTGTTTTTATTATAAGTATGCTTTGCTCTGGGCTTTATATGAAAAGCTTGCCAGCAAGTGACGAAATTAAATTTAGTATCTATGCTATTCATAAGGCTTGTGGAGTTACTGTCTTGGGTTTAATTATAGTGCGCATATTTTTTCGCATATTCACTTATGCTCCACCATTTCCATCAACTTTTTCCAAACTTGTTGTGAGCGCAAGCAAAATAGTACATTTTTGTCTGTATTTTTTGATGATATTAATACCGCTATCTGGTTATGTCATGTCTTCCGCTTCTGGTATAAAGATCAAGTATTTTTTTCATATTCCTTTATTAATTAACAAGAATAGAGAATTAGCTTCTGCAGCTAACGAGGCGCATTCGATACTTGCATATTTTATGATATTCTTTATAGTTCTGCATATACTTGGTGTTTTAAAGCACGTATTTATGGATAAGCAGAATATTCTAAAACGCATTATATAGATTATATGCAGGAGTTGGATAGCCTTTGGAAAAAGGGAACAAATTTTCTCGGCAGTAAATTTGCAATAATGGGTGGTGCTATGAGCTGGGTTTCAGAGAGGAATTTGGTTTCAGCAATTTCAAATGCTGGCGGTTTTGGCGTTATTGCATGTGGTGCGATGTTTCCAAACCTATTAAAACAAGAAATCACAGAGACACAGAAATTAACTGATAAGCCATTTGGTGTGAATCTAATTACTATGCACCCCAAATTAAATGAATTAATAGAAGTATGCACCGAAACGAAAGTGAGCCATGTAGTACTTGCCGGTGGTTTGCCGACAAAACCTAGTATAGAAAA
This sequence comes from Wolbachia endosymbiont (group E) of Neria commutata, assembly GCF_964026735.1. Lineage (NCBI taxonomy): Bacteria > Pseudomonadati > Pseudomonadota > Alphaproteobacteria > Rickettsiales > Anaplasmataceae > Wolbachia > Wolbachia endosymbiont (group E) of Neria commutata. Next base: position 436,928 of record NZ_OZ034692.1, read on the forward strand.
AATCAAAAATGCCGGAATAAAAATTTTATGCTTTGCTCCAGCGCTCAGCATTGCAAAAAGGCTCGTTAAAATGGGGGTTGATGCATTGATAATAGAAGGCATGGAAGCAGGTGGGCACATAGGTCCGGTTAGCACTTCTGTGCTTGCACAGGAGATATTACCTTATTTAAAAAGTGAACAAATACCAGTGTTTATTGCGGGCGGAATAGGAAGAGGTGAAATGATTGTCAATTACCTTGAAATGGGAGCAAGTGGCTGCCAAATAGGTACGTTATTTGTTTGCACTAATGAATCAATTGCCCACAAAAACTTTAAAGAAGTATTTATCAAATCAGCTGCACGTAACGCAATACCTTCGGTGCAGGTAAGTGCTGATTTTCCTGTAATTCCAGTAAGAGCTATAGCTAACAAAGCAAGTGAGGATTTTGTGAAGCGTCAAAAAGAAGTTATTGATGAATATAATAGGGGAAATATCTCAAAAGAAGATGGACAGCTTGAGATAGAAAAATTCTGGGCTGGAGCTTTAAGAAGAGCGGTGATTGAAGGAGATGTTGAAACAGGATCTCTAATGGCTGGTCAAAGTGTTGGTATGGTTGATAAGGAAAAGCCTGTCAAAGAAGTTATAGATATGCTAGTTCAGCAAGCAAATGAGTTTATTAAAGGCGGAAGTGATCTTACCCAGAAAAAGTGGATATGAATTCATATGGGGTAAGACCCATAAGAGTTTTAAGTCTTTTCGCATAGTTATAGGCCATAACAAAGTTGTATAAGTGCTCTTTAAGTTGCGATCTGTAAGAGAATCTTTTTATATAGAGCTAGCTTCAAAACTCTGATAAAATCACTTCATTTACAAAAAGCATGCTAAATGAACTTGAAAAGCGTAGCGTAACAAATGCACTGTGGAAGTTGCAGGAAGCAAATCAAAGGGAGTTCTTAACCCTTACTCAGAGATTCGAGTTGCCAGAAATATTGGCAAGAATACTAGCTACTCGTGGTATTAACATAGAAAATGCGAGTGATTTTTTATATCCACTAATCAGATCACTGCTGCCAGATCCTTTTCATCTTCTTGATATGGATAAAGCTGTTTTCCGCATAATAAAGGCAATAAACAATAATGAAAATATTGCGATTTTTGGTGACTATGACGTTGACGGTGCAACATCATCAGCATTGATTAATAGATATTTATCAGCAGTCGGTATACCTTCTATAATTTATATTCCAGATCGTATTGATGAAGGTTATGGATTAAACACAGATGCTTTATTGCAACTCAAAAAAAATGGGATCGATTTATGCATTTCTGTTGACTGTGGCACACTTGCATATCAACCGATAGATGATGCAAAGAGCTTTGGTCTTGATATTATAGTTGTTGACCATCACCTTGGTACAGAAAAATTACCTAATGCTGTGGCAATTGTTAATCCAAATCGCCTTGATGAGAGCTCTTCTTATAATAATCTCGCAGCAGTTGGAGTATCATTTTTGTTAGTTGTTGCTCTTAATAAAAGCTTACGCGAACAAGGGTTTTTTGCTAGTAAAAAAGAGCCAGATTTATTTGATCTATTGGATCTTGTTGCTCTTGGAACTGTGTGTGATGTTATGCAAATTACTGGCCTAAATAGGGCATTCGTTGCGCAAGGGCTTAAAGTTATGTCAGCAAGAAAAAATATCGGTTTGCGTGTTTTATTTGATGCTTTAGGAATTCTTGAAAAACCAAGCGTTTCTCGGTTAGGATTTGGTATTGGGCCATGCATAAATGCTGGAGGGAGAATTGGAGAAGCATCACTTGGAGCAAGGTTACTTTCCACAAATGATGAAGAAGAGGCACACTCGATTGCGCTGAAGTTAATAGACTTGAACAATGCAAGAAAAGTGTTAGAGAATGAAGCTCTCTTGGAAGCTACAGCAAAAGCTGAAATGTCTGCAAAACTGGGTGCAAATTTTATAATGGTAAATGGTAACTGGCACAAGGGAATAATTGGTATTATTGCATCAAGGCTAAAGGAACAGTTTCACTTGCCAACAATAGTAATATCTTTAAATAACGGAGTTGGAAAAGCAAGCTGTAGATCAATTTCTGGAATTGATATTGGTGCAGCAGTGCTTTCTGCAAAGTTTGTAAATTTAATTATTGAAGGAGGCGGCCATAATATGGCAGCTGGGTTTTCGATTACAGAAGACAAAATAAATGATTTGCATGATTTTTTTGCTGAAAGGTTTTCAAGCTCTATAAGTGAAAAAACTTTAAAAGCAGATGGTATAGTAACAGCTAAAGCAATAAACCTATCTTTATGGAATCAATTACAGCGTTTAGAACCATTTGGACCAGGCAATCCTGAACCAAGATTTATTATTCAAGGAGCAAAGATAAGAAAGCCTGAAATTATGGGAACTGATCATATCAAATGCTTCATTGCCGATGATAATATTATGGTTAGAGGTATTGCATTTCGTTCTGCAAATACTGAGCTTGGTTCTGCTATTATGCAGGGTAACGTTAAGGCCATTTTAGGTAAAATCTCTATGAATTACTGGAACGGAAATGAATTCATACAATTTTTAATAGAGGATATATTGACCATTAGTTGAGTTTACTGTATCAGTTCAGGTGAGTGGCAAAAGGACTGCTCATTAAGTTAGAGTAAAATAGATTATAGCTCTTTAAATTCACCTTTTTATTGCAAAATGCTTTATAATATATTACAATGTTAATATATTAACTATTAGATCAAAATCATGATACATAAATATTACAATAAAGTACTAAATATCTTATTACTTATAGTTTTATTATTTAGCAGCAGTTTTATTCACGCAAACACTCATGAAAACTTGTATACAGTAAGCGATAATATAGTTGTTGGTTTATTAAAAACAGAAGAGGAAACATATCCACATGAGCTTGGGTTATCTCAAAATGTCTATGAGATGTTCAATAATTTTGGAGTTAAAACTGTACTAATTGATTATAATAAAATAATTAGCCTTAAAAAAATTCAAGAAGAGTCATTGAACCTTGCAAAGCAAGATGAGATGCTTGCAAGAAAGCTAACATTAGATCGAATAAAAATTGAAGTTGCAAAGTTTGTTGAAGAGCAAAAAATAAATAGAATATTTATTCCAGGAAATTATTACAATCTTCATTCAGAGCCGTTTCCACCTACTCCTTGCCGTCAGCTCGTCACCGAAGCAATTGTGAAAATAATAGATGATAATCCTTCAATTCACTTACTCGGAATATGTGGTGGTTTACAGGGCATTATGAATGCAAAAGGAATTGAAGTAGTGCGTGTAGCAAATCTTGTGAGCAATGAAGAGGAGCAAAAAGCTCATTTAAAATCTGCACCTAATCCACAGAAGGAATGTGTACCTCTCCAACAGGTAAAGATTGTTCCGAATAGTCGTTTAGCAGAAGTAGTAGCTAAATTCCTCATACCTGATGAGAATGGCTGGTTTTCAACGTGTTTTCCAGATGCTCATTCAGGTGCAGTAAGTAATACGCCTGAAAATAGAAGTAAATTAGAGTTGCTTGGGTATAAAATTGTAGCATTTTCGAGAGATGGAGTAATAGAGGCGGTTGAAGATAAGCATGGCAATATCTATTTTCAGAGTCATCCTGAAGCTCTTGTGGTAAATTCAGATAAAAACATCTATTTATCAAATCAGAAGGAACGTCAAGTATCTACACTAGTTGCTATAGCGATTATAAATGATTTTCTTTATCGTGTTAAGCGGACTATCTAGAGATAGACCTATAGCCTTAAGTTGACACCATTTAGATGAACGAATACTAAAAATTAGTACTTATACTAAAGTTGTAATCTTTTATTTACAAATAGTCAAGCAAAAACCATAAGCCTCTTTCAGCAAAGCATGTTACAATAAAATCTTTATATAATTATGATGAATATGCTAATTTGTCAAATGCTCGCTAAGTTAGTGGTACTTATAATATCTATAGTTGTAGGAATAATATCAGGAGTAGCAATAGGTGGAGCAGGAGTAATTTGCTCATTTTACTTTCCTTCTTTATTTATAGGAGCTGGCTCTGGGATAATTTTAATTGGTTTTGGATGTCTTATCAATCCAAGCTTTAAAACAAAAGAAGGTGAGATCGATGTTAATGCTTGCGTTAGGGTTTTACTACTGATCCCAATATTAGTGGGGATTAATGTTTTCTTTCGTATAACATCAGAGATAAGCCCATTATTGGTAGCGTTAGATATATTTGGTTTATTAATAGGTGCTTTAGCAATTTGTATTTTATCAATGATTAGCTCGCTGTTGATTAGAAAGTTAACTCAATGCTGTACGAAATCTGGCTTTAGTATTACAAAAAAATCTAAATCAGATATATAAATTTTTGATAAAATTTCTTATGATATATTAAAATCTTTTATAATACTAAATGACAAACATCAGAATAGAAGTTTTAAATAAATGTGAACAAGTTGGTGTAGTTAACGTTTACACAATTCATATAAGCAAAGATCTTACACCAAAATTATACGAAGAAATCTGCGAACTATTTTATAACAAAGTCATTCAAGACTGCCGTTATTGCATCTACAATGAGAGCCTTGAAGAGATTCAATATGAATTTATAGTTCCACAAGCTGAGTGGGGCTTAGAGATAAGCTTTTTAGCTGGTATGACTGATAATGTGGCTAATACAGCGAAGCAAATAGTTAGAGAGTATTTAATAAGTATAGACCCCTCTGTCATTCCAGCGTGTGACGGTAAAATGGCATCGATTGAGATAAGCACTAAAAGTTCAAAATTAATTTTAGATAAAGGTGATATTCCAACTAAAGCTTATATAAAAGAGCAGTTTAATCCTATCACTGAGTATTGTACGCTCATCTATAAGGAAAATAGCAGTTATCATTGGAAATATTATGGTAAACTGAAGTGTGTCATTCCAGCGCTCTCTTACTTGTCATCCCAGTGCTCCGACACTGGAATGACAGAAAAAAAAACTAAGATGACAGTTGGTAGTGCTAAATCTGTTGACTTAAACGTGAGTGACCAGGAGCTTGAAAAAATCAGCAGGGATGGAATTAATGGTAACGGCACTCTGGGTCTTTCACTACCTGCGATGAAAGCTATAAAAGATTACTTTAACAAGCTCGGTAGAAGTCCATATGATATTGAACTCGAGTCTCTAGCGCAGACCTGGTCTGAGCATTGTAAGCACAACATTTTTTGCTCTCCTATTGATGAGGTAGAAGAAGGCCTATATGCACACTACATTAAGCGTGCAACACGTGAAATAAACTCTGATATATGTGTGTCAGTTTTCTCCGACAACGCTGGAGGAATAATTTTTGATGATGAGTACTTAATTGTAGATAAAGTTGAAACTCACAATAGCCCTTCAGCTCTTGATCCATTTGGTGGAGCAATGACTGGTGTACTTGGAGTTAATCGTGATATAGTTGGTTTTGGTAAGGGCGCAGAGCCTATAATGAATACCTATTATTTTTGCTTTGCTAAGGAAATAAAAGGCAAACTTTATAGAGACAAAGAATGCACTGATGAGATTTTACCACCAAAATATATAATGAAAGAAGTGATTCACGGTGTAAATGTTGCTGGCAACTGCTCAGGCATTCCAACACAACTTGGATCGGTATATTTTGATGACAGATTTTGTGGAAAGCCATTAGTTTTTGTTGGGAGCGTAGGAATTATTCCACGCAATATAAATAATGCACCTTCACACATCAAGGGACCTAAAAATGGTGATAAGATTGTAATTATTGGCGGAAGGGTTGGCAGAGATGGAATTCATGGGGCAACATTTTCTTCAGAGGCGTTGTCAGGAAACAGCCCTTCAACTGTTGTGCAGATTGGTGACCCTATAACCCAGAAAAAATTATCCAATGCCGTTATAGAAGCAAGAGATCTTGGTCTTTATAATGCAATAACAGATAACGGAGCTGGAGGTCTTGCATCTTCTGTTGGCGAAATGGGAAAAAATGGATTTGACGTGGATTTAAGCAAAATTCTACTGAAAAATGATGACATGGCTCCATGGGAAATGTGGATATCGGAGTCACAAGAGAGAATGACTTTAGCAGTACCGGAAAAAAATCTCCCATTGTTTCAGCAAATCATGAAAAAACATGATGTGGAGGTCAGTGTGATCGGAGAGTTTAATGATAGCATGAGGGCTAGGGTTCGAGTCTCATCACTCGCACTGGTAATGGATATCGAAACTGAATTTTTGCATGATGGTAATCCTAAAGTGCACTTGAAAACAAAGCCGTGGACTGGAGGTTCTTCTGTCATTCCAGTGCGTGACACTGGAATCCAGCAGGCTTTGCCTGAAAACATTTTCTACCAAAATCCATGCGATGGTGGAATTGAACGTAAAATTGAACGTAAAATAGATTTCAGTGTCAGCTACTCGAATGACACTATTGTTATTGAACTAAAAGAAATGCTAAGCAGGCCAAACATATGCAGTAAAGAGTTTATAGTGGTTCAATATGACCATGAAGTTCAAGGATCATCAGTGCTAAAGCCATTGCAAGGTAAAGGCAGAGTGTGCAGTGAAGCCGTTGTCTCAAGACCGATTCTTTCCTCAAGTAAAGGTGTTATAAAATCGCAAGGGTTTGGCTCAAGCTATGGAGAAATTGACACCTATCACATGGCAGCATGTGCGGTTGATACCGCAATACGTAATTACGTAGCTGCAGGTGGAAATATAAGCCACTTGGCATTACTTGATAATTTTTGTTGGTGCGATGCTTATAACCCAGAAAGATTGTGGCAATTGAAAAGAGCTGCAGAGGCGTGCTATGATTACGCTACTGCCTTCAAAACGCCATTTATATCTGGTAAAGATAGTATGTTTAACGACTTTAAGGGATATAATGAAAATGGTGAAGAAGTAATGATATCTGCACCACCTTCATTGCTCATCTCAGCAATTGGAGTTATAGAAAATATTGAAAATGCGGTATCGCTCGATGTCAAAATGCCGGGTGATTTAATATACATACTTGGAGAAACTCACGATGAACTTGGTAGATCGGAATACCAGCTGCATAGTGGGACGGGTAATAACAATGTGCCAAAAGTTGATGCAAAAAGCGCTAGAAAATTGTATGAATGCTACAATCAAGCAATAAAAGATGGCATCATTGCTTCCGCGATTGCACCAAATCTGGGAGGTTTAATTATAGCTTTAGCAAAATCGCTTATTGCGGGTGATCTTGGTGCTGAAATAGATCTCTCACTAGTGCCAGCAGTGGAAATACAAAATACAGATATGGTGAACAAGGTAATAATGTTCTCTGAGTCGCAAAGTAGAATATTAGCGACTGTTGCACCGCAAAATCAGAAAAAGTTCGAAGAATTATTTCAAGGTATAGTTTATTCACATATTGGTAAAGTAACAGAAGAAAAAGTATTGAATATAAAGGATGTCATGGAAGTGGATATAAAAAGTTTGGCAGATAGTTATAGAAGGTTTAATCAGTGCTATAAACTAAATACTGAGGGCTATTTATTGTAACAAACCTTCTATAAAGTTAAACTTAAGCGGTTATGCGTTACCTATTAAACCATCTCCATGTCAATAAGAGACAAGCCCTGACCGTCTTGTTGATAGCCGAGATATCTATTATCAGGAACCTCGAATTCAACCCATGCCTTGCTATCCAGACACACAGGCTCTGTTAGTAAGCGACACTCTTGTGTCCCAAAATGTATAGATCCTTTCTCACTGGGATAACGGGAATGAATTATTAAACTACTCATTCCATTATCTACTGGATCAATGCTTGCATAGTAATTTGCTTCACTGGCAGGATCTTTTGGATCCTTCAGTGATTTTATAGTATAACTCTTAGCGCCAGCGCCGTACTTACTCATGTCATAAACCTTGTAATCAGTTACGTGATTGAATTTTATACTACTTTTCATAATTGTTTCCTATATTTAAGAATATGCCATATTATATATAAATATAATAAAAATTTTCTTAAGTGGATCGGAAGAATTTAGAAAAAAGTTATCGAAGCACGCTAATCTGGAAATTTTTCTTTTTTTGGTAGGTAAGGTGATTATGATGGCTTCATTTATATTGGGAAGTACTATAGTAATTGGAAACGGTATTATACCATCTGTTATTTACAGAGAGTTAATACATTTATAACACATTAAGTTTAAATTGAGCCTAATGTTGGAGTTTTGCAGATATGACAAACTTTTCGCTTATTTTGCTGTTAATTCTATTTCCTATGTTGGCGTTATCCGTAAGTGTTGAAAAAAACTGCAATTATACGTATTATCCCAAATTAGACTCTTCTGTTGCTGATGAATTACACGTTATAAAGCAAAATTATTATAGATATGGTAATGAGTTGAAAATATTGGCAGATGCACGAATAAAGGAAATAAAAGAAACTACTTTAAATATTAATGACACTGATGATAAATCTATTTGAAATTCACCATTTCTTCTGGCTTGACTATCTTTTCAAATTCTTCCTCAGTAAGTAACTGAAGTTTTACTGCCGCTTCTTTTAGAGTAATATTCTCTTTATAAGCAAGTTTTGCTATTTTCGCTGCATTGTCATAGCCTATATGTGTGTTTAATATAGTGACTAGCATTAACGACTGATTCAGTAAATTTTTTATTCTCTCTTTATTTGCTTGAATACCAATAACGCATTTTTCCGTGAAATTTAAACTTGCATCAGCTAAGAGTCTTATAGACTGCAAAACATTGTAAATTATCACTGGCTTAAATACGTTTAGTTCAAAATGACCGTTTGAACCGCCAATTGTCACAGCAACATGATTTCCCATAACTTGAGCACACACCATAGTTACCGCTTCACACTGAGTTGGATTTATTTTGCCCGGCATGATTGAAGATCCAGGTTCGTTTTCTGGTAATGTTATTTCACCAATTCCACACCTCGGACCAGAACCAAGTAGCCTTATGTCATTTGCAATTTTCATTAAGCTCACTGCTACTGTATTTAATGCTCCACTCAGCTGAGTGAGTGCATCATTTGCTGCCAGAGCTTCAAATTTATTACTTGCTGAAGTAAATGGTAGGCCAGTGATTTCTGAAACTTCTCTTGCAAAATCCTCGGCAAAACCTTTTTTAGTGTTGAGTCCCGTGCCAACTGCAGTACCTCCTTGCGCAAGCTCATATACATCGCTCAAAGTTGATTTTATCCTTTTTATTCCCTTTTCGATTTGAACTGCATAGCCAGAAAACTCTTGCCCTAAAGTCAAAGGTGTTGCGTCCTGCAAATGAGTACGTCCTACTTTTATTATTTCCTTAAATTCCTGAACCTTATCACTCAGCGCCTTGTGCAATTCTTGCATGTTTGGAATAAGTAAGTGGTTTACCTGCTCTGCTGCTGCTATATGCATTGCAGTTGGAAAAGTGTCATTGGATGATTGACCATAATTCACGTGATCGTTTGGATGGACCGGAGATTTGCTTCCCAATTTACCGCCCAAAATCTGTATCGTGCGGTTGCTAATCACTTCATTCATGTTCATATTAGTCTGTGTTCCAGATCCGGTCTGCCACACAACTAGGGGAAATTCACCACTCAATTTTCCATCTATTACTTCCTGTGCAGCTGTGCAGATTGCATTTCCTATTTTTTCATCTATAGTACCCTGTCTCATGTTTACCTTAGCTGCCGCAAGTTTCACCATTGCCAACGCTCTAATTAGAGGTTCTGGCATTTTTTCCGTACCAATTTTGAAATTCTCCAAAGAACGCTGAGTTTGCGCTCCCCAATAGTGTTCATTTGGTACTTTTACTTCCCCTAAGCTATCTGACTCTATTCTCACTGTACCTCCTTCTTGATGTCATTCCAGTGCGTGACACTGGAATCTCATTTTACTTTTCAAACTCGCTGCCGATTAGCATCATTTGTTAAGTATGATGTTCATATATAGCACCAGTGTCAAGCTCTGTAGTGACACTGGAAAGGCTAAGTTTGTTTACTTATGGCGCACATTGGATATTAGTGATTTGGTTTCTGTAGAGAGTGTTTCAAGGCTCCCTCTTGGCGTATTTGAGTTAGCAGGAGAAGTGTTTCTTTCTTCTTCTTTTCCATGTTTAATTCCCTGATAGAAACAGAATACAACAAAACCAAACGTAGCCATTACTGCGAGAGAACTTGCTACAATACAAATCGCCATTATCTTGTCTGAATCCCCAGCTACTTCTGCAACATCCCCTACTAGTGCTGCAGTATCTCCTGCAATACCTGCTCCATCTGATGCTCCTTGGGCTGCTTCAAACATATCTAGTTTTATACCAAATGCATCAACCTTGTTTAATGCCGCATCAGCTGTGTTTAATGCTTCGTTAGCTGTTCCCGATACTTTTTCAACTGTAGCCCCAATTTTGTTAACCGTATCTTCTAGTGTATGGAGTTCAGTATCTATCCGTTGATAATTGTCAAAATCTGAAGCAAAGAAACCTCTGTTAAATGTAGCCATTTTTAACCTCACTATTAATTAAATATATTACAATTGTATATTTTTGATTCTTAAGTTAGCGTTAATTTAGCTGTTGTTGTGCATTTACCTTTTAATAATATCGCTTGACTCACTTTTAGCTTGCGGAAGGGCTTTAAATCAGATTTGTTACCCCAGCACCAATTTTTGTCATCCCAGTGCATTCAGGGGCTTGTTATCCCAGTAGCCCTTCTCTTGTCATCCCACTCTTGTCATCCCAGCGCACCCATGTTTGTCATCCGAGTAGCTGACACTGGGATCTTATTAATTTTATATTAACTTTACTATAAACTTAATATAATTTAATCAAATAATATAGTTGACTTATTTATAAAAATATATAATAATTATACTATATTTATTTTTAAATGGAGAAGGAAGTATGCGACTTTACAATAGAGGAACTATTGATATTGGAAGTGCAGTAGACTATTTACTTGATATGGGATATGGAAATCATTTTTTTCCTGAGGATTTACAGGATATAAGTCTAAAAGATTTTAGGTTAGTATTTCTTGGTGAGAATTCTGAACGATTGATTAGAATGATAATGCAAAATCATTACAAAGATCTCTTTAATGCAGCTAGTCGTTTACGTATTTTAGAAGAATGCCTTAGCATGGAGGTAGAAAAAGACGAATTTCAAGGGAATTTATCGGATTATCTGCAATACAGAGTAGATAGGAACGATGATTTTTCTGAAAAATATATTGATGTGCTTGATATAATTCAAGGAATACAAAAGGCTGAACTTGAAGTTCCAGCTCAATCGAGACAACCTGTTGATCAAAGCAATGAAGCTTGTATGGAAGAGGGACTAAATCTTGATATCACCTCCTTCTTCAGAAGATGGGCAGGAACAAGCTCAAGGAGGAGAAAGTGTGTTAAGTTATGATAAATTACATGAGAATCAAAGGAATTTATTTGATACAGTAGTTAAAGGTATGAAACTAGAATTCCGAAAAAGTCTTTATGAAATATTTACAAGTCCTGATTGCTCAGAAGATTTAAATGCAGTTTTAAGCGCAAAGCGAGATGAGAATGGAAACGTCTTCTCAATTCTGACTTATTGTTTTTACGAAGAAAATATTATTTTCAATAATTTTTATGAGCTAATTGGATTAGCTGATAAATATCAAGATGCTTTTCGTAAACTTTTTGAGGAAGAGTCAACTATAGATGGTAAATCTTATACAGCATTGAGTTATGCTAGAGAACATAGTAGTAGGTTGGGGACGGCGCTTGAGAAGGTGATTGAAGAAAAGATGAAAAAGCTTGGACTTAAAGTTCCAGCTCAACCGAGCCAACCTGTTGACCAAAGCAATGTACCTTTTGTGGGAGAGGGACTAAATCTTGGTGCATTACCTCTTCCTACACAGGAACAATTAAATGGAACAGTTGGCTCTTATTCTCGTGGAACAAGTATATCATCCGATAGTTCAGGTGATGAAGGCCAATCACCTGCAGGTCCAAGCGATCCAGATTATGCCACTCATTTACGTGGAACGAGCGTATTATCTGATAATGATAACACCAGCGAAAAATCTCCAACCTTCTGGGATAAAAACAAAGGAAAGATTGCAGCAGTGTCATGTATTGCGGGTATGTTATGTGTAGCTGGTGCTTTATTTGCCGGGTTGCCTTTTGGAATTGCGTGTGCTGCAGGTGTTATAGGAGGACTGGCAATACTAGCAGCAATAGGAATAGCAGGTGAAATGGTTGATGATAAAGTCAGTAACATGGCAACAGAGTATGGGATAAGCAAATCGGAAGCTGCTGGAACTATGTTGAAGGATTTGTTTTCTAAGAAACCGGATCATCTTCGATATAGTAATGTATAATATAAATCATTCAATTTTCTGTAAATAGTGCTTGTAATTACAAGCACTCTCCCTTAAATTGCTTAGAATTTAGTTATTTCCTCATATTCCTTTTGATTTTGCATGTCTTGATCGTTGATACCCTTAACAGCAACTTTTTGGATCCGTATATCATCAATTGTTTTTCTTACTGCCTTCTTCCATCGCTTTTGTGCTTTTGTGCAAAATAAATCTGAAAGTAATATTTCAGCTACTTTTTTCTGTAAAGGGGTTTTGTCATTGTGAGTTGTTTTTAAATCATCAAGGCATTTTTTTTGATTGTCTGGTTCGCTACCTTCTCCTACTGCTGCTTCAACGTATTGTTGAATTTGTTTGTTTAAATCTTGAGTTTCGTCATATTCTCCTTTTTGAATTTCACCAATTTTAGTGTTAATTTTTTTTATTTCCTCTTCATATGTATTAGATATCTTTTCTGATTGATTGAGTTTTCTTTTAGCATACAAAAGACAGTTATTTAAGGAAGCATTAACAATTGGGACAGAAATCGCAAAATAAAAAAGTTCGCGCTTTCCGAAAAAATCCCCTTCAAAAAAAGACCTGATACCAACTAAAGCCATAATATTAGTATAAATAATACTAAAGTAAGCAAATTTGCTTAAAAACTGATTATCCAGTTTATCATGAAACCTTTTCTTTAATTTTTTCATTTGGAAAGAGAAGTCTGAAAAGATCTTTAGTACAGGAATGGCGTTGCTTTTTAAAACATAATCATAAATAGTCTTATCATATTTGTCTTTAGTATGCAGAATTTCGTCTTTATTTGATACATTATACGTTAATAGCTTGCGCAACCCACCCTTAATACAATTATCTATTTCTTCAGCAGCAAATTGAGTATTGATGCTTAAAAGCAGCTTTACCATCTCCAAATTTTCTTGATCAACTGCGTAATATAGTGGCATCCTGCCATTATCGTCTTGATGATTAATTTCTTTGCTGATATCAACTTTATGTTTTTTCAACTCCTTCAAAAGGAATTCCATAAAGCTTGCGTTTCCACTTGCAGCAACATAATGTAATATGGTTTTATTATGGTGATCACGAATAAGTTTTCCTTGATCAACAAAATCTGCACCATTTTGTATAAGGGCCTCAAAGCATTCTCTATTTCTTGTGGAATGTAACGGTGTTCTTCCATACTCATCACATGCATTAATATTATATATTCGATCGAAACTTTTCATTGCTGCTATAACAAGATTAAGATACTCTATGCCTCCGCCAGCGCCAAGGTGTAACGCATTAGCCCGTATGTTATCGCAAGCATGAATTTTCCCACCTGCATCTTTTAATAATTTAGCACAGTCTTCATGGTTTCCACTAATGGCTAAAAGGAATGGCGTTTCGCCATTCAGAGTTTTGCTGTTAATGTAATCTTGTTCATTTTTGCTATGAGAAATAAGTAATTCAATACAAGATACGTGCCCGTAGATAGAGGCAATATGTAATGGATTCATTCCATTTTTATCAACGAGATCAATTTTTGCTCCTCTTTTGCACAATAATTCAATACATTCCCTATTCCCCTCTTTTGCAGCATAATGTAGAGGTGTATTACCATCTTCATCCTGCATATTTATTTCTTGACTTAGATCAATTCGATATTTTGTTCTATCCCTTTCCAACTGATTTATAAGAAACTGAAGACAATTACCCGTTTTACTTTGAGCAGCGTAATGCAATAAAGAACGCCCCTTTGCGTCTTTGATAATCCAATTTTTACTATTACTTAGATGAACCGGATTTCTTTTTTCGATTCCCTGTCCTATTATAAATTTTAATAAATCTTCTTCATCCGATTGAGCAGTATGGTGTAATATTGTAGCACCATCTTCATCTTTTCTTCCGATTTCAAATTCTGAGTTAAATCCATCTACCGTAATCAATAGACCCCCTGCGAAACAACGTGAAGCAAGTTGCTGATAAAATCTGGTAAGAAATCCCCAGCCTAAAAATTATTAAAAACTATGCCTCAAATTCACAATTCCTGCTATAATATTAAATCTCATGTTGTATTTCTTCTGAAAATTGCGGTAAACATTTGACATTATTTTGAAGATTTTTATCTCGCGAATCTTATTTTCCACACGCATCCTGAACGATGCCAGCTTCCGATTATGCTCCTTTTGCTCCTCCGTTAGTGGCTTTTTACGGTGTTTTTTGTACGGAATCACAACGTTTTTCTGCAGTTTTTGCCAACCTTGATACCCAGAATCGGCATATTTTATGCTATCTTTGGCCAACAATTTTTCCTGTTTCCTTATGCGAAAATCATGCATTCGACCTCTATGCGACTTCGAAATCGACAGAATTTGCCCATTTCCCTCGATCACAATTTCGGTTTTTATTGTGGTTGCTTTCTTTTTTCCGGAATAACTTTTCTTACGTTTTTTGCTGTCTTTCGGCCGCTGTATCGGTTGCTCCGTGACGTCTGCTAAAATTTTTAAAATCCTTTCTGGCGTCAGCGTTCTATCCTTTTTTATAGTAATTTTTTTGGCCAATAATGGCTACATTTTCTTAAAAAGTCGGCAAATATTTGAGTTGTGCAAATTAAACAAAAACCCTAAAAATGGATGCGTTATGTACGTTCTGTAATAAATTAGAACACATAAAATCCTGTCTTCTAGCTCCTCAACATGCGATTTTCTTCCGTGACATTTCTTTTTCGCCTCCATTTTTTCCCACTCTGGACGCACTTTTGCCACAATTTTTTCAAATTCAGATGTTGTGAGCCCTGTCAATTGTCTAAAAATATATGGTGTTCTTGCTATTTTTACGTAACTTATTGCCATCTTCCCTCTTCTAAAACTTTCATTTTACATGCTTTTTAATGTTTTTCATCTGTTTTTTACCTTTTCGCAGGGGGTCTAATGAAGTGTAAAAGTCTACAAAATATTCACAACTTCCACTCATTGCAGCATAAAACAGCAGGCTTTTACCACTTTCATCTGCAATTAATTCACCATCATCTATAAGTGTTAGACCGCATTTATACAGATAACTTATATATTGTGTGCCAACACCAGATTTAGTAGCATAATGTAGTAACGTGCAATGCTTATTATCCCTAGAATCAAGATTTCGATTGATAGCTGATATGCCTATCAAATACTCAACACATTCTTTTAACCTTTTTATAGCAGCAGAGTGTAATGGTGTATGACCCTGATTGTTTTTTATAATTCTCGCTCCATTTTTTATAAGAGACTCTATACAACCCACATTAGATGCATAATGTAAAGGGGTATTACCATACTCATCTTGCCTGTTAATTTCGCTTCCATCGCATTTCGATTTTTTAAGAATAGTTTCAAGTGTTTCTTGCTTACCAGCAATAGCTGCATAATGCAAAGGAGTTCTTCCATCAATGTCTTTCTTAAATTTTGCCTTTTTATTTATTAATTTTTTAATAGCATTTGTATCTCCGTCCTGTGCAGCCAAATGTAAAAGCGTCATATTTTTCTCGTAAGTGAAAAAATGTTTCCATTGGTTTAGGCTTGCATGATCACCATAGCCACCACTTTTGCTTTTAAATGTTATGTTATAATAGTGTTTTAAATTCTCTTCACTTACAGCAGGACCCATTTCTGCTTTAAGATTATTGTTTTCTTCTATTTCAATAGCAGTTTCCTCCTTTGATTTGTTATACCAGATAGCTCCTGTGTGCGTTGGAGTGCTGCCTTTTGATATAATGATCCATATTTATTGCTGCTTTGATATTCATATTCTTTTACCATAATTTTACCACTATTGTTTACATAATGTGTTAATTACAGTAATTTACTTGAAAGGTATAGAAAAATTATTATGTAAATTAAATAAATTTTACTTTGGACAAAACTATGGATTAGAAAATACTAAAATATTTACAATTAGTGATTAAGTTTATCAATGTGGGTGTGTTTTACAAAACTACCTTAGCTTATAACCGTTAACAATAAATTTAAATGATATTATGCCACTCAGAGCTGCCTGTATATTCGGTAAAGTAAAGCTGATCTCAACAATCTGATCTTTTACTTTCTTATTTTGCTCAGTTGTGAAAACTACAGTAGCATTTCCAGCAAATGTAACTAGATCCTTGATTGTTCGGTCAATAAATAATTTTACTACATTTACGTTAACAATGCTCATTTTAGATGAACCAGACTCATTGTTCATTCTATCTTGAAAGCTTTGGTAGACTTTATGTGTAGAGTTGTTTTTTATAAAATTTCCTTGGTACTCTGGTTCAACAACTTTATTTGATTCATATATTTCGACATATTTGCTTACTAAATACCTTGCTACGGCAGCATACTCATCTTCTTTTTTATTAAAACTAAGTTTATATATTACAGAAAATTCATCTTCTGCATGGTTCACATACTTCACAAAATTTAAATCTTTTTTAACGGGAAATAATAAGTATATATTGAGCAGTAATAAACATAAGCATACCAGCAGAAACGACACTATTAATGCAATCCAAGACCTTTCTGCTACACAAAACAAGTATCTGTGGCAATACCATTCAACCGCTTTGCTAAAATAGCTTTTGTTTTTTACTGATTCAAGCAATTTATCTTCCATAATATAATGCTACTGAGCTTAATTGTATTATTATAACAATAAAACAATTAGATACTCTAAAAACTTTAAAATATATCTAAATTACTTATAGGATGAAGTAGTGTACTGTCCAGCACATTATCAGATTTTACAATAAGGTGAAATTCGTCGCTTTCGCTCATATCCATATTTATTCTTTTCACCTTGAATTCTTCTGGGCCATAAATATTACTTTCTGCACTATTGTGATAATTACAATAGTTTAAGCGATCTTTGTTGTCAAAATAACCAAGTTCATCTACTAGCGTTCCGATTTTTCTACCTCTAGCACCTTGGGCTAACTCAAATAAATCGACTGCATGATTTTGAGATCCAGGTTCAATATCTCCTTCTGCAATTAAAAAGGAAGGTGCGTGACTGACAGGCTCCTTAAGATCTGTATTGTAAATTTTTTTTATACTATTGAAATTTATAAATTTATATTCATCTGAAACACTAGAGTATTTAGGGTCATACTTTTTGTACTCAAAAAATTCACTACCTAGGGCATTACAAAAGATTAACTTATAATCATCGTAACCAAATTTGACGACTTTAAGGTAATGAAAATCCCTAGGAATTTTTACTTCTTCTGCTGTAATATGATTACGTATAATCAGCTCACCACCCAACATACGATAGCTAACTATTGGCAAAGTAGCTCTGACTTCATCGTTTAACTTAATCTGTGCTTCATAATAAATGCTATTGGGTAATAATTCGGCTCTTTTTTTTAAAGTTATTTTCTGATTCAGCGCAGAAAGTTCTTCTTGAATTTTTATGATGGCATTTGTCAAAATTCTTATTGATTCCCATACGGTTAATAAAGAATTTTTATGAGGATCTTCTTTAGAATCAGCCAAAACGTATATTTTATACTAAATTATAGAATTTTATCATAAATTTATGTTAAAAGTATTATATTTAGAAAACTTCGGTTATGATGTTAATTACATTAGCTAAAACATGCTTTTTATCTAAGTGAAGCTGTCTTGCAGCAACAAAAAGCTCATCTATTTTTTTCCACTGGCTGAGTAAAATTTCAATATTATTTGTACCTTTCTTTACAATTTTTAAAATAAACCTCTGAATTATATCAGATGCTAATTCCAGTTCAATTTTGCTATTAATTAATTTATTAATTGTATCAGGATCATTTAAATTGTGAAAGAGTGTGTAAAAGCATCTATATTCTTCATAAGCATCTTTATCCAGTACATTTATTATTATTCCTGGCATTCCAGGAAATAGAGTGTTAACCTCGTTAAATATTTGATCATCAAATTCGCATTGAAAAGAAACAACTTGTTTTGTTTCATCATAGGTAAGCGGCAATAAATTCAGTTGAAAACACCTACATTTAATAGTAGTTTGGATGTCATGAGGTTTATGGCTAATTATGAATATTTTAGAATTTTTTGGTGGTTCTTCTAATGTTTTCAATATTGCGTTCTTAGCGTTATTGGTCATCGCTTCTAAGCTATCTATTACAGCTACCTTGTATTCTGATTGAATAGGGCTTAAGTGCAGAAAATTTTTCATCTCTCTGATTTTTTCTATTCCTATTGTATCACCTTCAACAATGTGCAGGTCCAATGCTGCTGACTCATAACTTTTTATGAGCAGCCAGTTGGAAAAGGACTTTGCAAGCGTTGCTTTTCCTATACCTTTTTTGCCACAGATCAGCCAAGATTGAACAGGCAAGTTATTCATTATTTTTTTTTTAGCTTGGTTGTGACCTATCACTTTTTTCATGCTTCTTCCTATAGATCTGAGCTTGAAAGCGCTTTATTTAATGCTTGTATTGAAACTGTACCTTCCCTTAAAACCTTAATTTTATCTCCAGTTAAGTCAACAATGGTTGATTCTACACCTGAAACTGATTCATCATATTCAAACACTGCAGACAAATGTTGCTTAATGGACTCAGGTATATCTTCTACCTTGGACACACTCTTTTCTCCTGAAACATTTATACTGGTTGCAACTATTGGGACGTTTAGTTCGTTTAATATTGAAATTGCAATTGGATGATCAGGTATTCTTATACCTATGCTGCCTTTAAAGAATTCGCTCGGCAATATTGTGTTGTTTTTAAGTGGTAAAATATAGGTGATCGGCCCAGGAGAAAATCGGTTTATTAAATCAGTATATTCTTCCTTTACTTTTGCTATTTTTGCTAAATCGTGAGTATCACGAACAAATATGGATAGTGGCTTGGTTTGAGAGCGTCTTTTTATCTCATATACTTTTTTTATTGCTTCAGAGCTCAGAGCATTGCAAGCAAGAGCATATACTGTTTCTGTTGGGAAGCATACTAACAAATTACTCTCTATTGCGTTCACTAAGTCTTTTGCAACGCTTTCTGTTATCATCTTTGTAAAATCATTTAAATATCATTAACAAATTATCATCGCAAAAATCCAACCATACAAGGCAATTTAAGAATAGAAGGTCTTATGTATAGACGCTTTGCTCCTTCTCTTTTTTTTTAACTACCAAATTTTCATGCGTAGGCCTTGAAAGGTTATACTTCAGTTCCGCCAACAGTTATTGAATCAACTTTAAGCGTTGGCTGGCCAACTCCAACTGGTATGCTCTGTCCATCTTTGGAGCATGTACCAACACCTGGGTCTAACTTAAGATCATTGCCAATCATAGACACTTTTTTCAGCACGGTTGGACCATCCCCAATGAGTGTTGCTCCCTTAACTGGCTGTGTAACTTTACCATTTTCTATTAAATAGGCTTCCGAAGAGGAAAAAACAAATTTTCCCGATGTTATATCAACCTGTCCACCGCCAAAATTTACTGCATATAGCCCTTTCTTCACACTAGATATTATTTCTTCTGGTGTGTGCTTTCCAGGTAACATATAAGTGTTTGTCATACGTGGTATAATAATTTCTTTGTAACTTTCTCTTCTGCCGTTACCAGTTGGCTTAACATCCATAAGTTTAGCGTTCATATGATCCTGCATGTAACCCTTGAGGATCCCATCTTCTATCAATACATTATAGCCAGATGGAGTGCCTTCATCATCTATACTAATAGAACCACGTAAATTAGGTAGGGTTCCGTCATCAACTATTGTGATACCACTAGCCGCTATTTGTTTACCTATAGAATTTGAAAATGCTGAAACTTTTTTGCGATTAAAATCACCTTCGAGCCCATGGCCTATAGCCTCATGCAATAGAACTCCTGGCCAACCTGATCCCAAAACAACTGTCATTTCTCCAGCTGGAGATGGTGCTGCTTCAAGATTTATTAATGCTTGTGCCAGGGCTTGATTTGCAACATCTTTCCACTTCTTCTCGGAAACAAATTCACTATAGGAGTCTCTTCCACCATGCCCTGCAGAACCTCTTTCGATTCGACCATTTTTCTCTATAACAACCAGTACATTAAAGCGCACTAGAGGCCTTATATCGCTTACTCTGTAGGCACCATCCTTTATTATTTGTACAACTTGCCATTCCCCGCTTAAAGTTATTTTTACTTGCTTTACAGAACTATTTTTGAATCTTACGTATTCATTTACTTTATTAAGTAGCTTAATTTTTGAACTTAAATCTATTTCTTTGATTGGGTTAACTCTTGAATATAATTTTTTTGTCTCTTCATTTAAATTTACTGAATTGGTTTTATTCAGTGCAGATGAGTGCTTTACTATAGAAGCTGCGTTACTGATTTCTTTTTCGCTAATTTCAGAGGAACAAACGAAAGATGTACTATCGCCACAAAAAGACCTTAAACCAAACCCTCTCCTGGTATTTAAATCCACATGCTTTAATATATTATCATCAAAAAGTAGAGATTCTGACTGGCAAAATTCTAAAAATAGCTCGCCACCATCACTGTTGCTCAAAGCGCTATTGACTATTTTATATACGTTATTAATATTAACATTGTTTTGAGCAAAAAATATTTGATCTAGATTTATATTGTCTGGCATCGGCTTTAAACTAAAGATTGTTTAAGTATATTACTTAATCTTAACGCAGTAAACTATAAAAAGCCCGGGTGGCGGAATTGGTAGACGCGCTAGCTTCAGGTGCTAGTAACTTTTTAAGTTGTGGAAGTTCAAGTCTTCTCTCGGGCACTCTTAAATTTCCACATTGCTTACTAAGTTAATTAATGCTATAATTTGGCATACTCAATGATGTTTACGCTATGCGTAGTGAAAAAGAAAGGTTAGCTGGCAGAAGGGAAGTAAGAGCTGATTTAAAATTTGTAGTTACTACATTATCTACCGCATTTCTTGCTGGGTACATAGCAGCATTGGTCATTGGTATTTCTGATTTTGATTTACATTTCGCTATTGCTGGTACTATACTAAGTGCAGCTTCACTTGCTTTAAATATATGGTCGCTAGCTGACCATTTTCTAAAACGTGATGCTAATAAGAAAATTGGAATAGAAGGAACTCCAGAGCAAAAGAAAAAGTTGACAAAGATATATTTGGATATTGCATCTAGTATTTCGTTTTTAGCAGGAGGGGTTGCATCTTTAGCATGTAATCCAGCAACTTTGTCTTTGCACGAGGCTTCCATTATCTTCTTCGTTTCTACATCTTTTTTTATTTTAGGCTGTGCTATTATGGCAGTTAATATTATCAGGAGGTGCGCAGACAGCAAACCACAAACACAAGAAGATTACGTAAGCGTTGCTAAGGTAAAAGATCCTGCAATAGGTAGATAATACAGAACTGCCTTACGTACTGCCAATCCACATTCTACTTGCTGTAAAATAACATCATCTGCTATATCACTGCTAATCTCAACTCCTCTATTTACTGGTCCTGGGTGCATAACGATCGCATTTGTTTTTGCGCATGATAGCTTTTGCGAGTCAAGCCCATATAAATGGAAATATTCTTTCTCCGAAGGAACAAAACAACTATTATCCATCCGTTCTTTCTGCAATCTGAGGAGCATAATCACATCAGCTTCCTTTATACCTTCAATTAACGAATAATGTATTGAGTCTACTTCAGGAAAACTCTTGCAAATCAAAGTTGGTGGAGCAACTAAACTTATTTTTGCTCCAAACATTTTTAGCAATCTTATATTTGATCTTGCAACTCTACTATGCAAAATATCGCCACATATTACAATTTTGAGATCCTTTATTTGCTTTTTATGACTGCTAATTACAAGGTAGTCTGCAAGGGCCTGAGTTGGATGCTCACTTCTTCCATCGCCTGCGTTGATTAACGAGCAGCTAACGTGCTCAGCCAACGTATTAATAATACCACTATTTTTGTGCCTGATTATTATGTAATTAGGATTCATAGCATTTAGCGTTTTAACCATGTCCTTTAGATCTTCTCCTTTGTTAATAGAAGAAGATTTTACTGGTAAAGTTACAACGTTTGCTCCAAGGCTTTTTGCTGCTATTTCAAAAGATGCAAGTGTACGTGTTGAATCTTCAAAGAATAAATTTATTACTGTTTTATTTTTTAAGATATTAGCATTTGCTACTTCTTTTTTAAGGTACTGATTAGCCAATTTAGTTATATTTTCTACATCGTTGATTGTAAAATCCGAGATGCTTAACAAATTCCTTCCGCTCTTCATAGCTTTCTATTAACATCACTCAATTACTTGAATTTATTCTACTTGCCTTTTGCTTTTTTTTCAATAGAGCTCTTGTACAACAGCTGTTTTGGTAAGATGAAGGATATTTAGAAATTATCCACAAATCAATAGACTCAATACACTTTTATCTTTTGGCCCAAATTTGGAACAATAAAGCAGCTAAGCCTAAAATTATTAGGATAATAATGTATATTTTTATATTGACTATTGAGATTGATTATTTTATAACTAGAGACTTGGTTGTTTTAATAAGCTTGAGTTTATAATTATGCCTACAATAAATCAGTTAGTACGTAAGGGTAGATTGAGATTGACCCATAAGAAAAAAGTGCCAGCTTTGGGGGAAAGCAATCCTCAAAGGAGAGGTGTTTGCACTAAAGTATATACCACCACTCCTAAGAAGCCTAACTCGGCACTCCGTAAAGTAGCCAGAGTGAGAATTAGTGGGTATGGTGAAGTAACGGCTTACATACCAGGTGAAGGTCATAATTTACAAGAACACTCAGTTGTTCTGATACGTGGTGGAAGGGTAAAAGACTTACCTGGTGTACGTTATCATATAATAAGAGGCGCCCTTGATCTGCGTGGTGTGCAAAACCGAAAGAAATCTCGTTCAAAATATGGTGTAAAGAAATCTGGTTAAAAATTTATGGCTCGTCGGAATGAAGCAAAAAAAAGAGAAGTAAGTCCTGATTCGCGTTATGGCAGCGTTTTGTTGATGCGTTTTATTAATACAATTATGAAATGTGGCAAAAAATCTGTTGCAGAAAGAATCATTTATGACGCTTTGTCTTCAGTTGAAAAGAAAATAGATGAAGGTGGATTGTCAATTTTTGAAACGGCTGTGGAAAACGTTACACCTTCTATAGAAGTGCGTTCTCGGCGTATTGGTGGTGCAACTTATCAAGTGCCTGTAGAAGTTCGAAAAGATAGAGCAGTCTCTTTAGCGTTAAGGTGGATTGCTAAAGCATTTTCTGCTGCTCGAAAAAAAAGTGGAAAAAGTTCTGCTGATTGTCTGCAGTCTGAAATATTGGATGCATATAACAAGCGTGGTGGTGCGTTCAAGATGTGTGAAGAAAAGTATAAAATGGCTGAGGCTAACAAGGCATTTTCTCATCTTCGTTTTTAAGTTAGCTAGTTAATTGTAATATGGAAATTGAAATATCTAAATACAGAAATATAGGAATAATGGCTCATATAGATGCTGGTAAAACCACCACAACAGAGCGTGTTTTATTTTATACTGGTAAAGAAAATAGAATCGGTGAAGTGCACGATGGTGCGGCATCTATGGATTGGATGGAGCAAGAAAAAGAGCGCGGAATTACGATCACATCTGCTGCAACAACATGTTTTTGGAATGATCATAGAATTAATATAATAGATACACCTGGTCACGTTGATTTTACTATTGAAGTTGAAAGATCTTTAAGAGTTTTAGATGGTGCAGTTGCTGTATTTGATGGTGTTGCCGGGGTTGAACCTCAATCTGAGACTGTTTGGTGTCAAGCTGATAAATATAATGTTCCTCGTATTTGTTTTGTTAATAAAATGGATAGAATAGGGGCGAATTTTTATCGCTGTGTTGATATGATAAAAAGCAAGCTTGGTGCAGTACCTTTAGTCACTCAATTGCCGATAGGAAGTGAGAAAGATTTCAAAGGTGTTATTGATCTTATTGATATGAGATCTATCGTATGGGAAGAAGAGACACTAGGTGCGAAGTTTTCTTATGGTGATATTCCTTCTGATTTGCTCGATAAAGCTCAAGAATTTAGGAAGGCTTTATTGGAAGCAGCAGCTGAGATGGACGATGAAGTAATGAATATTTACTTTGAAAGTAATGATATTCCAGTGGATTTATTAAAAAAATGTGTAAGGATTGGGGCTATAAAAGGTAAGTTTGTTCCTGTATTATGCGGATCGGCTTTTAAAAACAAAGGTGTTCAGCCTCTTCTTGATGCTGTGGTTGATTTTTTACCTTCTCCTATTGATGTTGATGTAATTACTGGAAGTGATCCTAAAGATTCAGAAAAGAAAATTGAGATTAAGCCTTCGGAAAAAGAAAAGTTTGTAGCTCTTGCGTTTAAAGTGATGACAGATAAATTCGTTGGTAGCTTGACGTTTATTCGTATTTATTCTGGCAAATTAAAATCTAAATCTACTGTTTTAAATGCATTAAAAAACGAAACTGAAGGGATTGGTAGAATGCTACTTATGCATGCAAATAATCGTGAAGATATCACTGAAGCTAGGGCTGGGGATATAGTTGCTTTAGTTGGGCTAAAGAAAACAACCACTGGGGATACTTTATGTTCTGTTGATTCTCCTATATTACTGGAGCGTATGGAATTTCCTGAGCCTGTTATTGAAATTGCTGTGGAACCTAAAACCACTTCAGATCAGGAAAAATTAGGTGTTGCTTTGAATAGGTTGGTTGCAGAAGATCCTTCTTTGAGGATGTCAGTAAATGCGGAAAGCGGTCAGACTATATTAAAAGGTATGGGGGAATTGCATCTTGAGATTATTGTTGATAGAATGAAGCGCGAATTTAATGTTGAAGCTAATGTTGGTGCTCCTCAGGTTGCATATCGTGAAACTATCACTAAATCTGTTGAAATTGATTACACTCATAAAAAACAATCAGGTGGTGCTGGTCAGTTTGCTAAGGTTAAAATAAAATTTGAGCCTCTTGAGCCTGGCTCTGGGTTTCAATTTGAGAGTAAAATTGTAGGTGGTGCTATTCCAAAAGAGTATATACCTGGGGTACAAAATGGCTTGGAGTTGATAAAAGAAGGTGGAATTATTTCTGGCTTCCCATTAATTGATTTTAAGGCTACTCTTCTTGATGGTGCTTTTCATCAGGTTGATTCTAGTCCTTTAGCTTTTGAACTTGCTGCTAAGGGTGCTTTTAAGGAAATGGGGAATAAAGCTGGTCCGAAAATGCTGGAACCTGTAATGAAAGTTGAAATCATAACTCCTGAAGAATATATGGGTGATGTGATGGGTGATATAAATAGTAGAAGAGGAAATGTTGCTGATATGCTGGATTTAGGTAATAATAGTAAAATAATTACTGCTTCGGCACCTCTTGCAAATATGTTTGGTTATATCAACGTTTTGCGTTCTATGTCTCAGGGAAGAGCGCAGTATAGTATGCATTTTTCTTGTTATGAGCAAGTACCACAATATGTGGTTGATGAATTAAAGCTAAAGTATAATTAAGGGTAATAATTATGACAACAGTAGTAGAAGCATTTGGAAAGCCGCACATAAATGTGGGGACGATAGGACATGTGGATCATGGGAAGACGACGTTAACGGCGGCGATAACAAAGCATTATGGAAATTTTGTAGCGTATGATCAGATAGATAAGGCGCCAGAAGAGAAGAAGCGTGGGATAACAATATCAACGGCGCATGTTGAATATCAGACTGAGACACGCCATTATGCGCATGTTGACTGTCCTGGTCATGCTGATTATGTGAAAAATATGATTGTGGGAGCGGCGCAGATCGATGCGGCGATATTGGTGGTGTCAGGTGTTGACGGGCCGATGCCACAAACGAGAGAGCATATATTGCTCGCAAAGCAGGTTGGAGTTGGGTATATTGTGGTATATATAAACAAAGCGGATGTTGCTGACCGTGATATGATAGATTTAGTGGAAATGGAAATCAGGGAATTGTTGAGTAAATATGGATTTCCAGGCGATGATGTTCCTGTGATAGTTGGTTCGGCACTCAAGGCGCTGGAGAATGAGGATAGCGAATATGGCAAAAAATCAATAGATAAATTGATGCAGAAATTAGATGAATATGTGCCAATTCCACCAAGACCTGTAGAGTTGCCATTTATATTGCCGATTGAGGATGTATTTTCTATATCAGGCCGCGGAACGGTGGTAACAGGAAGAATAGAGCGTGGAGAAATAAAGACTGGCGATGAAGTAGAGATAATAGGTTTAAAAGCGACCCAAAAGACGATATGTACGGGCGTGGAAATGTTCAAGAAATTGCTGGATAAAGGCAGTGCGGGACTGAATGTGGGAATATTGCTCAGAGGAACAAAAAGAGAAGAAGTGGAGCGAGGGCAGGTGCTCGCAAAACCAGGGACGATAACGCCGCATAAGAAATTCAAGGCGGAGGTTTATATATTGAAGAAAGAGGAGGGAGGCAGGCACACGCCATTTTTTGCGAATTACCAGCCGCAATTTTATTTAAGAACGACCGATGTAACAGGAAGTATAAAGTTGCTGGATGGAAAAGAGATGGTGATTCCGGGTGATAATGTGAGTATAGAGGTAGAGTTGCATGTGCCAATAGCGATGGATAAGGGCTTGCGTTTTGCAATAAGAGAAGGCGGTAGAACTGTTGGTTCTGGTGTTGTTTCTGAGATTTTAGAGTAGAAAGTTTGAGTTATAGGAGTGTAGCTCAATTGGTAGAGCGCTGGTCTCCAAAACCAGAGGTTGTGGGTTCAATTCCTATCGCTCCTGCATTGATATTGTGGTAGAAATGTTAAAAAATTTATGTGGTTTTTTTTGTGATATAAAGCAAGAAATACGAAGAATTGCCTGGGTAAAAAAACAGGAGGTATTATCATCTCTATTTGTTGTAATAATTGTAATATTGTGCTTTTCTATTTTCTTTTGTTTGGTAGATTTTATATCTCTTTGCACAATTAAGGCTTTATTTGGAATTGTTTATGACGCATGAATATAGGTGGTATATCATTAAAGTTGATTATGGGTGTGAGAGAGATATACGCGAACTGGTGAGTAATGCTGTTTATTTTAAGGAAGTATTTATTCCGTATCAGACTGTGTATAATACAAAACCTGATATAAAGGAGATATGCGAAGTATATGTTTGTATGCACCTCTGTGATGAAAGTAAAAATATTTTGAGTCAAGTGCCTGGTTTTTGTAGTAGTGAGTCTGATAATTTTGAAGTAATTTCAAATGACGAGGTAAGTTTAAAATGTAAGGAGTTTAATAGGTATAAGTGGTATATTTTGAGAGTTGCTTCTAATTATGAAGAGAAAGTGCGTCAACATGTACTGGAAAATTCTATTAGACTCGGTGTTAATAGTTATTTTAAGGAAGTTTTTATTCCATATGAAGAGTTAAATGAAGCGGAACTCAGGTCTAAAAAAGTTGCTACACGAAGAAAGTGTTTTCCTGGTTATGTTTTTTTATATGTGAATTTGTGTGATGAAGTGTTAAATTTTATTAATAATATACCAAAATCTCTTAAGGTTTATGGGTTTTTAAAAAATGGTAATGTACCAAAAGTGATTTCTGATAGTGAGATTAGCTCAATGTGTAGCGCACTTTACACTGCTCAAGAGACGAAAAAATTGAGTTATGGTTATGAAAAAGGTGAGAAAATAAAAATTAACGACGGCCTTTTTCAAAATTTTACTGGTAAAGTACATATGATAGACGATAAGAAACAAATTATTAGTGTAGAAGTATCAATTTTAGGTAAGCCTACAATAATAGAACTTGATCTAACTCAAGTAGAGAAAATAGAGGATTAATTATGAGTAATGTAGTTGCTAAGATTAATTTACTGATGGAAGCTGGAAAAGCAGTCCCTGGACCGAAAATTGCTTCGGTGCTTGGACCACGCGCCATAAATGTTCCTAAGTTTTGTGAAGCTTTTAATAAGATTACTAACTCTGCTAGTGCTAATTATAAAGTAGGTGACGTAGTGACTGTGCGATTTTTCATAAAGGATGATCGCTCTCATGATTTCACTGTTAGCAGTCCACCTGTGTCTTATTTGCTTAAGCAGGAAGCTAAGTTAAGCAAAACTTCTAGTAATCCAGGTAAAGAGATGGTAGCCAAATTGCCTATGTCTGCTATAATTAAGATAGCACGGTATAAGATGGTTGACATGAAAGTGGATAATGAAGATTCAGCAGTAAAAATGGTTTTAGGTGCTGCTAAATCTATGGGTATAGAAGTTGTAGAAGGTTAAATACATGAATACATATAATGATGAAATTTATAATCCTAAACAATGTTTGGAAAAAATCATTGAGTTTGCTTCAGCAAAGTTTGACGAATCAATTGATGTTGCGGTTAATTTAGGCGTAGATTCACGTAAATCTGAGGAGCAGGTGCGTGGTACAGTGGTCCTGCCTAAAGGTATTGGAAGGGATATTAAAGTAGCTGTTTTTGCTCAAGATAAGCATTTATCAGAAGCTGAAAAAGCTAGTGCTGATATTGTTGGAGGAGAGGATTTAATTGAAGAGATAAAAAAAGGTAAGAAGCTTGATGTTGATTGGTGCATCACTACTCCTGATTTTATGGCAAAAGTCACTCCTATTGCAAAGATATTGGGTGCTAAAGGGCTTATGCCTAATCCTAAGTTTGGCACTGTAACACCTAATGTGGCAGAAGCTATTAAAATTATTAAGTCTGGTCAAATAAAATTTAGAACAGATAAAAATGGTATTATTCATGGTAAATTAGGAAATATAAAATTTGGCATTGATGATTTGCTGGAAAATTTGAAAGCCTTTCTTAAAGTGATTAAAGATAGCAGACCTATTTCTGCAAAAGGAGTTTATTTTAAGAGTGTTTTTTTAAATTCGACTATGGGTAAAGCTTATAAATTAAGCAAAGTAGAAGATATAATTTAGGGGAGTAATGCCGTGAAGCGTGAAAATAAGGATGAGTTTATACAGAATATAGCCGATGTGTTTGTAAATAATGATTTCTTGATATTGGTAAATTTTAAATCTATAAATGCCAGTGATTCATTAACTCTTAGGAATAGCTTAAAGTCTATAGCTGGTGGAGTTTTGGTGGTTAAAAACACTTTAGCTCGCTTGGCTTTGGAAAGAACTGGTAGATTTTCTTATTTATCAGATAGTTTTTCTGGTCCTGTTGCTATTATATACTCTAGCGGCATGGTAGAAGCTGCAAAATTAATAGTTGATTTTGCTAATATTAACAAAGAAAAGATGTCTGTGATTTGCGCGGCTCATTCGAATCAATTGCTCACAACAGAGGATGTTGATAAGTTGGCTAAGTTGCCTTCTCTGGAAGAGCTCCATATTAAAATTATGCGTTTAATATCTTATAATATCCCTGCTCGATTGGCATTGTCTATTAATGCATCTTCTATGAGACTTATGAGAGCGTTGGGTTATTATAGTTCTAAAAAATAAATTTGTTGTTAAATAAGGTGGTAATTATGAGTAATGTAACAAATGATTTAGTTGATAAAATATTATCTTTAAATCTATTAGAGGCTTCTGAGCTTGTGAAAGTGTTAGAAGAGAAAATAGGGTTGCCTGCTGGTTCTTTTATTGGCGGTGCTGGTGCGCCTGCTGGAGGTAATGTTGCAGCTGCTCCTGCTGCTCAAGAAAAGACTGAATATAAGGTCGTAATTAAAGAAATTGATGCTAGCAAAAAAATAGCAGTCATTAAAGCTGTTAGAGAGGTTGATTCTGCGTTAGGTCTAAAAGAAGCTAAAGAATTAGTTGAATCCTTACCTAAAGATTTGATTGCTAATGTTCCTAAAGAGGAAGCAGAAAAAATAAAGCAAAAACTTATTGAAGCAGGAGCAACCAAAGTGGACCTTGAATAGCACGTTTATATTTAAATGTATTAGTTATATTGGTATAGCTCTTTTGGTTAGTTTGGGGTATTTTTAATGGTTGATTCTTCTTATATGTATGCTTCTGGTGCTTTTGTTCCTAGAATTTCTTATTCTAGGTCGATTGATTTAAAAGATTCCTTGTTGGATTTAGTTAAGGTTCAAAAAGAATCATATGACTCATTTACTCCTGAGAATAAGGGTAATGAAAGACTTGAGGCTATTTTTCATGCAATCTTTCCAATAAATGATCCTTTGCACAGGGCAACTATTGAGTTTATAAGCTGCAAGATAGATGATCCTAAATATGATGAATCTGAATGTGTAAAACGTGGTATAACTTTTTCTGCTCAAGTTGTTGCCTCTATACGTCTTGTTATTATGCAAGATGGTGTTTCTCTTGATGAATATAAATCGATTAAAGAGAGCGAGGATCAATCTAAGCTTGCAACTGTTGTGAAATCTATAGAAGAGCAAGAAGTCCATTTTTGTGGCTTGCCGATGATGACTGATAAGGGCACTTTTATTATTAATGGTGTAGAAAAAGTTATCGTTTCACAAATGCACAGGTCTCCTGGTGTGTTTTTTGATAGCGATAAGGGAAAAACTTATAATTCTGGTAAATTGATCTACTCTGCTAGAATTATTCCTTATAGAGGTTCTTGGCTTGATATTGAATTTGATGTTAAAGATCATTTACATTTCCGCATCGATAGAAAAAGAAAATTACCAATTTCGGTTTTATTAAAAGCATTAGGTCTCTCAAATAATGACATACTCAATAAATTTTATGAGAAAATAAAGCACATAAAACATAAAAATGGTTGGAAAGTACCTTTTACCCCTGATAAGTTTAAGGGAATTAGGCTGCCTTTTGACTTAATGAATGTTGCAGGCAATGTGCTACTTAAAGCTAATGTTCGTATTACTTCAAGGCTTGCGAAAAAGCTACATGAAGATGGATTGAAAGAGTATCTTGTACCTTTTGATTCTATATGCGGGTTATTCCTTGCAGAAGATTTAATGGATAGTGCTAGCTCTACAAAAATTTTATCTGCTGGTGAACCTATAAAATTAGAGGATGTGAAAAAACTTGAGCTCTTATCTGTAGGTGAAATCTCAGTACTCAATATAGATAATATGTCTGTTGGGCCTTATATATTAAATACCCTGTTCTTAGATAAAAACATGTCTTATCAGGATGCGCTGTATGAAATATATAGAGTTTTGCGTCCTGGCGAAGTTCCTGTTTTGGAGATAGTAGAAGAATTTTTCCGTAACCTTTTCTTTAGCCCGGAGTATTATGATTTATCTAACATTGGTAGGTTAAAACTTAACTCTTATCTTGGATTGCATTATGATGAAAAGTTAACTGTTTTAACATATGATGATATCATTGAGGTTGTAAGGAAAATAGTATTATTACGTGATGGACAAGGAACTGTAGACGATATTGATCATTTAGGTAATAGAAGAGTAAGATCAGTTGGAGAGTTTATAGAAAACCAGTTTAGAACTGGATTGTTAAAATTAGAGCGTGTAATAGTTGATTCTATATCCACTTCTAGTTTAGATAAAGTTTCCCCTTCTGATTTTATTAATCCAAAGGTGTTAACTAATGTTTTAAGAGATTTTTTTAATTCTTCTCAATTAGCTCAATTTATGGATCAGACTAATCCATTGTCTGAAATAACCCATAAAAGAAGGTTATCGGCACTCGGTCCTGGTGGGTTAACGAGAGAACGTGCAGGATTTGAAGTGCGTGATGTTCATCCAACTCATTATGGAAGAATTTGCCCTATTGAGACTCCTGAAGGACAAAATATAGGATTAATTAATAGCTTAGCTATATATGCACGCATTAATAAATACGGTTTTATTGAAAGCCCTTATAGAAAAGTAGTCAATAGGGTTGTAACTGATCAAATTGAGTATCTTTCTGCTATAGATGAAGGCTCACATCATATAGCTGATACTAGCGTAAAGCTTGATGAAAATAATTGCTTTGTCGATGACATGCTATACTGTAGGTATGCTGGTAGTTTTGTTATGGTAAGTAGTGATCAAGTTGGTTACATTGATGTGTCTCCTAAACAGGTGATATCAGTTGCAGCTTCTTTAATTCCATTTTTAGAAAATGATGATGCCAATAGAGCGTTGATGGGTTCAAACATGCAACGTCAAGCTGTACCTTTATTGAAACCTACTGCTCCTTTGGTTGCTACTGGTATGGAATCTTTTGCAGCTTCTGGTTCTGGTGCTGTAGTTTTAGCAAAACGTGATGGCATAGTTGATAGTTCAGATAGTAACTCTATAGTCATACGTGCTTTTGATAAAGAAAAAATCAATTACCTGGATGTGGATATTTATCATTTAAGAAAATTTCAACGTTCAAATCATAATACTTGTATCAATCAAAGGCCTCTTGTGCGTGTAGGTGATTATGTTAAAGAGGGTGATGTTATTGCTGATGGTTCTGCGATTAACAATGGAGAACTGGCTCTTGGTAAAAATTTGCTAGTCGCTTTTATGTCTTGGCAAGGCTATAATTTTGAAGATTCTATTATTATTTCCAGTGAAGTTGTTAAAAAAGATCTTTTTACTTCTATCCATATAGAAGAATTTGAGTGTGTTGTGCATGACACTCCACTCGGGTCAGAGAAAATAACTCGTGCTATACCTGATGTTAATGAAGAAAATTTATATCACTTGGATGATAGTGGTATAGTGAAAGTTGGTACAAGAGTTGGACCGGGTTATATTCTTGTCGGAAAAGTGACTCCTAAGCCTTCTCTTTCATTGCCCCCTGAAACAAAGCTATTAATGACAATTTTTGGTGAAAAGTCATTTGATTGCTCTGATTCCTCTTTATATACATCCCCAGATGTTGAAGGCACAGTAATTGATGTACAAGTTTTTACACGTAGGGGAGTTGAGGAAAATGAAAGAGCATTACTTATTAAACAGAAAGAAATTAATGATTTTGAAAAAGAGCGGGATTATATAATAAATGTTACTAGTGAATATTTTTATGATGAACTACAAAAACTCATTATTCACTCTGGTTCAAGTGATCAAGAGAAATTGGATTCTATTGATCGTGAACAATGGTGGGGCATAGGGCTTGAATGTACACCTATTTTAGAACAAGTTAAGAATCTCAAAAAAGATTTTGATGAAAAAGTATCCACTGCAATAGTGCAGTTTAAGCGAAAAGTAGAAAAATTGAATGAAGGTTATGACTTGCCTCAAGGTGTGTCGATGGCAGTTAAGGTTTTCATTGCTGTGAAGCATAGCTTGCAGCCTGGCGATAAAATGGCTGGTAGACATGGGAATAAAGGAGTTATATCGCGAGTTGTACCAGTTGAAGATATGCCATATTTAGAAGATGGTACTCCTGTTGATATTATTCTTAACCCTCTTGGTGTACCTTCACGAATGAATGTTGGGCAAATACTGGAAACTCATGTTGGTTGGGCTTGCAAAAAATTGGGAGAAAAGGTAGGCAATATTCTCGACGAGATCAGTAAAATCAAAAATGTTTTTTGTAACGCAATCAGATCTCTTGACGATGATAATTTTGCAAAGTTTGCAGTAATATATCTTGATAATAGGAAAATTGAAGATCTGAGTGACAATGAAATAACTGCTTCTATCTTAAATGTAGTAAATAAAAGTGCTCTAAATGATGAGTTGAATGAATTAGTAGAAAATTGCTTGAATTCTTGTAAAAGCTTGTACAGTAATTTACGGAACTTCCTTATTGAAGTTTATAGCTGCGGTAATAATGTATCTATCTGTAATAATATCCGTGATATTAGCAATGATAATCTCATTGAATTTGCACACAAATTACGTGATGGTGTACCTGTTGCTGCGCCTGTGTTTGAAGGTCCAAAGGATGAACAAATAACAAAATTATTTGAAATCGCTGGCTTAGATAACTCTGGTCAGTCTGTATTATATGACGGTTGCACTGGAGAGAAATTTGACCGTAAGGTTACTGTCGGTTACATGTACATGCTTAAGCTGCATCACTTAGTTGATGATAAAATTCATGCGCGTTCAGTAGGTCCTTATAGTCTAGTGACTCAACAGCCGCTTGGAGGAAAGTCTCACTTTGGTGGCCAGCGTTTTGGTGAAATGGAATGTTGGGCATTGCAAGCTTATGGTGCTGCTTATACTTTACAGGAAATGTTAACTGTGAAGTCTGATGATATTAACGGTAGGGTTAAAATTTACGAATCGATAATAAAAGGCGACAGTAATTTTGAGTGTGGAATTCCTGAGTCCTTCAATGTGATGATAAAAGAATTACGTTCTTTATGTTTGAATGTAGTTTTAAAGCAAAATGATGTAGTTATTGGTGATATATCTCACACTAACATTGCACAGTCTTTTGATAAGATAAGCATATCAGTTGCTAGCCCTGAAAGCATTACATCTATGTCTTATGGCGAGATAAAAGATGTTTCAACTGCAAATTATCGTACATTCAAAGTTGAGAAAGGTGGATTGTTTTGCCCTAAGATTTTTGGTCCTGTTAATGATGATGAATGTTTATGTGGAAAATACAAAAAAAGAAGACACAGAGGTCGCATATGTGAAAAATGTGGAGTGGAGGTTACATCTTCTAAAGTAAGAAGAGAAAGGATGGGTCATATAGAGCTTGCGTCTCCTGTTGCTCATATATGGTTTTTGAAATCACTCCCATCAAGAATTGGAGCATTGCTAGATATATCTCTGAGAGATATTGAGAATATCTTATATAGCGATAATTATATTGTAATAGATCCTCTTGTTTCTCCTTTTGAGAAAAGCGAGATCATTAGTGAAAAAACTTATAATGAAGCTAAGGATAGCTATGGAGTTGATAGCTTTATAGCTATGCAAGGCGTTGAGGCCATAAGAGAATTATTATCACGCCTCGATTTACATGCAATCAGAAGGGATTTAAGGTTAGAGTTAGAATCTATTACTTCTGAAATAAAAAGAAAGAAAATTATAAAGAGATTACGTATTGTTGAAAACTTTATTAAATCTGGGAACAGACCTGAATGGATGATACTTACAACTATTCCTATTTTACCACCTGATTTACGTCCTTTAGTGTCACTGGAAAGTGGTCGTCCTGCAGTTTCTGATCTGAATCATCACTATAGAACTATTATTAATAGAAATAATAGGCTGAGGAAGTTATTAAGCTTAAATCCTCCTGAGATTATGATTCGTAATGAAAAAAGGATGTTACAAGAGGCTGTTGATTCTCTTTTTGATAATAGCCGTCGTAATACTCTTACAAATAAAGCTGGTGCTGTTGGATATAAAAAGTCCATTAGTGATATGTTAAAAGGAAAACAAGGTCGTTTCCGTCAAAATCTACTGGGTAAGAGGGTAGATTATTCTGGACGTTCTGTAATAGTTGTTGGTCCAACTTTGAAACTGAATCAATGTGGTCTGCCAAAAAGAATGGCTCTTGAATTGTTCAAACCTTTTGTTTATTCAAAGCTTAAGATGTATGGCATGGCTCCAACTATTAAATTTGCTAGTAAATTGATAAGAGCAGAAAAACCAGAAGTTTGGGATATGCTAGAAGAAGTAATAAAGGAACATCCTGTTTTATTGAATAGGGCACCTACGTTACATAGACTTGGTATTCAAGCTTTTGAGCCGATCCTTATTGAGGGTAAAGCAATACAATTGCATCCGCTTGTCTGTACAGCATTTAACGCTGATTTTGATGGTGATCAAATGGCGGTGCATGTACCGATTTCGCTAGAAGCTCAGCTGGAAGCTAGGGTCTTAATGATGTCTACTAATAACGTTTTAAGTCCTTCTAATGGCCGACCAATTATAGTTCCAAGTAAAGATATAGTACTTGGTATATATTATCTAACTTTACAAGAGTTAACTGACGCAGCAGATGATTTACCATTTTTTGGTGCTTTTTGTGACGTTGAGCATTCCTTAAGTGATGGATCTTTGCATATCCATTCTAATGTAAAATATAGAATGGAGTATATTAAAGATAATGGCGAGGCAAGCTATAGGACTGTTTGTACAACCCCTGGTCGCTTAATATTATGGCAGATTTTCCCTCAACATGAGAATTTAAGCTTTGATCTAATAAATCAGATATTAACAGTTAAGGAAATAACCAATATAGTCGATTTAGTATATCGTAACTGTGGTCAAAGTGCTACAGTGGCTTTTTCTGATAAATTAATGGTTCTTGGCTTTGAATATGCTACATTTTCTGGAGCATCCTTTGGTCGTCATGATATGGTAATACCCGATACTAAAGCTATGCATGTTGATCACGCGAGAGGTGAAATTAAGAAATTTTCTGCGCAATACCAGGACGGGCTAATTACAAGAAGTGAGAGGTATAACAAGGTTATAGACGAATGGTCTAAGTGTACAGATGTGATAGCTAGTGACATGTTAAAAGCAATGTCTATATATAGCACAAACGGAAAATATAACTCTGTATATATGATGGTTAATTCTGGTGCAAGGGGTTCTACTTCACAAATGAAACAGCTAGCAGGGATGCGAGGGCTTATGACGAAACCTTCAGGTGAAATTATAGAAACGCCTATAATTTCTAATTTCCGTGAAGGATTAAACGTGTTTGAGTACTTTAATTCTACCCACGGTGCACGTAAAGGTTTGGCTGATACTGCACTTAAAACTGCAAATTCTGGATATTTAACTCGTCGTTTGGTTGATGTATCTCAAAATTGCATAGTTACAAAGCATGATTGTGGAACAAAAAATGGTCTTGTTGTTAGAGCTACGGTTGAAGGAAGTACTATAGTTGCATCTTTAGAGAGTGTTGTGCTTGGCAGAACAGCTGCAAATGATATATATAACCCAGTAACAAAAGAACTATTAGTCACAGCAGGGGAATTAATTGATGAGGATAAAGTAAAACAAATTAATATTGCAGGGCTTGATGCCGTGAAAATCAGGTCAGCTTTGACTTGTGAAATGAGCCCTGGTTTATGTGCTCTATGTTATGGAAGAGATCTTGCAACTGGTAAAATTGTTTCAATAGGTGAAGCAGTTGGTGTGATAGCCGCACAATCTGTTGGAGAGCCAGGTACTCAGCTAACAATGCGTACTTTCCATATAGGTGGAGTAATGACAAGAGGTGTTGAATCCTCAAATATTATAGCCTCTATTAATGCTAAAATAAAACTAAACAATAGTAATATAATTATAGATAAAAACGAAAATAAAATTGTAATAAGCCGTTCTTGTGAAGTTGTATTAGTTGATAGTTTGGGTAGTGAGAAATTAAGGCACAGTGTACCTTATGGTGCTAAGCTTTATGTAGTAGGTGAAGGTGAGTCTGTGAAACTTGGTGATAAAGTGGCAGAGTGGGATCCTTATACATTACCTATTATCACGGAAAAGACTGGTACTGTATCTTACCAGGATTTAAAAGATGGAGTTTCAATCACAGAGGTTATGGATGAATCTACTGGGATATCAAGCAAAGTAGTAAAAGATTGGAAATTGCATTCAGGCGGAGCTAATTTCCGTCCTCGTATAGTCCTACTGGATGATAATGGTGAAATAATGACACTTGCAAGTGGCGTTGAAGCGTGTTACTTTATACCACTTGGTGCAGTACTTAATGTACAAGATGGTCAGAAAGTTTATGCTGGTGATGTTATTACAAGAACACCAAGAGAGTCAGTAAAAACTCGTGATATTACTGGTGGTTTACCGAGAGTTATAGAATTATTTGAAGCACGCCGTCCTAAAGAGCATGCTATCGTTAGTGAAATAGATGGACATATAGTATTCTCTGAGAAAGATCGAAGAGGAAAACGTAGTATATTGATTAGGCCTACAGATGAACAGATTTCTCCAGTTGAATATCTGGTATCAAGAAGTAAGCATGTAATAGTCAATGAAGGTGATTTTGTCCGTAAAGGTGATCTATTAATGGATGGTGATCCTGATCTTCATGATATTTTACGCGTACTTGGATTAGAAGCTTTAGCGCACTATATGATTTCTGAAATACAGCAAGTTTATAGATTGCAGGGTGTACGTATAGATAATAAGCACTTAGAAGTGATATTAAAACAAATGCTACAGAAAGTAGAAATTACTGACCCTGGCGATACTATGTACTTAATCGGTGAAACTATCGATAAGCTGGAAATTGATAAAGAAAATGAGGCTATGAATAACTCTGGCAAACGACCTGCTGAGTATCTTCCTATTTTGCAGGGGATTACTAGAGCAAGCCTTGAAACCAACTCCTTTATTTCTGCTGCCTCTTTCCAAGAAACAACAAAAGTGCTTACAGAAGCAGCATTCTGTGGAAAGGATGATCCTTTAACTGGATTAAAAGAAAATGTTATAGTGGGAAGGTTAATTCCTGCTGGTACAGGTTTAATTATGAGTAAGATTAGAGCACTTTCACTTAGTGATAATGTAAATAAATGTGAGGAATATTTTGATATTGAAACTTATGACGAAAAATGGTTAAGGGGTGACAGTTGTCATTCACACTCTGGTGAAGAAGAGAGCGTAGTAGTGCCACATTATGATCAGTCGAGTTAAGCAAATAAAAGCTGTTAAAATATTCAGCTTTTGGTAGTGCTCAAGAATTCATGGCATATGCAGTTAATTGTATAATACTTTCCAAAGCAAATGGTAATGGTAGAAGTACTATAATTTCACTAATGTCTGATCCTTCAATTGAAAAATACAGTCTGCCTTTTCTGCAAGTTGGTGGTTATGAGTCACTATGAGCATAGAGTGATTATTTTCCTTTATATATGAATATAATAGCAAAAATACGTCTAAAGAATTTGTTGGATCTAAATTTCCTGTCGGCTCATCTGCAAGTAAAAGCTTGGGGGAATTGACAATACTTCTTGTTATTGCAATCCTTTGCCTCTCTCCACCAGAAATCTCAGATATCATACTATTTGCTTTATTTTCCAGGCCAAATTTTTCTAATATCATTTGTGAATTTTTCCTTGCTTCAGCTTTGCTTTTGCCTGCAATGAGTTGAGGAAGCATGATATTTTCGAGGACCGACAATTCTTGCTGTAGATAATGAAATTGATAGACAAAGCTAAGGAAATTTCTTCTTATGTGTGTTTTCTGTTTATTGCTGGCTTGTGTACAATTAACCCCATTTATTGCAACTACACCAGAAGTTGGCTTATCCAATAAGCCTGCAATCTGCAATATAGTTGTTTTCCCGGTACCTGAACTGCCGATTAATGCAACTACCTGTCCTTTTGCAACACTTAAATTGATATCTTTTATAACAGTAGAGCTATCCTTAAAGCTTTTATCTACAGAAGTCAGCTTTAGCGCTACATTATCATCTGTCATCCCAGTGTCATGCACTGGGATGACAGGAAAAAAAGTACTGGTATAACAAGAGGAGAGCTACTTGGACGACAAGAAACGAACATTGGAATGACCAATTTTTTTACTAAACAGAGAAGCTGCTACCACACCCACATTGAGACTTAGCAAGAACGTTTTTTATTTGGAAACCAGAACCACTTAGATCCTCAGTATAATCTATAATTGAGTTATTCAAAAACTTCACTGAGCAATTATCAACCATAAGTACAGGGTTTCCATTTTTATCGTTAATTACTATATCTCTCCCAGTTTTGCTAAAACTTGAATGGCCTTTATAATCTTCTCCCTCCTCGTCGTCATCAAAATCATCATCATCTTCATCATCAAATTCATCGTAATCATCATCGTCATCGCTCAAAGATAGACTTTTGTCCATTTGATCGATAAGAAAATTATATTTAAAACCAGAACATCCGCCACCTGAAACTGCAATTCGCAAAACAGAACTCTTATCCTCTTCCTTCTCTACAAGAGAGTGAATTTTTTTTAATGCATTGTCAGTTAGGTTAATGTTGTAATTTGTTGACATAGTCACCACCGTTTATTATTGATCATTTTATTATAGTGGAAATTCTACATGTCAAACAATAATTTTCTATTAAATTATGCATGCCTACTAAATAGAACAAGAGGAAGGTACTTTAAAGAATCAGAAGATGAAAGTCGCAGTTGTTTTCAGCGTGATCGAGACCGTATTATCCACTCTAATGCATTTAGAAAGTTAGGGTACAAAACACAAGTCTTTATTAATTATGAGCATGATTACTATCGTACACGACTCACTCATAGTCTTGAAGTTGCACAAGTTGCAAGATCAATTGCACGTAGAGTTGGTTTAAATGAAGATATTACCGAATGTATAGCGCTTGCACATGATCTTGGTCACCCGCCATTTGGTCATGCAGGTGAGGATGCTTTGAAGAAATCAGTTCTAGATTTAAATCTTCATAATGAAAAGTATGAGTTTGATCACAATGTTCAGGCTATAAGGATTTTAACTTATCTTGAGCAAAAACATGCTGATTTTGATGGTATGAACTTAAGTTGGGAAGTTGTTGAAGGGGTTGCAAAGCATAATGGACCTTTGCTTGGAAAACATGCAAAATCTAAAACCAATAATAAATTGATGCTTGAATATAATGAAAAATATGACCTAAAATTTGAGGAGTTTTCCAGTGGTGAAGCGCAAGTTGCTTCAATTGCTGATGATATTGCTTATAGCGTTCACGATCTTGACGATGCATTGAGGGCGAATTTAATTGTAGTTGAAGATTTGCTGGATGTTCCGTTAATCGGGACAGCGTTTAAAGATATAAAAGGTAAATATGCAAAACTGCCTCAAAGCAAACTTATACATGAATCTCTGAGTAGAATTATAGGTATTATGATAAGTGATGTTGTTTCTCAGACTGAAAAGAATATTGAAAATTATAGAATAAAGGATATTGAAGATATAAGAAAAATGGATAAACCATTAGTTACATTTTCACTAGAAATTGAAAACGCCACAAAAGAGATGAAAAAATTTAATATGGAAAAAATATATAGGCACTACAAACTGAATAGAACAATGAATAAGGCAAAACGTATAATACAAGAGCTTTTTCAATGTTTTTATGCAAATCCTGATCTACTTCCAACTGAGTGGAGCAAGCTTGCTTATTGGTCCGAGCGTTCATTAATAATATGTGACTACATCTCGGGCATGACAGATAGATTTGCTATACATGAGCACAGACGAATTTTTGATACCTCATACGAAATGACTTCTTTCTGATGCTTGATGATCAATTCATGTCAGTTGCATTGAAGCTTGCAGAAAAGAATCTTGGAAATGTTGCACCAAATCCTGCTGTTGGGTGTGTCATTGTAAAAAATAGCATACTGATCGGTGAAGGATATACAGGAATCGGTGGACGCCCACATGCAGAAATAGTTGCTTTAAAAAATGTGAAAGATTCAGTTTGTGGTGCAACTATGTATGTAACTCTTGAGCCATGCTGCCATCATGGAGTTACAGGGCCTTGCGTCTCAGAAATCATTAATGCTGGAATAAAAAGAGTAGTAATTGCAACTATTGACCCTGATGAGAGGGTTTCAGGCAAAGGAATTAAAACTTTGAAAGAAGCAGGAATTGAGGTTACATATGGAATTATGCAAAAGGAGGCAGAAAAACTAAATATCGGGTTTTTTCTTACTAAAACACTACATAGACCATTTATAACCTGTAAAATTGCAACAACTCTTGACGGAAAAATCGCAACATTTACAGGCGAAAGTAAGTGGATAACAAGTGAGGACACGAGAAATTGGGTGCACAAGCTTAGAGCAAAATATGATGCGATTATGATAGGAAGCAACACCCTTGTTAATGATGATCCACTACTCACTTGCAGATTACCAGGGCTTGAAGACAGATCACCAATAAGGCTAATTATAGATAGCCAAGCCAAGTTGAAGGAAAAGCATAATATTGCAAAAACTGCAGGTCCAAAACACCATTCCATGTCATTCCAGAGCGTGACGCTGGAATCTGGATCCCAGTGTCGGGGCACTGGGATGACAATAGGGGGGAACACTGGGATGACATGTGTGAGAGCAGGAAATAAAGTAGCAACTTGGATAATCACAAATAAAGAAGCAAAAGAAAAGATAAAGAATATTAATTATTTGATAGTTGATTCAAATAATTCAGGTAAAGTCTGTTTAAAAACTACTATGCCAAAACTTGTTTCAGAGATTGGAATAACCAGACTATTAGTTGAAGGAGGAGGGGAATTGATTACCGAATTGTTAAAACATAACTTAATTGACAGATTGATAATATGCCGTAGTGGTAAGATTTTAGGCAACGATGCCACCCCTTTTATAGCAAATTTAGGTATTCAATCCATTAATGAGTGTTATAAATTCAAAAAGGCAGAAATAATAGATTGTAGTGATGATGTGATAGAAATATGGGATAGATAACGCTTATATGGGTAATTCAAGATAAGCTTTCCCAAATTTTTGAAATATAAAATCGATAGCAGCGTTAATATCTGGCCAATTTGTTAAACATTTCCGATGGATATGTGGTCTGCCTTGAGAGAAGCGCTTACTCCTCAATGGTTGAGTAAGGATAGAGTCCCAAAT
This sequence comes from Wolbachia endosymbiont (group E) of Neria commutata, assembly GCF_964026735.1. Taxonomy (NCBI): domain Bacteria; kingdom Pseudomonadati; phylum Pseudomonadota; class Alphaproteobacteria; order Rickettsiales; family Anaplasmataceae; genus Wolbachia; species Wolbachia endosymbiont (group E) of Neria commutata. The sequence continues at coordinate 479,679 of NZ_OZ034692.1, forward strand.
ATTTAATATAACATTGACTTTATTGCAATAGTGCTTTAATTAGATAAGTAGCGTTGAAAGTCGTACGTTGATGTCTTTTTTCTTTTATTTTTTTTCAATTCTTAGCATTTTATCTGCTGTTTGTGTAATCAGCGTGAGAAATCCCGTACATGCAGTGTTATTTTTAATTTTTACCTTCGTTAATTCTGCAGTGCTTTTTATTCTTCTTGGAGCTGAGTTCATTGCTATGATGGTGCTGATAGTCTATATCGGCGCAGTTGCAGTGTTATTTCTTTTTGTAGTTATGATGCTTGATATTGACTACATAAGATTGCGTCAGGGTTTTTCAAAGCATTACACACTTGGTGCTGTGCTCTGTGTTGCATTTTTTTTAATTATTGGCTTTGTCATTCGTAGCTCATCGGCGGATATAAGTAATGTTATAAATTATAATACCAACAACGTGAAAGCTATTGGTAATTTGCTATATACTGACTACATGTATGCTTTCCATCTTTCTGGTATTTTGCTCCTTGTTGCGATTGTTGGTGCAATTGCTCTCACTTTACAAGATAAGAAAAAAGGGGTTAAAAAACAGAATGTATTGAAACAATTGACGCAATCTTCATCTGTAAAATTAGTTAAGGCTCGATTTGGAAAGGGAGTAGAATGGAAATAGGATTAAATCATTTTTTGATAGTTGCTGCTATTTTATTCACTGTCGGAGTGTGCGGTATTTTTATCAACCGCAAGAGTATAATCAATATATTATTATCAATAGAAATATTATTGCTGGCAATTAACATAAATTTGGTTGCTTTTTCTGCATTTATGAATGATATAGCTGGGCAAATTTTTGTCATGTTTGTTTTAACTGTTGCTGCAGCAGAGTCGGGAGTTGGACTTGCGATACTAGTTGTATATTATAGGAGTCGTGGCAACATAGATGTTGAACAAGCAAACTTAATGAAAGAATAAAAGTATGACGGATGTACTGAAATTAATAGTATTTTTGCCACTGCTCAGTTCATTGTTTGCAGCTTTTTTTAGAAAGGATATTTTTAGTCAGTTAATTACAACTGCGGGGATTGGAATATCTGCGGCTTTATCTTGGTACGTTTTTCTTAATTTTTCTGAAAATTATCACTTGAGTTTATTTCCTCTATTTTCATTAAGCATATTAAAGTTAAATTGGGCAATTAATGTTGATGCTCTTTCGTCCTTAATGCTGATTGTTATTACGACAGTTTCGTTGGTGGTGCATCTCTATTCCATCGGGTATATGGAACATGATAAGGGAAAAGCGAGGTTTTTCTCATACTTGTCACTGTTTACGTTTTGCATGATTGTGCTTGTAGTAAGTGACAATTTTGTACAACTTTTTTTCGGCTGGGAAGGAGTTGGTTTATGTTCTTATTTACTCATAGGGTTTTGGTTTCAAAAATATTCTGCCAATAATGCAGCGATCAAGGCTTTTATTGTAAATAGGGTAGGGGACTTTGCACTGTTGATTGGAATTTTTCTTATTTATTACACATTTCATTCTTTGGAATTTAATGAAGTATTTGGCACAGCTGATTTTCTTGGCACTCAGAACATTAAAGCGTTCTGCTGTGAATTCAAAACTATTCACATAATATGCATATTACTTTTTATTGGCTGTATGGGAAAGTCTGCGCAGCTTGGTCTACATGTTTGGTTACCAGATGCAATGGAAGGGCCAACTCCTGTGTCTGCGCTTATTCATGCTGCAACTATGGTAACAGCAGGTATATTTTTAGTAGCAAAATGTTCACCACTCTTTGAATTATCAAGTGTTGCAAGGGAATTAATAGTTATTGTTGGAGCACTCACTGCTTTTTTTGCAGCTACAGTTGCGATTACTCAGAATGACATAAAGAAAATAATTGCTTATTCAACCTGCAGCCAACTTGGTTATATGTTCATGGCGTGTGGGCTTTCTGCTTATAATATCGCTATCTTCCACTTAATGACTCATGCTTTTTTTAAAGCACTGCTATTTCTTGGTGCAGGCAATGTTATTCATGCGATGCATCATGAGCAAAATATTCAGAAAATGGGAAATTGCTGGAAGAAAATTCCTTATACGTATACTTTAATGTGGATTGGATCTCTTGCGCTTTCAGGGATATTTCCATTTGCAGGTTTTTACTCAAAGGATTTAATAATTGAACATGCTTATAGTACTGATAGTTTTGCTTTTGTGATAAGCTTAATCGTTGCATTCTTTACAGCATTTTATTCTTGGAGATTATTATTTCTCGTGTTCCACGGTAAAGCACAAGGTAACTGGAAAGCGCATGAAGCACCAAAAATTATCCTTATACCGCTACTAATCCTTGCGTTTGGGTCGGTGTTTTCTGGAATATGGGGAGCAAATATTTTGAACATCACTAATAATGAGTTTTGGAAATCAAGTCTAGTGGTTGTTGATGAGCATGAAGTTCACAACTTTTTTATAAAACTGTTACCAACTTTAGTGAGCCTAAGTGGAATAGCACTTGCGTATCTTGTTTATCACTATCAAATAGTCAAACAAATTAAGAGCAAATTTTTGCTTAAGTTTTTACAGAATAAATGGTATTTTGATGAGGTGTATGAGTTTGTAATAATTGCACCGATAAGGCTTATATCTAGGCTCTTATGGAAGTTTGATGTTAAAATTATTGATTCATTCGGACCAAATGGTATTGTAAGAGTGGTTAACAGATGTTCGCAAAACTCTATAAAATTGCAAACTGGCTATATATTTGATTATGCGTTTATTATGTTTGTTAGTTTAATAATTGGTGCTTTATATATTATTGGAATGAAATAGAAGGTGTTGTTACTTAGTATATTTTTGCTTCCGCTGATCGGAGCGTTAATTTTATCTTTAATCAAAGTTGATTATAAATCTATACACTTAAAGCTTATATCCTTACTTTTTGCTATTCTTCCGCTTTTGCTCAGTGTTATAGTTTTTATAGAGTTTGATTATAACAATGCGGACTTTCAATTTGTAAGTTATCCTATCAAGGATGTCGGGATAGGGGTGGATGGAATATCTCTGCTTTTCCTTTTGCTTACAACTTTTTTGTTTGTCATTTGTATACTCTACAATTGTAAAATGAGTGATACAAATCTAAAGCCATACATGGCTTTATTTCTGCTCCTTGAGAATTTTGTAATTGGGTTCTTTATTTCCCTGAATGCCATAAGCTTTTATGTATTTTTTGAAGCTGTTTTAATACCAATGTTCTTTATTATTGGCATTTGGGGTGGGAAACAAAGAGTGTATGCAACATTTAAATTATTTCTCTATACGTTCACTGGCTCGTTATTATTTCTGCTTGGGTTGGTATACATTTACAGTATCTTTGGGACACTTAATATACAAAAATTAGCTACATTAATGCCGAGTCTCGACCTTAAAGTGCAGTCATTGCTATGGATTGCATTTTTTGTTTCTTTTGCAATAAAAGTGCCGATGTTTCCATTTCACACTTGGCTTCCTGATGCGCATGTGCAGTCACCAACTTCTGGATCTGTGATTTTAGCTGGTTTGCTTATAAAAATGGGAGGATATGGATTTTTAAGATTCTCTATTCCGATGCTTCCTGATGCGAGTTTACACTTTGCAAATTTCGTTATTGTGCTAAGCACTATTGCGGTAATATATGCTTCTCTAGTTGCGTTTGCCCAGGATGACATAAAAAAATTAATAGCCTATTCTTCAATAGCTCATATGGGAATTGTTACCGCCGGACTCTTCTCTTTTAATGAAGAGGGGGTGCTTGGGGCTGTATTTCAAATGATTAATCACGGTTTTATCTCCGCTGCATTATTCTTATGTGTTGGAATGCTATATACTCGAACTGGAACTTTGAAAATTGCAAAATATTTTGGCATAGTAAACACAATGCCAAGGTTTGGATTCATGTTTATTTTGTTTTCAATGGCTTCAATAGGTCTGCCTGGCACATCTGGATTCATTGGTGAGTTTTTGGCTATGATTGGAATATTTAAGAGCATCAAATTTTTCACAGGTTTCATTGCGCTTGGCACTATTTTAAGCGCTGTATATATGCTGAATTTGTGTAAGCAGGCAATATGGGGAGTTAGCTATTCTAACTTATTAAGTAATCGTTTGGATAAAATAGAGTTATCTGTTCTAGTTCTGCTTGCGGTGTTTGTTATTTTTCTTGGATTCTACCCAACGCTTGTACTTAGTTATTTGAAGCCGTGCATGGCGAATTTGTTAATCAAATATAATACGCTATGAGTTATCTACAGATATTGCCAGAAACTTTCTCGATTATCTCCTCATTAATACTGCTGATGCTTGGGATTATATTTAACCGCCGCACCACTCACTTACTAGCGCTTGGCTGCACAGTGGTTACTTTGATTATTTTAATTTTTTCGGTAGAAACTAATGAAATTTTTCTCTTTAATTCGTTATTAAAACTCAATTTATACATCAGATCAGCGCAAGGGTTAATTCTTAGCACTGGAATTTTAGTACTTTTACTGCTAAATCTATCAAAATACAACTATAAATATGAATTTTCCATATTGATCCTTTTTGCACTGTTTGGCATGATAACTTTAGTGTCAGCAAATAGTCTGATTTCTTTTTATTTAGCTTTTGAGCTCATGAGTATATCTTTGTATGTGCTTGCGAGCTTTAATAGAGATTCAGTTTATTCATGTGAAGCAGGTATAAAATATTTCACGCTTAGCGCTTTATCCTCGTGTATTATGCTGTATGGTATGTCATTACTTTATGGATACACAGAGCAAACCAATTTTTCCGAGCTCAGTTCATTTTTGCAAAATAATCAAATAACTTATGGAATAGTTTTCGGATTGGTCTTTATTCTGATTGGCTTGTGTTTTAAATTAGCTACTGCTCCTTTTCATATGTGGGCTCCAGATGTCTACCAAGGTGCTCCAACTATAGTAACTGCATTCTTTTCTACAGCTCCAAAGGCTACACTTTTAGCATTTTTAATTCGTTTCATCAATGAAGAGCTAGTTGGTATACAAAAATACGTTCAGCCTATCCTTATATATGTATCAGTATTATCCGTCCTTATCTCAGCTTTTGGGGCTTTGCGCCAGAAAAATTTGAAAAGATTGTTTGCTTACAGTTCAATCGGTCACGTTGGTTTTATATTTGCTGCACTTTCTATTTTCACACAAGCGGGAACAAGTAGTGCATTGATGTATTTGGTAATATATATCATCACAAGCATAGGATTATTTTCATATTTAATACAAATTGATGACGATGATTGCAACATTGCGAATTTATCTGGTGTCGGCAAAAAACAGCCGATTTTAGCTTTTCATCTTTCTTTACTATTACTTTCGATGTCAGGAATACCTCCGCTTGCAGGTTTTTTTGCTAAATTTTTTATATTCAAAAGCTTAATAAAATCTGGCTTTATTACTTTATCTTTAGTCTTGGTAGTAGCGAGCGTAATATCGTGTTACTACTATCTAAATATCATGAAGGCTATGTATTTTGATAAGGCCAGCAGTAGTAAAATTGATTGTTCGAAAGGTTTACTTGTGGTTACTATAGTAGCCTCATTGGTCAATCTCATCCTTTTCTTATATGTGGAAGATCTTTATTCATTAATCAATGTATTGACAAATTAGTGATTTAGTGTTTATAATTAATTGATTTTTAATATTTTGTGTGAGGCAAAAATGAGTAAAAGAAAAACTGTTTTAAAGTTTGCAATTGCCGCTGTCTTGCTAGGTGGATCTAGCACTGTAGCTGTTTTATATTTCCCTTATGTTGCTTTAGCAATTAAATTTGGTATGGTAGTTTCTATAGCTTCTCTGGCAATTTTTACTATTTCTGTAATGGTTGCATTGGCTTCGTTAATCACATTAGCAGTACTTACTGTTTCTGCCGTGCACAGTAAGGGTAAGCCTAATGAAGTTGATGAAGAATTAAGAAGTAAAAATCAAGATGAAGAAAGAAGTTTAGTACAAGAAGAAGAGAAAATTGTGCCTGCTACACCATTGCTTCCACAAGAGCCCGAAAAGTTAGTTGCTCCTGTTTCACAACAACAACCAGTTGGTGATTTAGTAATAGAGGTAGAAGTACCGCAAACTGAAAAAAGGGGCTCATTGCAATTTCAACCACTTAATAAGAGTGTGTATAATATATTGCGTAATGATCAAGGGGAACCCACGTTTTTTAGTTTAAAATTTCCTAATTTCTTAAATACAACTAGTGATTCTTCTTTGAGTGATAGTTACTCTAGCATGACTTCAGAAATATCGCTAAACGAACTATCATCTGTTCCTATGTATGCATCTTCTCCTTCAAATAGCTTCAATCAATCTCAACCATTTTCTGTTTCACCTATGATATACTTCAATAATGTGCATGATATAATGAGTTATAGACAAAGTCATCTTGATGAGAGTGATTTATCATCATCCATATCTGACTCTATGATAGTAGAAGGAAGCGTTTTACAACAACCTAGAATGGATCAAGTAATACGATCTAATCTACCAGGCTATGTGTAGGTGAAAAGACTTTTGACAGCATGGATAACCGATCGACCAGCTATTTTAATCTGTGGCTTAGATCTCCAGAGAAAAATGTACCAATTCCTAATATGTACTGTGATTCAACACCTACAGAGGATCAAGCTGTACCAGCTCGTTTACTAAATAATGCATTTGTAGGTATTAGTGCTGATCCTAATACTATGAATGATTCAGATCAAAATTATGAAAGCTTTGATAATTATCCAGCATTTATTATATCTTCTACTAATGATCAAATAGTTCGCAGTCATGTAAAATTACCCAGGTCTGTTGTATTAGAATGTAGCGCACAAGTTAGTAAGGATATCGAAAGTGGTCCTAGTGCAATGTTGTGGAGCGTAAATAATCAACAACACCTTAGTGGTATACAACCGTCAGGTTCTCTTAACCGTAATAATGGTTTCTGAAACATTTGAAGGATTTAATATTCACCACTACAAAGAGGTTTCAAGTACGAATGAAGAAGCACTGGATTTAATTGATAAAGGGATATCAACTGAAACTGTCATCATTGCTGACAAACAAACAAAGGGCAGGGGACGCACTGGGAAAAGCTGGGTTTCTCCTGAGGGTAATTTTTATGGGAGTTTGATAATTAACCAAGCAACGGATATCAGCACATTAACGGAATTGACTTTTATTGCAGCTCTTGCTGTAGGAAACACTTTACTGTCATTCATAAATGATAGTAACATTCAATACAAATGGCCAAATGACATCCTAATAGATAACAAAAAAATAAGTGGAATATTGCTTGAAAGAAAATCCAATTCGAATTGGCTGGTGATAGGAATTGGAATTAACATTAATCATGCGCCACTACCAGAGGCAACGTGCATCAGTAGGTTTTTTGCACAATCTACTGACATCTCAGAATCCCATCCTGTTATCCCAGTGCTTGACACTGGGATCCATTCTTCTTTTTCCTGGATTCCAGCGTCACGCGCTGGAATGACACCTTTAGACTTATTAAAAGAATTAATAATAAATTCTAATAAACTAAGAAAGGAGTGGCTACTTAGCGGATTTGATGCTATAAGAGAAATGTGGTTACAAAGAGCATTTAAGCTAAATAAGCAAATCAGTATAAAATTAGCTGACAAATTGTATGAAGGAGCTTTTACTGATATAGATAAAAGTGGTAGATTAATATTGCAACAAAAAGATGGAAGCTTAATTTATTTTGATGCAGGTGAACTATTTATTGGTGAGACATAATGAATACGTATGTGTTTTTTGCTTATCTTATTAGCTTTACATTGATTATAGGAGAATTGATTTTTACCATTTCTTGTTACACAAAAAGCAAAAAAATTTTAAAGAGCCTGAAAAATAATAATGAAGAAGAAACATAAGCGGTTACTTATAACCTCAGGAATTTTATGCTTTTTAAGTTGTGTAGTCTTTTTTATTTTAACAACACTCAAGGAAAACATTTCATTCTTCTATACAGTTAGTGAAGCCGTAGTTTTGCCAAATAATCAAAAGCCAATCCGTGTTGGTGGTATGGTTGTTGAAGATAGTGTGATACGGAATGAAAGTGAAGTAGTTTTTCAAATAACAGATTTTAACAAAAGTGTTGTAGTGAAATATCAAGGAATACTTCCACCGATGTTTTCGGAAAAGAGTGGTGTTGTTGTGCAAGGTAAAATAGTAGATGGTGAGACTTTTCTTGCAGATACAGTGTTTGCCAAGCATGATGAGAACTATATGCCCCGCAAGTATCAAGGTAGTAAATAGAATTTGTCACTCTGTTCGCATACAGCGAATAAATTTTTGTATGTATTCGCTGTTAGTTCTCTGTATTTCCTGAACAGTTCCATGAAAGATGATATCTCCCTCATATAACACAGCTATTTTATCAGCTATTTTAAATGCGCTATGAATATCATGTGTGATTGTAATGATTGTCGGATTAAGATCATTAGATAATTTTATTATTATTTCATTTACTATATCCGACATAATTGGATCTAGCCCTGAAGTTGGTTCATCCAGAATAATAATTTCAGGATTGTGTGCTATTGCCCTTGCAAGCGCTACCCTTTTTTTCATTCCACCTGATAGCTCTATTGGAAACATGTCTGCTATATTTTCTTCCAGCCCAACATCACTCAGCTTTTCAATTGCTAACAACTTTGCCTCTTTTTTGCTAATATTAAAGCGTTTTTTATAATTAAAAGATATATTTTCCCATACTGTGGCGTAATCAAATAAAGCAGAATTTTGAAATAAAACCCCAAATTTATTTTTTCTTTTACTATTTATTTTAATCGATCCTGAGTCTGGTGCCAGCAAGCCGATAATCATTTTTGTGAGCACTGATTTGCCACTTCCTGAACCGCCAAGTATCACTAATGATTCCCCTTTTAATATATCAAAGTTTAGGTCGTTTAATATTGTCTTATCATTAAAAGACAAGTTTAAATTTGATATCGATATTATGGGGCTATGCATAGATCAAAGTAAGCATATAATTTGTTAAAATGATAAATATAGATGATACGACAACAGTTGATGTTGTAGCCACACCAACTCCTCGAGCACCTTCTCGGCAATGGTAGCCATAATAGCAGCTTGTGACGGAGATGATAGCTCCAAATACAGTTGCTTTTACTAATCCAGTTATAAGATCATACATATTAAAAAATTGAGCCGTATATTTGATATATATGTTTAAATTATGATTAAATTCAAAGACAGCGGTGATATAACCTCCAAATATTCCTATTAGATCTGCACATACTGTAAGTATTGGAAATACTATAATTGATGCTAAAATCTTTGGAGCAATTAAATATTTAAAAGGATTGATATTCAAGGTCTTAAGCGCATCTATTTGCTCAGTAATTCGCATTGTGCCAATTTCTGCTGCAATTGACGATCCAGCCTTTCCTACCATTATCAAACCAATCAAAACTGGTCCCAATTCTTTTATAATTGTAATCGTAACAATTTTAGGAACTACTTGTTCTGGGTTAATTAACATGCTATTCAAGCCTGTTTGTAAAACTATTACTGCTCCTATAAAGACCCCAGTTAGCCCTACAATCGGCAAAGAAAAAAATCCTATCTCTATAATTTGCCTTGCTATGTTACTAAAATAATAAGGTGGTGCAAAGCAGTTATATAGAGATTGAATGAAAAATATAAATGCGCTGCCAAGTCTCAACAAGAGGTTGATGAAATACCTGCCAATTAGTCTAATACTATTTATATCAAAAAATCCCACTTCGTTTATCTTGGCCAGAAATTAGTTTTACTGATCTTATTAAAATTTTTATTAACTTCATCATAAAGTATAGCTAAGATAAGCTTCAAGTTCAATAGACTATATCCATTTCTGACATTTTCGACACTGATGAACTGTACAGTTAAGCTCTGTTTACATTTTTTTTATTAAAATGCTATTTACTTATTAATTTGTAATGTATAATAATATTAAAGATGAAAACCAGCCCATTAGCAGTAGTATTTGACTGGGATAACACCTTAGTTGATACTCAAGACAACATTTTTAATGCTATTAAGCATACCATAGACTTAATGGGATACAGCAATACAACTGCAGATAGGAACTCTCATGAATCAAGAAAGAGTTACATGGTCAATTTATTTGGTGATCAGTGGAAAAAAGCAAACCGGATATATCAACAATATTTGGATAAAGCACTTTTGCAAAATATTACTCTGAACCCATGGGTAGAAGAAATGTTACAAACGTTGAAAAGCCGCAATGTTTATCTAGCAATAGTGAGTAATAAGAAAAATACTAATTTACGCGAAGAAGTTGCATATTTTAAGTTAGATTCTTATTTTGACAGAGTAGTTGGGTCCGGTGATACCGCAGAAGATAAACCATCTGCAACACCGCTGTTATTTGCACTGGAAGAAAGCGTGTTACCTATAAATAAAGAGAATGTACTTTTTATTGGCGATAGCATAACAGATATTTTTTGTGCACAAAGTGCCAATTGTTTACCCATTATATATGGTCAATCAATAAATGGTTATGAGAATTTGTTATGTTTTCAACATTTTGATAAACTTACAGATTTTATAATAAAATATTTGAAAGATAGATGATATGACCACTGCTGCAGAGTCAACTACTATCGGGGCTGAGAGCCGATAGGTTGTATATTGCACTGGGAAGCTAAAGCTACTCTAATCTTATTGATAAGTCTACGTAACCATAAAAAACTTTCAAGCCTTTTTGATAGAGCAAGTATACATGCTAAAGTTAAAATCTGACCAGGGTGATTGTATAGCCGCAATAAAGTCGATAAGCCTAAACGTCATCATGTTTTTAGGAGAGTTTGCTAATGAACTTCTTTGTTTTTTAACAATTTTCTAATTCCCATTTTGATCTTGGTGCAAAATTCAGTGAATCTATATAATTCTTCTGCAAGTTTTCAATCCCTGCCCATCCGACCATTACTGCATTGTCTGTGCACAAGTTGCTAGGGGGGAAAAATACATTTAAGGTCATGTGCTTTTTCAATTTTTCTCTTAAAAAATTATTTGCCGCAACTCCTCCGGTAATTACAAAATCATGAATTTTGATATTTAAAGATTCAGCCATGATAATTGCATTGCTCACCCTATCCAGTAATATATCGCTAATACACCCTTGAAATGAAGCACATACATCCCATACATCTTGCTCACTCATTTCAATTTTTTGTACTAAATTTTTTACTGCTGTTTTAATTCCAGAAAATGAAAAGTTACATCCAGAACGCTTTATCATTGCTCTTGGAAATTTAAACCTTGTATCATCTCCTTTTTTAGCAAGCTTTTCAATTAACGGACCACCAGGGTAGCTTAAACCTAGCATCTTAGCAACCTTATCGAATGCTTCCCCTAGTGAATCGTCGAGTGTTTCTCCAAGTTTAATATAGTTACCTACATTCTGTGCAATCAAGAATTGACAATGACCGCCTGATATCAATAGGACTAAAAAAGGAAACTTTACTTCACAGATCAACCTAATAACGAGTGCATGTGCTTCTAAGTGATTAACCGCAATAAATGGTTTTTTTGCTACATGCGCGATTGCTTTAGCCATCATTGTGCCAACTATTAATCCGCCAATGAGCCCAGGTCCTGACGTTGCTGCAATTGCATCCAGCTCACAAAAATTAAGATTAGATTTTTCTATGGCATTCTTTATTAAATTACTTAAATGATTCATATGAGCACGTGACGCCACTTCAGGAATCACACCACCACATGTTTTATGTTCCGTTTGAGACAGGATTTCGTGAGCAAGAACTTGTTTATCACTATTTACAATTGCTACAGCAGTTTCGTCACAGCTTGTTTCAACAGCTAAGATAGTTTTATTGGACATGTTTTTGAATACTATGCCACTAAATTATACTTTAGAATATTTTCAAGTGAAGAAAAATTATATCTTCTTCTGAAGCACGCCGCTATAGCTAAAATCGTTAGTCCTTTTCAAAATTCATTTAGTTAGTATTCAAAAAATCATTTCTCGTGAGCTCTCGTATCTAAAAGCAAGGAGTAATTTTATATATGATGTTGAAAAATAATTTTGTTAAAAAAAACCTTGCTAATTTTTTATCAATTGGAATAATGCATAGGATCAAGCATAACTACTTCCTATTTCATGTCATTGTGAAATAGGAGCTTTACTTCATAAGCAAGAGTGTCTTGTTCGCTCTTATCTGCTCTACAATAGAGTTAAAGACGTTTTTTTACTTTTCGCAGGGGGTACATTCTCATATATTATGCCATTATACCCTGGGACTGTAGATCTAATTGGCAAATCCTACCTGAGTTAGCTATATGGTCCTGGTCCGGTAGAAATCGTAGTCCTATCTCTCGCTGATATTTTTCCTTAAGTTGACGTCATTGGCTGAACAGATACGATATTTTTCTTATAAATTGAGCACCAACAATCTACTATTTTTTTTATATCTTGCGGCTTAGTTTCATAGCCTATACTAACTCGAATTGAACACTCTGCTTGCCTCTTTGTGGCTCCCATTGCAAGTAACACATGTGAGGGTTTAATTGAGCCAGAAGAGCACGCGGAGCCATTGCTGACGGCAATGTTATTTAAATCAAAGTGCATTAGCTGCACATCGCTCTTTACTCCTGGCATACAGATGAAACTAGTATTTGGCAATCTTTCAGAATTTTTACCAAAGATTTTTATGTTAGCAACAGCACTTAATAACTCACATTCTAACTGGTCGCGTAGCTCTTTTATCTTATTCATTTTTAAGAGAAGATCTGGAATATCCCAAAGTGCAGCAGAAAGACCTGCAATTGCAACAACACTCTCTGTACCTCCACGCAACCCTTTTTCTTGCCCACCACCGGAAATTATAGGTTCTATTTTTAACTTTTTATCGAATATCAAAACTCCGCTACCCGCTATACCACCAAATTTATGTGCAGATAAAGTTAGCAAATCGACTCCTAAATCTTCTATGTTCACTTCAATTTTTCCAACGCTTTGAGCAGCATCAGTGTGGCATATTGCACCAAATTTATGAGCTATTTCAGTTATCTTTCTAATTGGCTGTACAACTCCAGTTTCATTATTGGCCATCATCACTGAGATCAGTACTTTATTATCTTTAAGTACACTGAGAGTCTTTTCTAGTTCTACAAGATCAACCACTCCATCCTGATTTACCGGTATTATATAAGAATTGCGCGCCGAACTAAGAATCGAAGGATGCTCTATAGCTGAAATTACGTGCTTATATCCTTTTATCCCCCTCATAACAAGGTTATTTGCTTCAGTTGCACCAGAAGTAAAAACTATTTCTTTATCGTTTGAAACACCGATAAAGCGATGAACATCATCTCTTGCATCTTGAAGGATTTTTCTCGCTTCCTGCCCCTTCTTGTGAAGTGAAGATGGGTTCAGGATTTGCTTTGACAAGACTTCTAATACCCTTTTTTCTGCATTGCTACTCACTGGAGCAGTTGCATTGTAATCAGCGTATACATAATCACTATCTTGACATTTTGGAGGGGATGTTAAGGGTTTATCTGCTACTTTACCATCAATGATAACCATCAGTGCATTTGCTGGAACAAAAAAATTATTGCAAAAACAGTGAAATTAATACATAATTAATAAACAACTGTACGTATAAGTTACGCTAGCTAATTATATATAGCATGTCAAATAGGTTTTTAATTAAGGGATAGCCATGGTAGAAGTTTTTTTGAATAACACAACAGAGAAGATAGAAGGCGAGTATAGCCAGAGCAAAAATGCTGATGCACCGGTTGCATTGGTTTTGCATCATCATCCTCAATATGGCGGTAATATGGATCATAAAATGATACACAGTATATGTGCGTCTTTTATTGATAATGACTTCTCTGTATTGAAAATTAACTTTCGCGGCGTAGGAAAGTCAACTGGTACTTTTGACAAAGGTATAGGAGAATTAACTGATGCTGCAGTAGCTATTGATTGGATTCAAGAACATAATTCTAGCAATGTTCCAATTTGGGTAGTCGGTTTTTCTTTTGGAGCATGGGTAGCTATGCAATTGACGATGCGTCGCCCAGAGGTGGTTGGTTTCGTTGCTCTTTCTCCTCCAGCAACTAAGTATGATTTTTCTTTTCTCTCTCCTTGCCCGGTGCCTGGGCTTATAATACAAAGTAGTAACGACACAATTTCAGAGGAAAGCGATGTAACAGAGCTAGCAAATAGGTTAATAAATTCAGTAAAAAGTCATCATATGGAGTATCACGTAATAGACGATACTAATCACTTTCTACGTGATAAAGAGGAAGAAGTAGCTCAAATCATAGATGATTACATAAAACTGCGTTTAAATAATACAGCCACTTCATCTCAAAAAGTTAAAAATGAAATGAGAGTAAAAGAATATGCTTAACCTTTACAAATAAGGGAAATGAGCATAATAATATAAATAAAAGGATTTATCATGTTTAAGAAATTGTTATTATTATCTGTTTTAGCTGCACTTACATTACAAGTGGGTTGCGGTGGTCAACGCAAGTTGAAAAGTCCATGTACAAAGAACAATGAGAGTGTTTCATGCGAGTTATATTCTGTTAATGATCATTGGCTCAATCAGCATAAATTAACAATAGATAAGCTTAAAGCTGGACATTAGCTGTTTTTAACTTCGATTATGGGTTGGAAAGAAGTCTAATAATAAAAGCTGCTTGGGCTGCTAATTTCTTGACTGCTGTGTATTGGGGTTTACAAATTGTTATATGCGCCTATAATTAAAAAGTAATTTAGATTGTTTTTTCTTAAGGTTTAACTGCGGGAGTAGCTCAGTTGGTAGAGCGCAACCTTGCCAAGGTTGAGGTCGAGGGTTCGAACCCCTTCTCCCGCTCTCTATTTATTTGATATTGGACTGATTTTATCAGTAAAAAATACTTCTCATCATGATTTGTTAAGCAATACCTAGTATGCTGCTGAGCAAAACACTGGTAACGTCATCAAGTTATTTTTAATAATTGGTTGACTTTCAGAAGTTTTTATGGTTATTTATCTGCTATGTTTGCTATGTCTGAAAATTCTAGAACTCCTATAATTTTTTTAGTATCCAGCGCTGCTGCTCTAATTGTTGCATATATATTGCAGTACTTTTTCAACATGTTGCCATGTAGGTTATGTATATATGAAAGAATAGTCTATTACACTGCTGGACTAGTCGCAATGACATGTATGCTTAAAAACAATAAAATTCTAACTTATATAATATTTTGCAGTTACACCATAGGCGCTGTAATATCTTTTTATCATATTGGCCTTGAGTTTCACTGGTTTCACGACGTCCTCGGGTGCACTGAACAAATAGGTGGGAATGCTAGCGTAGAAGAACTAAAAAATAACCTATTAAATCCTAATTACTCTCCATCTTGCGATAGACCCTATCATATTTTAGGTATTTCTCTGGCAACATGGAATTTAATCTATTTATTGGCAGTGCTATTTGTAGCAGGTAAGATGTGCGCAGAGAGAAAAAAATCTGAATAACTTAAAGTACAAAGTGTTTTTCAAAAAATTGGGTAACCTCATCTGATTTTCAAATATTTTCTGAGTTACCCTATTTTCTTGGCTTTTCTATTACTATCTTTTTAATCCATTGAGTTGGCTAACTTCAGGATCGGATACACATTTTCCTATAAGCCCACCAAGAACTGCACCAAAAATAGCAGCTCCAACAATTGCTTCTATAGCAACGCCCCAAGTTAAATCATTAGACCCCCTGCGAAAAGGTAAAAAACAGATGAAAAACATTAAAAAGCATGTAAAATGAAAGTTTTAGAAGAGGGAAGATGGCAATAAGTTACGTAAAAATAGCAAGAACACCATATATTTTTAGACAATTGACAGGGCTCACAACATCTGAATTTGAAAAAATTGTGGCAAAAGTGCGTCCAGAGTGGGAAAAAATGGAGGCGAAAAAGAAATGTCACGGAAGAAAATCGCATGTTGAGGAGCTAGAAGACAGGATTTTATGTGTTCTAATTTATTACAGAACGTACATAACGCATCCATTTTTAGGGTTTTTGTTTAATTTGCACAACTCAAATATTTGCCGACTTTTTAAGAAAATGTAGCCATTATTGGCCAAAAAAATTACTATAAAAAAGGATAGAACGCTGACGCCAGAAAGGATTTTAAAAATTTTAGCAGACGTCACGGAGCAACCGATACAGCGGCCGAAAGACAGCAAAAAACGTAAGAAAAGTTATTCCGGAAAAAAGAAAGCAACCACAATAAAAACCGAAATTGTGATCGAGGGAAATGGGCAAATTCTGTCGATTTCGAAGTCGCATAGAGGTCGAATGCATGATTTTCGCATAAGGAAACAGGAAAAATTGTTGGCCAAAGATAGCATAAAATATGCCGATTCTGGGTATCAAGGTTGGCAAAAACTGCAGAAAAACGTTGTGATTCCGTACAAAAAACACCGTAAAAAGCCACTAACGGAGGAGCAAAAGGAGCATAATCGGAAGCTGGCATCGTTCAGGATGCGTGTGGAAAATAAGATTCGCGAGATAAAAATCTTCAAAATAATGTCAAATGTTTACCGCAATTTTCAGAAGAAATACAACATGAGATTTAATATTATAGCAGGAATTGTGAATTTGAGGCATAGTTTTTAATAATTTTTAGGCTGGGGATTTCTTACCAGATTTTATCAGCAACTTGCTTCACGTTGTTTCGCAGGGGGTCTATTGCCTCCTACAGCACCTAGTGTAACCATGGTTAAACTTACACAAGCATTTACACAAATTGCTATATAAAACCAATTAAGATGCCAATTAAGTTTGTGAAGGCAAGTTTGTGGAGGTTGCTGATTATAGTACTTTCTAATACAAGTGATAAACTTCCATAATCGCCTTACCAACCAAAAGGTGTAGATTATCCTGCTGATGCATGCGAGTCCTGAGCCAGCTTTTAATCGTATGCCAGCAATGCTCAATTGGATTCAGATCTGGTGAGTACGTAGGAAGATAGAGCAAATAGCAACCTATAGATTCTATTAATTCCCTTGTTTTAGCGGTTTTATGAAAAGCAGCATTATCCATAATTATAGTTGTACCAACAGGCAACTTTGGTAGCAATATTTGCTCCAGCTACGCATTGAATACATCCTTATCGCACCCTCCAGTGAAGGTCATGGGCGCAATAAAATTTTTCTTAATCCACCCACCTGTCATACTGATTCTCTCGCGTTTTTTGCCCGTAATGTCTGCATAAATTTTCTCCCCCTCGTGGAGCTCTTCCATATTCTGGGTATAGCCTATTATCGACTCCTGCTTCATCTATATACACAATGCTTTCATGGTCTATTTTGGCAACTTTTTCGACAAATTTTTGCCTATCTTCGTGGTTCCGCTCTCGGTAAAGCGTGGTCTTTTTTTTCTTGTGATTTTTAACTGCTTCAGCCTATACCAGATCGAATTTATCCCAAATCCTAGGTTTTGTTTCATCTCCATTAGCGTCTGATCTGGGTGTTTTTTAACATACTCTTTCAGCATTTTTGGATCTATTTTTCTTATAAAACCACTCATTTTTGCTGGTTTTAAGCTCTCACCTGCAGCCTTCTTTTTTAGCCATCTGTATAACGTTGCTATTCCTATCTCCAAAAGTTCTGCAACCTCTTCCTTTGGCTTTCCTTTTTTAACCAAAGATACTGCTTTCTCTCTTAAATCAACACTGTATACCATCACTTTTCCTACATGCCTAAATGGTCATTATACAGTTATCATTTGCTTTGGAAAGTACTATAGAAGTAGGATCAGTTGTTGGTGTGCCAACAGTAGGGCTTGGAGTGTCTTTTGTTGTATGTTCATTAGGATTTTCTCTCTCGGCTTTTTTATCACGTAACCACTCTCGTACAGGTTTACCTTCTAATATTATATTATTTTCCTCTGCACAATTTACCAATTCAGATGGGTAAATTCTCCAAGCTACTGAATTAAATCCCTCTTTTTCTGTAGCTTCTTTTATTGCATCAGTTAACCATTCCCTTGCGTCTTTATCTCCTATTTTTTGACTATTGTTGATTGCGTTACTTATCCATTCTTTTGCGTTCTTACCTTCAATTGCTATTGTGAAAGGTTCATATTTATGTTCTCCTTTTTCATATCTTTTTACAAAGTGTTGCTCCATTGCATAAACTATTGGGTCTACACTTTCTTCTCCTATTTTATACCCATTCCCATGTGCCCATAGCGTTGGATCTTTACCTTCTATTCTTATAGCATGTTCTATTGCATAGACTATTGGCTCCTTTTCTTCTACATCATATTTATTTTCTTTTGCCCATAATGTTGGATCCGTATCTTCTATCTTGATGGTGTTTTCCATTGCATAAAGTATCGGGAATTTATTTTCAAGCAATATGCCATGACGTAGTGCATATACAATTGGATCATAATCATCTATTTTTTCTCCTTGCTTTATTACATTTTTTATTTGATTTTCATCATAAAAATTTTGCTTTTGCTCTAAACCTTCAGCACAATAGCTAACCTTGACAAGACGATAACGTAAACTATTTTTATTTTCTTCAATACAGCTTTCATTATGTACTGACTTTTTTGTAATAGTAACTGGTTTATCTTTTTTAGAAATGGAAGCACTTGTAATGTTAGAGATAGATTAAAATGCTTTACAAGTGCTTCCATAAAGGATTCACGAGTAGCGTTATCACACTCAGTATTATTGTACTTCTTTGTAAATTTTAAAAGCTCTTCTTGATCAATTATTGCTATATTAAGGTCAGGGTTTATTTTTTTTAAAGGTTCAACTAGTTCGATGTATTCTTTTTCAACTGCTATAAACCTTATATTAAATTTTTCAAAAAGTGTCACTTGTACCCGATAGAAAGTTGACCAATCATTCCCTTCATATTGGCCAATCCCATCTCCGAAAATTAGTGCAGGAATTTTTGACAATTTTTCAAAGTACTTCAATACGTCATTATCCAAAGCACCAGACATATCATGATAAATATTTTCATTATCGATACAGCTTTTTTTAACCTTGTCTAAGAAGATCTTTCTAATCAAACATGATTGAGAGTTTTGTGCAAAATTAAGTAGAAGTTTAATTTCGTCATCTTTGCTCCTCTGCTCAGTTGTGTGATGTTCATTATGAAAAACTTGCGCATTTTTGAAATGTACAGTTGAAACGAAGTTCTTGTTTGCAACTACACAATCAATCACATCAAGCACTTTGTCTTGCCTTACTCTACTTAAAGGCGATAATTGTCCACCTGAAAACATAATTTCAGAAAGCACTACAGCAGCAGTGGTTCCAGTTGCACAAGCAGTGAGTGGATTGATCTCATTACTTCTTTCCAGATTAATTTCTGGATATACTTCAGAAAATTTCTTTTCTTCTTGTACTAATATTCCTTCAAGCGGAGTTCTATTTCTTATTTCATCATATGCTTTAAATAGTTCTACAATCTTTCGTAACTTTTCTATGTCAATATCTGTAGAAATCATATCATTATCTCCTTAATGTTATTACTATATATCTCAATTCTACCTAACATCTTAGCAATTGTCAATCTCTATAAAACTTATACGCGATAAGTTCATATTTATTTAAACTATTACTCTAACTCTTTCAATTTTCGTATTACTCTATATAATGTTTGTTTATAAATTAAGATAGTCGTGCTGAATCACCAAACAAGGGTGTTGATCTCAAACATATTCTGCAGGATCGCAATATGGTATGACCATATGCTCTTTATTGACCTGGTTAACATAATCAGCAGAGAGTTTCTTTCTGGAGAAAATAGTGTTTACTATAATATACTGCAATTATTCGGCATAGCAGGACTGGGTGCTATGGCAAGGCCCCTTGGTGCTTTCATATTTGGTCATGTTGGGGACAGGTATGGGAGAAGAATAGCGTTGCCGATTGCCATTTTACTAATATCGATTCCATCCAGCCTAGTTGCATTTATTCCAAGTTATGATCAGATAGGTGTCGTTTCTACTATATTACTTCTTGCAATTCATGTTACACAAGGGATTGCACTTGGCGCTGAACAAGGAGGCAGTTCCGTTTATCTCATAGAACATTTACCAAACAGGAAAAAAAAGCTGGGAATGTTTTTTGGAATAATAGGTTTTGGTCGCTCTATTGGTATTTTGCTTGCTGCAGTGATAGTAATCATCTGCAAAAAAACTACTGATTTTAACGTATGGGGTTGGAGACTACCGTTTGTTTTTTCAGCTGTTTTGGGACTTATTAGTGCATATAGTATTTATATATTAGGTGAAACTCCAGCATATGAAGCAAGTCAAAAGGAAAAAAAATCTAATTTGCCAATAATAGAACTCGTAAAGCACTACAAGAGGGCTCTTGTGCTTGCTATTTTGATATCTGTACCTGTAAACGTTGTTGTTGGATTTACTATATTCCTGCGAACATTTGCGAAAGAAATAGTATCAATGGAAGTATACGTCACAACATATATCAACGAAATTGTGTCTATTATAACCAGCATATTAATGCCTATATCTTCAATAGCGCTTGGCATGCTAGCTGATAAAGTAGGAAAAGAGCGCACTTCAATCATATTTATAGTAGTTACAATGATACTATGCTGCCCTATGCTATCTATTGCGTACTACTACAAAAGTTACCTTGTGATTATGTTAAGTGTAATGGCTCTTTCAATGTTGGAAAGGGGCATCAATCCTATAGGAATAGTAGCATCTGAGCTATTTCCTACGAGTGTTAGATTTAGTGGTGTTAGCTTATCGCGCAACATCTCTTTTGCACTACATGGAGGGTTTACTTCTATGATATGCATTTGGTTTACCATTCAATTTCCTCAAATCAATTTTGCAGCTGGGCTTTATATAATATTTTGCCTGTTGATTAGCCTAGTGGCAATATTGCAAATAAAACCACAAGATAAAAAATTCGACTGGTAGCTTTCTAGGACAAGTCTTTTTATAATAAATTAATTAAATAGCTTAATTTAGTATTCATTAAAATTGCATAAATTTCATTTAGTGTATGATTTTAACAATTATCAAAGAGGGTTATCATATGGTAGATATACTTGGAAATGATCTCGCGAGTAGCTTGGATGAATTACGTACTGATGTAAATAATCTATTTAGAGAGCTAAATGATAGAGAATATAAAGTAAATAGTTTATCTAATGAATTAACAACAAGCTCAAAAGATGTTCTGGAAGATTTAGTGGCATATCAGGGCAAGTTTAGTGATCAGTTCTTCTCTATGCATCAGGAGCGGGTGTTATGGGAAAGGCATCCTGATCAAATACCATCAATAGATGGTCAGGTAAAGAATTTAAGAGATACAGTAGATAATTT
Source organism: Wolbachia endosymbiont (group E) of Neria commutata (assembly GCF_964026735.1). Taxonomy (NCBI): domain Bacteria; kingdom Pseudomonadati; phylum Pseudomonadota; class Alphaproteobacteria; order Rickettsiales; family Anaplasmataceae; genus Wolbachia; species Wolbachia endosymbiont (group E) of Neria commutata. The sequence continues at coordinate 501,105 of NZ_OZ034692.1, forward strand.
GTTTTTTAATTGTAAGCACATAACTTCTTCATTGGGAGAGTATTTTAAAAATGTTTTTAACAGTCTACAGAAATTTAATTTGAAGAATCACGAAATATCAATGGACGATTTTCTCGATAAAATAGAATTTGTGCCTTATCTTACTCCCTTAGCAGAGCCTGATGCAAATTAAGAAAGATAAATATTATAAAGCTAAGATATCGCGATTAAACCGTGGTATTTTAGCTTACTACCCTGCAAAAATGTTGTAAAGGATACTCTGTAGATTTTGCTTTACTAAATAGAATTAACAAAAAATCAACATATCACTGTAAATTCACGTATTTTAAGAGTATAATGGTTGAGTATACTTAATATGACATAATATGGATGATTTTATAAGAGTTAAGGGTGCAAGAGAGCATAATTTGCAAGGCATAGATGTGAATATTCCAAAAAACAAGCTAGTTGTTATAACTGGGCTTAGTGGTTCTGGGAAGTCAAGCCTCGCATTTGATACAATTTATGCTGAAGGTCAACGCCGATATGTAGAAAGTCTTTCAGCTTACGCACGACAATTCCTCAACATTCAGGATAAACCGGATGTTGAATCGATTACTGGGCTCTCTCCTGCAATATCCATTAATCAAAAATCGATCTCAAAAAATCCAAGGTCAACAGTTGGAACCGTTACTGAAATTTATGATTACCTGCGGTTAATATATGCACGAATAGGAATTCCTTATTCACCTGCAACTGGATTACCGATAACAAAGCAAACTGTGTCTCAAATTGTGGATACTATAGTGGCATTACCTTTAGACACTAAAATATATATACTTGCCCCTATTGTGCGTGGCAGAAAAGGTGAACATTACAAAGAGATATTGGAAATTAAAAAGCAGGGTTACGTAAGGCTAAAAATAGATGGTAAAGTGTATAATATAGATGACTTACCTAAGATTGATAAGAATAAAAAACATGATATTTTTGTGATTGCAGATAGAGTGTCAATAACAGACGATATAGGAAATCGCTTACCAAGTAGTATAGAATCCGCATTAAGACTTGGTCATGGACTAATATATGTAGAAATAGTTGAGCTACCAGATGGTCATAATTCTGAGTATAAAAATGGCCAAATTCTGACTTTTTCAGAGAATTTTGCATGTCCTGAAACCGGGTTTACGCTTGAGGAGATAGAGCCAAGGTTATTTTCTTTTAACAGTCCTTATGGTGCGTGTAATCCGTGTAATGGACTGGGTAAAAAACTAGGTATTGATGTAAAACTTATAGTGCCAGACGAAGCGCTTTCAATATCGGGTGGAGCTTTAAAGCCAGTGGGGCAAGCAGCACGCCAAATGCAAACAACTCATGGACTTTTAAAAAATGCAATCTTATCATTGGCTGAAGAACACAAATTTAATCTTGATGTTCCATGGAAGAACATAGATCAAGAAGTAAGGAAGATAATACTTTTTGGCTCTGGTAAATTTCAAGGTTTGGTCAATATATTAGAAAACCAGATGGATTATGATGAAACACTCATTGAGCGGTACTGCTCTATAGCCAATTGTAAAGAATGTAATGGTTTTAGATTAAGGAAAGAAGCGCTTACAGTGAAAATTAATGGTAAACATATAGGCGAAATATCGGCCTTAAGTATCGATGAATCTCTTGAATGGTTTAAGAATTTACCGAAAAACCTTACGGAGCAACAGAAGCAAATTTCAGATAAAATATTAAGTGAAATAATAAAAAGGCTAACCTTTTTAAAAGATGTAGGACTTGATTATTTAACAATTGATCGTGAATCTAGCACTCTTTCTGGCGGTGAGAGCCAAAGGATTAGGCTTGCATCACAAATTGGTTCGGGACTCACAGGAGTTTTATATGTCTTGGATGAGCCTTCAATTGGTCTTCATCAATGTGATAATGATCGATTAATTACTACACTTAAAAACTTAAGAGACATGGGAAACACGGTGATTGTTGTTGAGCATGATGAGGATACAATAATGGCTGCTGATTATGTAATAGATATCGGACCAGGGGCTGGTGTAAATGGTGGAAAAGTAGTGACAGAAGGAACGCCAGATCAAGTACAAAAAAACTTGAAAAGCATAACAGGGCAATATTTAAGCGGGAAAAAAGAAATTTCTGTTCCAAACAGAAGAAAGCGATCAACTGAGCTAATAAAGATATTTAATGCGCATGAAAATAATTTAAAAAATATAGACGTTGAATTTCCTATAGGGAATTTTATTTGCGTCACTGGAATATCAGGGGGAGGAAAGTCAAGTCTAGTTATAGAAACGTTATATAAATATTCAGCATATAAGATACATGGTGTATCTGCGAGATATGGACGATGTAATCAAATAGAAGGGCTGGAATATATGGATAAAGTGATCGAAGTTGATCAATCACCAATCGGCAGAACGCCTGCATCAAATCCTGCAACGTATGTTGGCATTTTCACTCACATAAGAAATTGGTTTGCTGGTCTTCCAGAGTCAAAAGCACGAGGATATAATATAGGTAGATTCTCGTTTAATACCAAAGGAGGAAGGTGTGAGACCTGTAAAGGTGATGGGCATTTAAAAATAGAGATGCATTTTCTTCCTGACGTTTATGTGAAATGTGAACATTGTAAAGGGCGAAGATATAACCGAGAAACACTTGAGGTTCTTTATGAAGGAAAGTCTATATCTGATGTACTTGATATGACGATCGACCAAGCTAGTGATTTTTTTGAGAATCTTCCACTAATAAAAGAAAAGTTGGTTTCTTTGCAAGAAGTGGGACTTGGATATATAAAACTTGGCCAATCATCAACAACGCTTTCCGGTGGCGAGGCACAACGAATAAAGCTCTCCAAAGAGCTATCAAAGCGATCTACCGGAAGAACATTATATATTCTTGATGAACCGACAACTGGGTTACATTTTGAAGATATAAATAATTTGCTAAAAATACTCCATAAATTGGTTGATTTGGGAAACACTGTCATAGTGATTGAGCACAATTTGCATGTTATAAAAATTGCAGATTACATAATAGATATCGGCCCAGAAGGTGGCGTCAAAGGTGGAAGGGTAGTTGCAACTGGAACACCAGAAGAAGTAACAGATATATCAGAGAGTGTAACGGGTAAATACCTTAAGCAATACTTATCAGTGAGTGTAAAGTGTTGACATTATTTATAAATTAAATTACAATAGTTAAATAATCATTAATCAAAGGAGATAATATGTTAAATATATTAGAAAATTTTACGAATCATGCTGAGTATGGAGTTGTTCCTGCTAAGTTGAGAGAAGGCGTTAAAGAACCAAGCTTTTCATTCAACAACAAAGAATTTGCCCCAAAAAATTGCTTTTTTAAATCTGTGCATTATGTTGACAGTGTTGTAGGTCGAGTAAAGGATGTAGTGTTTGGCGTTAACAGAAGCGATTATGGTATAAATAGCAGGACTCATACCATTACTGGTATAATTAGACCAGCTGTTTTTGCATTGACTAATATAGCTTTACAGCCTTTGTATCTTGCTTTTGCATGCTTGTCATATTGGCTAGCAAAGGGGCTAGCAAAAATAACAGATAAGTTTGATCTTAAAGATAAAACAGAATCACTGGTAAATTATTCAAACATGTTATCAAACAAGGCAGAAACGCATAGCAGAAAAGTTGGTGAATTTATTAACAAAACTTTAAGTTATGCTTTCGCTTTTGTTATTTGGACCATTGCATCGCTTATAACACCATTTATTTGGGCTGGTGAGAAAGTAGCAAGTAAGCTTAGCAAAACACAAGCGCCTGAACCAGCTAAAGACGCTAAAATCGGCGCTGCTCCTACAACCCCCTAATTTACACAATAAGTTCCATGGCTTAAATATTGAGCCACGGCATTTGCCGTCAATGGCCAGAATCCTTTCCACAAACTACAGAGTTTATTACTATTTTCCTGCTTAGTTGGGAAACACTCCGTGAATTGCTGATATTTTCTCTTAAATTGATGCCATTGTGTGAACGGTTACGGTAAAAATTTGTGAAAAAATCGCTAAAATAGACCATGAAAGCATTATCACATTAAGATTCTATCGAAAAGAATGCTGAAAAAAATTAGTAATCCAACATAGGAATTATTTTTAAATATGGACATACATTGAGTGGGATCGTCAGGATTAAAATTTTTGTATTGACGGTGAAATATAAATCCTACAGCAAGTAAGGCAATGTAAAAAATGTTGTTTAATGATGATAAGATGCCAGCGTATAGCCATAACATAAGAGTTATTAAATAAAATCTTTTCAACCAAGATTTTGTTGTATCACCAAAATATAATGCAGTCGATTTCATACCAAGCTTTTCATCATCTTTTTTGTCCTGATGGGCGTATATAGTGTCGTAACTAAGTGTCCAAAAAATCCATCCTGCATAAAAGAGTATAGATTCTATAGTAATCTGGTTCTTTATTGCTGCTGAACCCATTAGCGACCCCATATTGAAAGTAAACCCTAAAAACAATTGTGTCCACCAAACATAACGTTTTAATAAAGGGTAAATAGCTATCATACACATTGAAATGATTCCAAGTATAAGCGTAGTTTTATTAGTTAGTAATAAGATTACAAAAGCAATAGACAGTAATAATAAAAGCAAAATCAAGGCCTGCTTTACGTTTAGTGCACCACTTGCAAGTGGCCTAAATTTTGTTCGCTCAACGTGTGCATCTATTTCTTTATCAAAAATATCATTGATTATACATCCAGCAGGTCTCATTAAAAATGCACCTACAGTAAATAAAATAAGGTAAAAAAAAGTATGCCACGACAAAGAAGTTGAAGCTAAAAGAATGCCGCTCAAGCTAGGAAATAGCACAAGCCACAAACCTGTTAAACTATGCATTCTCATCAATGAAAAGTAAGAGTTTAGATGCATTGGTTCTTAATCATTATAATTATGCAATATCTCATTTACATTAACAAAATTATCGAATCCTAGATCATGTTTGAAAACTAATTCAGGTATAAAACGCAAATCAACATAACGAAGTATAGACTTACGTATTGACCATGCAGACTTGTTCATTTCGTTAACAATATAATGAATATCATAATCATCTTGGGGCTCCTCTGATGTCACTCCAGCGTGTGACTGCATATTTCTTTCTGGATCCAAGTAGTCGGCTACTTGGATGATAGGAAGAGGCTCATTCAACGAAGATAAAACAATATAGACATCTGCTTTAGTTAGATCTTTACTTAACTTTACATCAGATACTACTACGTTTTTATTAAAAATTTTACCTTCCATGAAGATTTTAGATATTGCTCTATGTAATACTGATGCTATCTTAAGACTTCTAATTTCTTTTCTCGTATTCTGCACTAGAGCACCCTTTCTTCTTGTACTAATTGATAAGCCTCTAATATATCACCAACTTTAACATCGACATTACCATCAAGCGATACTCCACATTCAAAGTTTACACCTACTTCTTTAACGTCATCTTTAAATCTACGTAGAGCCTTTAATTTTCCTTCATATATCAATTTATCACTGCGCATCACCTTGATCAAAGAGTCTTTTTTGATAACTCCATCACTTACATAACATCCAATAATATTGCCTGCTTTAGATACATTAAATATTTGCCTTACAGATACAGAACCAACACGGACTTCACGTGTAATAGGCTTTAACATTTTAGTTAAGTACATTTTCATATCATCAATAAGTTCATATATTATGTTATAAGTATGTATTTCTACACCTTTCTGTTTCGCCAAATCCCTTATTTTTGAATCTACTTTGACATTAAAAGCTAAAATTACTGCACCAGATGCTTCTGCAAGCAACACATCAGAATCTGTTATTCCTCCTACAGCTTTGTGTAGAATATTTAATTTTACCTGATCTTTACCGAGCTTATCAATTGAACTTGATATTGCTTCAATAGATCCAGTTACATCACACTTTAAAACTACAGATAACTCTTCTATTTCATTGTTATTACGGCTAAATATATCTAAATTATCCTCATCTAAATTTTCTTCTTTTTTCTTAATTAACTCTAATCTGTGTTCAATAATTTCGCGTGCCTGTTTTTCAGAATTTACAACAACAAATTTATCACCAGCATTTGGTGCACCATTTAAACCAGTAACTTCAATTGGAGTGGATGGCAGAGCAAATTTTTCCCTTTGACCAAGATGATTGACCATGTTGCGTACTTTACCATATGTTGTACCAACCACCAACATATCACCGATTTTTAACGTTCCTTCTTCAACTATCAATGTTGCTGATATCCCTTTTGTTTTATCTATTTTAGACTCTATTCCCCATCCGAGTGCTCGACAATCCTCTACTGCTTCTAGCTCCAGAAATTCAGCGACTAACAAAATCGTTTCTTCCAGCTTATCTAAATTGATTCTCTTTTTTGCTGATACTGGTACAATCATTACATCACCACCCAAGTCCTCAGGGATTAGGTCATATTGAGGTAAGCTACCCATTATTTTCTCTACATCACCAGGCTCAGATTTATCAATCTTATTAATAGCAACTATAATAGAAACATTTGCTGCTTTTGCATGATTTATTGCTTCAACTGTTTGTTTCATTATCCCATCATCAGCTGCTACTACTATCACAACTATATTAGTTATGTTAGCACCGCATGCACGCATTGCAGTAAATGCTTCATGCCCTGGTGTATCAATAAAAGTGATTTTTTGCTTACCTTTTGTCATTATTTGATAAGCGCCTATGTGCTGAGTTATGCCACCTGACTCTCTTTCTGCAACATTAGATTCACGAAATGCGTCAAGCAATGAAGTTTTACCATGATCCACATGGCCCATAAAAGTAACAACTGGTGGTTTGGGCTTTTTAGGCAAGTTTTCCCTGCCTTCTACAAAAAATAAATCCTTTTCCTTATCAGAATCACTCACTCGCTTGACTGTATGATTGAACTTTTTTACTATTTCACATGCTATATCTGGATCCACTAAATCGTTTACCCTGTAGCTTTCACCCACTTCTTCCTTTAACATCTTTAATACACGCTTGCTATCTTCTGCCATGCGAATAGATAACTCCCTGACTGTAATTTCGTCTGGTATAATCACTTCCCTTGATATGTTGCTACCTTTGGCGAACTTTGATTTCCTATTTCTGATACCAAATCTTTGCCTAAACACAGGAGGTTGCTCAGCTTTTTCATCTATTGCCTGTGCAATTACCAGTTTTGAATGTTTAGAATATGTATCTTTACTAACTTTTAAGGATTTTTTCTTGACATCTTGATCATCTTCTTTTTGTTTAATTAAATCAGAATCTTCTAAAACTTCCTTACCAATTTCTTCGAGGATAGTATCTGAATCACTATTCTCATCTTCATCATTTTTTTCGACTACTATATCTTCTTCTAATTTACTACTTTTTCCTTTGAGTAAAGCAGCATTTTGTACAGCATTGATTCGGGAAATTTGTTCTTTTTCTGTTAAAGAACCTAATTTACTACTATCAAAAAAATCATGTTCTTCTGTATCATGGGACTTTTTTCTTCTTTTTTTTACTATTGTGGCTCCAGCACTTGAACTAGTTGAAGCACTTAAATCCAGACTCAATTTAAACTTGCTCAAGCCTTGAAGCGTTAATTTTTTACTGCTAATGTCTTCATTATTCATATGATTTTATTATATTACCCCAAGCTTTTTACGAGCTTCCATGATTATTGAGTTTGCTGTATCTTTTAAATTTTCTTTACTATCGGCTAAAGAAGAAATTATGCTGCAAAGTTCATAACTTGATAAATCTGCTACATCTTCTAGCGTTTTAATACCATGCTTGCTAAGGGCAATTTTATTATCTATTGATAAAGGCAAATCTATTACATCATCTTCCATACCTAAGCTTTTTAGCTCTTCAATCTTTCTATCATTTTCTTCTTTCAGATATTTATTTGCTCTACTGCGCAATTCATTTGCGATATCTTCATTAAAACCTTCTATTGAAGCAAGTTCTTTAATTGAAGCATTAGCTATATCTTCTACAGTTGAGAAGCCCTCGGTCACTAACAGTTGACCCATAATCTCTTCTAAATTTAAAGCCTCAGCAAATAAAGCTGAACATTGACTAAGTTGTTTACCTCGTCTTTCTGATTCTTGCTGAGCACCTAATATCTCAATTTTCCACCCGACAAGCGCTGAAGCTAACCTTACATTCTGACCTTTTTTACCTATAGCTAAACTCAATTGATCTTCAGCAACTATTAATTCTATACAATTTTCATCTTCATCAATAATAACTTTTGATACTTCTGCAGGAGTAATGGCTTTAATAACGAATTGACCCAAATCTGAAGAGTAATTTATAACATCAATTTTTTCGCCATTTAATTCGTGTATGATGGTTTTTATTCTATCGCCTTTAATTCCAACGCAAGCACCTACTGGATCAATATTTCTATCAGGAGAGAAAACAGCAACTTTAGATCTTGAACCAGCATCTCTGGCTATAGCTTTAATTATCACTAAACCATCAGAAATTTCTGGTACTTCCTGCTTTAGTAAAGCTTCTAAAAAGCCTTCATGAGTTCTAGAAAGAATAATCTGACGTCCATCGTCAGAGCGTTTAACACTCTCTATATAAGCTTTAACTTTATCGCCTTCGCGAAACAACTCATTACCAATTAAATTACGCAATGGAAGGCATGCCCTAGTGCCATTTATGTCTATAATCAGATCTATATATTCTACTTGTTTTACAATGCCATACCTTACTTCTCCTACTTTATCTTTAAACTCTTCATATTGCTTTTTTAACTCTTCATCTTTCATTATTTGAGCAATCTTTTGCTGGGCAATCCTTGCTGAAGCAAGATCAGTGTTAAGAGAAAGTGGTTCATGAATAATGTCACCAACTCTTACATCCTCTTTTTTAATTAATCTAGCCTGGGAAAGCGTGATTAATTCACATTTTGCATCGCTTGAATTTCTTCTCCCACCAGAGTAACTGTCATTTGATTCATTATCTTCGCCTGACTCATCATCAATAACTTCTAATTTTCTGTGCGCAGCAATCTTGCCTGTATTCCTATCAATATTCACTATAATTTTACTTCTGTTACCATATTTTTGGTGAGCTACGGCTTCTATAGAGCTCTCTAATGCTTTTATTATCACCTCAAAATCTAAACCTTTTTGCTCTGAAAGCTCCCTTGCTGTACTTATTATTCCAGGACTTCCAACCATATTATTCTTGTTACTTTTTTGCTTAACACTGCTTTTGCGATTAGCAATCATATAAATAAATCCAATCTAATTAGTTTATAGTTATAGCTTCAATGAGCGAATAACGCTATCTTAAATATTAAATAATTGCTAATTAAAGTCAAGTTTTTTCATGTCTTTGCATCACAAGCAGTGCAGGTGTGAAAAATAGAGTTAGAGCTGTTGCAACCAATATTCCGCTTGAGATAGTTGTTGAAATGTCAACCCACCACTGGCTTGATGGTGCATCATACGTGATTTGCAGCGTAAAAAAATTGATATTGAGTCTGGTGATCATAGGGATTAAACCAAGAACTGTAGTTGCAACTGTAAGTAATATTGGTCTGACACGTGAAATTGAAGCGTTTATTACACATCGCTTAATGTCATTTTTGTGTACCTTAACTTGGTGATGAAAGGCATCAAGTAATAGTATATTATTGTTTACTATAATCCCAGCAAGTGCAATTATTCCCACGCCGCACATGACGACTACAAAAACTTGTTGAGTAAGAAAGAAAACAAAAAACACACATGTGGTTGATAAAAACACTGCTGTCATTACAATGAATGTATGATATACACTATTAAATTGTGTTATTAATATCAATACCATTAACGTAATTGCCAATATAAAAGCTTGTAATAAAAATGCTCCTGATTTCTGTTGACCTTCTTTATCGCCTTTAAAATCAATCTTTACTCCTTTATCCCAGTCCTGTGCAACCCTACTCTGAATGAATTTAATTCTTTCATCAACAAGATAGCCAGTATCTACATCAGCTGAAATTGTCACTGTACGTGATCCATCAATCCTACTTAATTTATTTATCTTTTTTTCTGGAGCATATTTTACTACGCTGCTCATGGGGTAAGGACCATTTATTGTATTAATGAAGAGACTATCTATGGTTTTCATATTACGATCCTTTCCAGGAAAACGCAGTACAATATCAATTTCTTCATCAAGATGATTTGGCCTATATTTTCCAATGAGTACTCCGCTTGTGACCATTCTTATAAAATCACCTATAGTTGAAATATTTATTCCTGTGTTTATAGCCTTGTTCTTATCAACACTCACATTCCACTCAATTTCAGATGATGATCTGCTATCTTGAATGTTTATAAATCCAGATGAAGGTTGATTCATAATTTTTAGCATCTTTTCTACTGCTAAATCCAAGCTGGATGCATTGCCACTGAGGTTAATTTGTATTGGCTTGTTAGCCGACGGCCCTGCCTTTTCTTCCTGAACATCAATTATTATTCCTTTTATATCCTGCATGCTACTTCTTATATCGTTTAATATGTGCTTGGCTTTGCGTCTGAAACGCCAATCCGTAAGTTCTAATTGAATTTTGGCAATAACATTATCTGAAAATGCTCCTGATCTGGAATAAGAAACATCAATTTCTTTTTCAACGTTTAAAATACGCTCTTCTACTTCTTTGAGTATTTTATCTTTCTCTTCAACCGAAAGGCTTTCCTTTGCTCTAACACTAACTAGGATATTATCCGGGTCCACTTTCGGAAAAAATTCTACACCGGGACCGAAGCTAAAATATAATACACTAAATGAAAACAAAACAGATATGACAACACATACAAATTTTTTAGGATGATTTAAGACCTTCTCTAGCATGCGTACGTAAGCTCTTATTACTGGTCCAGCATTTTTTATCTCACCACTCTCTATGGCATTCATTTTTTCAATTTCTTCTTTTGAGGTTACTGATGGCTTACCAAAGATTGCACCAAGTGTTGGTATAAAAACCAAAGCCATAATGAGCGACCCAGTTAAAGTTAAAATTATTGTAATTGGTATATATTGCATGAATTTTCCCACAGTATCAGGCCAGAACAACAGAGGAAAAAACACTGCCAATTTAGTCAACGTTGACGATAGGACTGGGTAGAACATATCATGCACTGAAGTATGAAAGGCTTTCACTTTATCCATGCCAGCAATCATCTTTCTATCAGCGTATTCGCTGATTACAATTGCGTCATCAACCAGCATGCCAACAGCCATAATCAAACTAAAGAGAACAACTATATTTAAAGTAATATCCAAAAAATAAAGAGCTATTATGCCAATTAGAAAAGAACCAGGTATCGAAAGTGCCACAAGAATAGCTATTCTTGTTCCCATGGAGAACATTATTATGACCAATATTAATAGCACAGCGAATATTATTCCATTTTCCAGGTCATCGAGCACATCACGTACGTTTTTTGACTGGTCATTTAAGTACACCACTTTTAAATTTTCAGGTAATTGATCTTTTGCCTGATTCATTAAATATTTTACTTGATTTACTGTATCTATTATGTTTTTTCCGTTGCGTTTTGAAATTTCTAACACGACACTAGATAGTCGATTAATGCGCGCAAATCCTTCGTGATCCTCAAACCTAGGGTACACTTTTGCTACATCTTTTATTCTCAGAACAGCATCACCTTGAGATCTGATAGGGATGCTCATGATCTCTTCTATGTTTTTCAATAACCCTGATATTTTAATTGAATATTTACCTGTATCATTTTCTAGTGATCCAGCTCCCACTAACCTATTATTGTTTGATATAGCGTGAAATATTTCGCTTGATTGAATGTTGTATTTTGTTAGGACTGCAGGTTCAACTATTACTTCCACTGTCTCTTTACGAACGCCTGCTACTTCAACTTTTAAAACATTAGGTAATGATTCAATTTCTTTCTTCAACTTACGCGCTATTTCAGTTAAAGCTCTTTCTGGCAGACTACCAATTAAGCCAACATTTAGTATGGGAAATAGACTCAAATTTATTTCATTTATTATCGGAGATTCTGCTTCAACAGGTAACTTTGCCTTTATGTTTGAAAGCTTTGAACGAACGTTATCGAGCACTTCTTTATTATCGTACTCTGTTCCAAATTCGAGTATCATATGAGCGCCATCATTAGTTGCAAAAGCTTTCAATTCTTTTACACCTTCGATAGACCTTAGTTCATTTTCTATTGGAAGCACTAATAGCTTTTCACTATCTTGAGCAGAAATCCCAGAAAGTCCAACGAACACGCTGATTATAGGAATTTGTATGTCAGGGTTGCTTTCCCTTGGCATTTTTACATAAGCGTACGAACCGAAGATAAAAATTACTATAAGCAATAATATCACCGCCCTGTTTCGCTCTATAAGTAAGCTCTGCATGTTGAATGTTAACTGAATATGCGCGTTTGTACAATATTATAGTTGAGATACATTGCATATTAATTAACCCTTATATAATCTTTAAAATTTCACGTAAAGAAATTAATATTTCCACAAAGTTGCAATCATAAGAAAATTTACGTATAATAATACTAGGTATAGTGTTGGGTAGGTTATTATGGTGAAGGTTTTAAACAATATGATACAAGGTAAGGGCAAAGTTATTGCTGTTGCTATTGCTATCGCTTTAGTAGTTACAGGTTTTTCAGCTCTGGTGATGTTAACAGCCATTAGTATTGTTATGAAAATAGCCATTATCGCTGTTGTTGTTGCTGCTGTTATATTTACTTACCTGGGACTTTCAATACCTTCATTTATTAAGAAATTTCGAGCTGAGAAGAATGATGTTTCCGCTAAAACTGAAGAGCAACCTGACATTTCGGAAGATGGTATAGACCCAGGATATGGCACTGAAGATGATCCTGAAGAAGAAGAAAAAGAAAACACTGTAATATCTGCAAAAGAACAGAAAGAGACTGAATTTCAAAGACAAGAAGATTTAGCAAACGCAAGAGAATGTAAACGAATGGAGGAAGGATCACTTGGTGGCTCCATAAATGCGCTTGGTGATCCGATTATTAGTGGGCCAAGCAATGAAATTCCCGCAAAAATTGTTATGAAATCTCTACCTGATAGTATGGATTTGTACGGCAATGAACTTCCTGATCAAGTTATATGCACTGAAAACAGTCATCTTGTACTTGGAAGTCAAAAACCCAAGCAAGCTAGTTACGTACCAATGGAATCTCTACCTGACAGTATGGATGTATTTGGTAATAAACTTCCTCATAATAAGGTACAAGCAGATAGTCCAAGCACTTGTATTAATATGAATTCTAATCCTGAACAACGCACACAGAAAAAATTATCTGCTGCAGAGTGGCTATCACAGAATGCACCATGGGTATTAGAGCAGAGCTCAGTAAGAAGGCCAGCATAACTCACCATGGAATAGGATTAGCGTGGTTGAAGTTGTCACGTACTTTTTGCCACTCACCTCAAATGAATGCTCTATGGTACTCTAATGAAAAAAAGTACGAATACCAGTAAAAAACATAGCAATTTTACTTTCATTTGCAGTTGCTGTTACTTCTTGATCCTTCAATGAACCGCCAGGTTGTATTATTGCTGTAATTCCATGCTTTGCACTTTCTATTATGCTATCTACAAAAGGAAAAAATGCATCTGATGCGAGCACTGCGCCTTTGCATTTCTCACCTGCTTTTTTTATTGCAATATTTACGCTATCTATTCTACTTGTTTGCCCTGCACCAATGCCAACAGCACACCCATCTTTTGCTATGACTATTGCATTGGATTTTACATATTTACATATTTTCCAGGCAAAAATAAGGTCTGCTTTTTCTTTTTCTGTTGCAGCACATTCTGTTGCTTGGGTAATTTCTTCTGATTTTATCTTGTAATTATTATTTTCTTGTATCAAAAATCCCCCAATAACATTTTTAATTTGATATTCCGCATTTTGCCGAAAAGATTTGCAAATAATTACTCTTAAGTTCTTCTTTTTTTGCAAAATCTTTAGCGCCTCATCATTTACTGATGACGCTATTACTACTTCTAAAAATATCTTATTTAATTCTTCCGCGAGTTTTAAATCTATTTCTTGGTTAAAGGCAACAATGCCACCAAAACTGCTTACTTCATCACATGATAAAGCTTTTTGATATGCTTCCAACGCATTATTACCAATTGCAGCTCCGCACGGGTTATTGTGTTTTATTATTACCGCTGCACATTCTTCAAATTCAGAAATTATGTTAAGTGCAGACTCTATATCTACTGTATTATTATAACTTAACTCTTTTCCATGTATTTTTTTGAGCGGGTATTGGGTGGATTGATTACTATAAAATGCAGCTTTTTGGTTTGGATTTTCACCATATCTTAACTCTTGCGCTTTATTGCCATAAAGCGTAAAAAACTCTGGCAACTCATTACTTTCATTCTGAGATAAAAACCAACTATAGATATTAGAATCGTAGTGTGCGGTAAGAGCAAATGCTTTAGTTGCTAGGTGCTTTCTATATTCTAGCGTTGTTTCATTGTTATTTTTTATCATCTCAGCTTTTAATGTTTCATAGTCTTGAATGCTAGAGACAACTAGAGTAAAACGAAAATTTTTCGCTGCAGCTCTGATTAGCGCCACTCCGCCAATGTCAATTTGCTCTATGATTTGCTCTTCACTTGCACCGCTATTTACCGTATCAAAGAATGGATATAAGTTAGTTATAAGCAGGTCTATCGGTTCAATATTTAGATCCTGCATTTCGGTTTTATGTTTTTCTCTATCACAAAGTATTCCGCTATGAATTTTAGGATGTAAAGTTTTAACCCTACCGCCCAATATCTCTGGAAATTGTGTATAATCTGAAACTTCCTGCGCTTTTATTCCAGCATCAGACAAAACTTTATATGTATTACCTGTTGAGAGAATCTCTATTTGTTGCTGCACCAGAAAGGAGGCAAGGTCGATTATATTTGTTTTATCATAAACCGATATTAAAGCTCTTTTGATTTTCATCTTATGTAGAAAGTTTTTTAAGATTATATCAAAGAAAAATGTATTTGGCTATCAAACTTCTCTTGCAGCCTTATTACAAAAAGACCTAATATGTTTAATGAGTACAAAAAGCTTTATGAAAATCAGAATTGGAGTTATAGGCTGCCTTGGTAAAATGGGTAGGACAATCATAAATGAATTGATTACAAATGATAAAGTAGAAATAGCAAGTGTAGCGGCACGTACACATATCGGTTCAGACATTGGCTTTATTTTAAGTTGTAACTCTGGTATAGGAGTAAAAATTACAAATTCTATTAACGATGTATTTAAATCATCTGACGTAGTGATAGATTTTACAACTAAAGAATGTATGTTAGAATGCCTTATAGCAGCTGCGCAGTTTAAGAAACCGTTGGTTAGTGGCACAACTGGAATAGAAGGTATAGATTTAAAAGAGTATGCTGCTAAAGCTCCGATATTGTGGTCAGCAAACATGAGTGTTGGAGTTAATGCATTATTAAAATTGGTAAAAAAGGCTGCTGAACTTTTAGGGAGTGAATATGATATTGAAATTTGGGAAATGCATCACAATTTAAAAAAGGACTCTCCATCTGGGACGGCTATAGAGCTTGGTAAAACGATAGCTGATACTTTTAAAATGGATTTTCACATTAACCACCACTCGAACAGTAATTCAACTACAAGAGAAAAAAATAGTATAGGTTTTGCAGTATCCCGCGGAGGTGGAGTGATAGGAGATCATAGTGTAATGTTTGTGAATTCAGGTGAGCGAATAGAATTAAATCATAAAGCAATTGATCGTAAAATATTTGCCAGTGGCGCTATTCAAGCAGCAATATGGCTATATGAAAATAAAAGAGAAACGCTAGGACTATACTCAATGCAGGACGTAGTATGAGCGATATACACGCTTTCGTTAAAGAGCTTAACCTTTGGTATGGCGCTAAACAAGTTTTATTCGATATAAGCTTAGATATTTATAAGAAAAAAGTTACTACTTTCATAGGACCATCTGGGTGTGGCAAATCGACATTGTTGCGCTGTTTTAATCGCATGAACGACTATGTGCCTGGGTGCAAAGTTACAGGTGAGCTAGATATTGATGGACTTGGTAATATATATGCACGAGATATGGATGTTGTTTTGCTCAGAGCAAAAGTGGGCATGGTATTTCAAAAACCAAATCCTTTTCCAAAATCAATATACGACAACGTTGCTTATGGTCCAAAACTGCATGGTATGGTAAAAAATAAACAGAAACTAGATGAAATTGTGGAAAATAGCCTGACCAAGGTTGGCTTGTGGGAAGAGTTGAAAGATAGACTCAAAGATAGTGCACTTGATTTATCCGGCGGTCAACAGCAGAGATTATGCATTGCACGCGCAATTGCAGTGAAGCCAACTATTTTACTAATGGATGAGCCATGTTCTGCACTTGACCCAATGGCAACCAGTGCAATTGAAAATTTGATACAAGAGTTAAAATTAAGATTTACCATAATTATGGTAACTCACTCGATGAAACAAGCTAAAAAGCTATCTGATAGTGTAGCTTTCTTTCACAATGGCAAAGTTGTTGAATCTGGAAGCACTCAAGAAATATTTGAAAATGCGCAATCTCCTTTAACACAAGAGTATATTCTTGATCATTAGGGTCGTACGCATTCGTTCATGCGTGTAGCAATTTTGTTGTCAAAGCTTGTCTGTGCTCCTCAAACCAATCGGCTATAACATGAATTGTTGTGAACTACCAAAAAATGAGTTAAAAAGTACATTGCAACTATTTTCTTTCATTATAGGTCTGTACTTGATATGATGTTATAATTAATACTTAAATAGGTTTGCTTAAGTTAATTGTTAATAGATAGGATTAAATATGTTGATTTCTGAAGTTTTTGCAGCAGATGCAGCTGGTAATGCATCAAGCGTCGGTGCATCTTTCGCCAGCTTTGTTCCATTGATTTTAATATTTGTAGTATTTTATTTTCTTATTATTCGGCCACACCATAAAAAACTAAAAGAACACAGAAAAATTATAGATCAAATAAAACGTGGTGATACGGTAATTACTTCTGGAGGCATCTTCGGTGAAGTTAACAAAGTTGATGAAGTAAATGCACAATTAATAATAGAAATAGCGCCAAAAATTGAAATAAAAGTCTTAAAATCTGCTATATCTGAAGTCTTAAACAAAGAAACCCAAAAAATAGTAGTTAAGCCAATTGACAAAGACAAAACTGAAATTGAAAAGGAGAATAAAAAAGATAAAAATAAATCAGAGGAAGGAAAAAAGAAAAAAGATGATAAAGGCAAAAATGCCTCATAGCTTTAAAAAAACGTTCGCTTGGTAGTTTATTTGTGTGTGGAATATTTGGGGTAGTAAGTAGCGGTGGATCAGTAATACAAACTTTACTCACTGGATTGCAGAAATTGGAATACAGGGGATATGACTCTTCAGGCATAGCAATCATAAATAAAGAAGGCGAGATAGAAGTCAAAAAGTCCGAGGGCAAGGTTGAAAGGTTATACAAAATTGTTGATGCTAGCAAGATGTTCAGCAGTACTGTCGGCATAGCACATACTCGCTGGGCTACGCATGGAGTTCCAAGTCTTAAAAATGCTCATCCAATTCATACGAAAAAAGTTGTTGTTGCACATAACGGAATAATTGAAAATTACAATCTGCTGAAGAGAAGTCTAGAAGAAAGAGGACTACTGTTTCACACTGACACTGACACTGAAGTTATACCAAACATGTTAACCTTATATCTTAATGAAGGGATGTCTCCAATTGATTCTCTGTTTAGGTGTTTAAGCAGTTTACATGGCTCATTTGCTTTAGTCCTATTATTTGCAGAATGCCCAGATGTTTTATTTGTTGCAAAAAGGAATGTGCCTTTAGCAATAGGCTATAATTGTAACTCAGTATTTGCTGCATCTGACTCTAATGCTTTAAGTGGATTCGTGGAAAGAATATCGCATTTAGAAGATGACGACATTGCAGTAATAAAATCCAGTAGTGTTAGTATATATAATAACGGTATGCAAGTTAAACGCCATATAGAAAATAGTAGTCCAAGCAACTTTCTAATCAGCAAAAATGGTTACTCTAGTTTCATGCTAAAAGAAATTTTTGAGCAGCCATGTGCATTAAACAGAACAATAAATCAATTTTACAGTAAATATAAAGAGGTTATATTTGCCAATAAAAAACTATTTTCTGAACTTACTCATATTACCATAATTGGATGCGGATCATCTTATTTTGCTGGGTTAATAGCAAAGTATTGGTTTGAGAGCATTGCCCAAGTTCGAGTATATTTAGAAATTTCATCGGAGTTTAGATACAGCAACATTAAAACAGAAAAGGATAGT
Source organism: Wolbachia endosymbiont (group E) of Neria commutata (assembly GCF_964026735.1). NCBI lineage: Bacteria > Pseudomonadati > Pseudomonadota > Alphaproteobacteria > Rickettsiales > Anaplasmataceae > Wolbachia > Wolbachia endosymbiont (group E) of Neria commutata. The sequence goes on from NZ_OZ034692.1 coordinate 519,544, forward strand.
GTAGGATTGTTTATTTCTCAATCTGGCGAAACTGCAGATACTATGGAAGCATTGCGCTATGCGAAATCCCAAAAGCAAAAAATAATAAGCATAACCAATACATTTGGCAGCAGCATAGAGAAGATTTCAGATATTGTATTACACACCCTTGCAGGACTTGAAATTGGTGTTGCTTCAACGAAAACCTTTTCTACACAACTTGCAACTTTAGCATGCTTTGCTGTAGAACTTGCAAAAATAAAAGGCATACTAGATGAAAATAAAATAAAACAGCTAAGGAGCGCTATCAACTCTATTCCCGAATATGTTGAGTATGTTTTGAACGTGGTAAAAATTCAACATGTAGCCGATAGTATATTAGAACATAATAACATTATCTTGATTGGCAGAGGAAGCTCATATGGAGTTGCAATGGAAGGCGCATTGAAAATAAAGGAGCTTTCATATATTAATACGATTGGTATTGCAGCAGGAGAAATGAAGCATGGCTCTATTGCTTTAATAGACTCCACTATGCTCGTTATAGCGATTATTCCTTATGATAATTTATTTTTTAAAACACTATCCAACATACAGGAGATCATTGCAAGAAAAGGCAAAGTAATTGCTTTCAGCGACAAACAGGGAGCGCCATTCCTAAAAGAAATTTGTGCAGATGTGGTGCAATTGCCAGAAGTTGATAGTTTTATCTCTCCGATCATCTACAGCGTTGCTATTCAATTTCTTGCTTACTTTACTGCAATAAAAAAAGGGTTAGACGCTGATCGCCCAAGAAATTTAGCTAAATCTGTCACGGTTGAATAGCTTATAAGATTTTAGTTTTAATGTAAAATATATTAATAATTCTGCTTGTTTTTGTCTATGAGATCTGACGACTTTTTTCTTCAATGATTTTTTCTAAAGTTTGCAAAAAATCACCTTTGCTCAGTCCAGGATATATTGGAGGCAGAATTTCTATTGTTGCCTTTCCAGCATTCTTTCTCAAGGAAAGTATATTTTTTGGCCAAAACAAACCAGTGTTCAAAGCGACAGGTAACACAGGAACGGATAATGTGCTGTATAAAGCAGCGATACCTGGCTGATACTTTGTATTTTGTTTTGCAGTTGTTCTTGTACCCTCTGGAAATATTATTATGCTTCTATTTTCTTTTATACGCATTCTTGCTAACTTAATTATATTACGTATAGAACTAATACCATCTGAGCGATTAATAAAAATCATTTTTAATGCCATGAGATGCAAACCAAGAAATGGAATCCATTTCAATTCACGCTTTAAAACAAAAACCGCACCTCTAAATAGAAGTATAAAAATAAATGTTTCAAAAGGGGATTGGTGTTTAGATGCAATTATAAAAGGCTGCTTTGGAATATTTTCCACTCCTCTTACTTCATATTTAACTCCACATAATAAACGAAGCATGAATAATACAACTCTTACTGCGAAGGCAAGGAAAATGTTAATTATATGCGCAGGAAAGAATAGTACAGGGAGAGTAATCAGAGTAAAGAATAGTTGCCATAATATAAGGAAAAAATTAAACAAAAAACTTGAAATCACAGATCTAACATACACTTATTTGAATCTAACTTTATTGCAAGTTAAATTCAATAAGTTTCATTATTGATCATCTGAGTGATAGGGTGCGAGTCAGCTGATTTTTCCTTTAATTTTTTATTAGCAACATAAGTATATATTTGCGTTGTAGAAAGATTAGTATGGCCAAGAACCTTCTGTATTAGCACAATATTCGCCCCACTATCAAGCAGATGAGTAGCAAAAGAGTGTCTGATCACATGTGGAGAAATTTTATTTTCATCAATGTTGCACTTTTTTGCCAATTCCTTGATTAATTGACCAATTCTTTGTCTTGTAATTGGTTTATTAAGTTTATCGCCCGGAAATAACCAGTCAGATTGCTTTCCATTAGAAAGCAAATTGTCACGGACGGATAAATAACTTCTCAGGCTTTTTAATGCTTGCTCATTAAAAAGGATTTGCCTCTCTCTCCCGCTCTTACCTTTTATTATTATATAACATTCTTTGTCACTACTGTTTATTACCTGCGATACTTCATGTATCTTCATATTAATTAATTCAGAAATACGCATGCCAGAAGAGTAAAGAATGTCTAAAATAGCACATAGCCTTTTATTACTTATTTCTTTATTTGACTCATTTGCTGATTTTCTCACGGTATCCATTAGCAAAAATATTTCTTCAACGCTTAAACACTTAGGCAAAGGACGAGAAAATTTTGGATTTTTTAATTCATCATCATTAGCTGGAGCTGGATTAAAATCTATTACTCCATCATTAAAAAGACACTTATAAAAATTCTTCGTAGCAGATATTTTTCTTGATATAGAACTGCTTTTATATTTCTTTTGTGTACATAGAAATTTCACATAATCTCTGATATTAGTTTTATTTGCACCAACCAAAGTAGTGCCACTTTTTGATAAAAATTCTTCAAGTTGATGTAAATCTGAACAATAACTTTCTAAAGTATTGCCTGTAGGAGACTTCTCTGAAATCAAAGCCTCTAGGTAGTATGTTATGTAAAAACTCTCTTTTTTATTTTTTGGCTGTTCACTTTTCATTATCAACTCCTATATTTATTTCTTTAACTTTAATGCGATTAGAAGTGTCATCTGTATTCCTTACTAAAAAATATGAGACAAATAAAGCACTTAGCAACAAAATAAGTGCTAAAAACTTTCGCTTTAATCCTTTTTTTAAATTTGTCCTTATCCTTACCATAGTTAAAATTATAACATAAAATCTATAAAAAACACCTTATAAAGTGAATATTATTATAATATAAAGACATTCTTAACTATATTAGCTTATACTTATTATAACATAATATATATCATCTGATCTATTAAATTATTTTCTTTTATTTTTGCAATTAAAGAATCAATACCGCAGATGCCTGATTTTTCAGCAGTGCTTACCACCTCTGGACAGAATGCTTGATATTCATTCATAATATCATAAAAATTACTGAATTTCATTTTGCTTTAATGTCAAATGAATGTTATTACATCTCACTATTTAAGTAACTACAAATAATATTGCATAACCTATTATTTTTGCAACTGAGTCTCATTATACTCTTTTGCAGATAAGCTCTAATACGCTGACTATAAAACAATCTATGTTACCATCAAAAACAGAATTTATATTGCCTACTTCATATCCAGTTCTTAAATCCTTCACCATTTGATATGGATGCACAACGTATGATCTGATTTGATTACCCCAACCTATATCGCACTTTCTGCCATATTCTTCTGCCATTTTTTGTTCTTTCTTTTCCAGCTCAATTTGATATAAGCGTCCTTTGAGCAGTTTTAGCGCCTCATCTTTATTTTTATGTTGAGAACGACCATTTTGACATTGCACTACAACTCCTGTTGGAATATGCGTAATGCGAACCGCACTTTCAGTTTTGTTTACGTGCTGTCCACCTGCACCAGAAGCACGATAAGTATCGATCTTTAAATCTTTCTCGTCCACAACAATGCTGATTGAATCTTCAATCACTGGAGTCACACCTACACTTGCAAAACTTGTATGACGTTTACCATTTGCATCAAATGGGGATATTCTCACAAGCCTATGAATACCACTTTCACTTTTTGCCCACCCGTAGGCTTTTTCTCCAATAATTTTTATAGTTGCAGACTTTATACCAACTGCATCACCATCTAATTTTTCTATAATTTCAACTTTAAAGTTGTGATAAATTTCTGCCCATCTTACATACATGCGCATAAGCATTTCAGCCCAATCATTGCTCTCCGTTCCACCGGCTCCTGAGTGAATTTCTAAAAAACAATCATTGTTATCTGCTTCACCGGCAAATAATGACTCTGTTTCTTTATGCTTGATTAGTTTCTCTAGCTTTGTAAGTTCGTTTTCAACTTCGGAAAAAAAATCTTCATCATTTTCGTAAATAGCGGATTTCATTAAATCAATGGCGTCATTGTAATTACTTTCTAGCTCTAAGAACGACTCTACATCATTTTTAATTTTAGAACGTTCTTTTAAAATTTCTTGTGCTTTTTGGTTATCTTGCCATAGATTATCATCTGCAGCTTGGGAGTTCAACTCTTCAAGACGCAACTTTAATTTTTCTATGTCAAAGACACCTCCTGACAAGAGAAACACTTTTATTTAAACTCTGAAAGTGTTCGAGAATTTCTGAATAAGTTTTCATTACGTTTTAGATTTTAATATATTTACTATCACCAATAATAACAGTAAACAAAATAGAAATTTAACCATATAGTAGTTAATTCAAAACAACTTCATTATACTCTAATGATCAAAGGAATCAAGCATGTATATTTATTAAAAATCAAGGTAAAATAATGAATGTTGAAACAAATTTTCACTACGACCTAGATCAAAAGGTTGTTAAAGATCTGATAGAGTCAATTGATAACCGAGATCTAGAAAAGGTTAATGAGATTATAAAAACTATAGATAGTGTTCAGCTAGCTTATTTTTTATCAACGGCAATTAATGACCATAGGGAAGAATTAGTAAATGTCCTTGACCACTATTTGTTAAGTGATGCTCTAGTGCATGTTGTACCAGATTTACAGATAAAAATAATAGAAACATTAGGAGCAGAAAATACTGCACGTTTACTGGTGCTTTTAGATATAGAAGACATAGTAACCATAGTAAAAGACTTAGATGGCAAACATCTAGAAAATATACTCAGCTATCTGCCAGATCAAACGAAAAAATCAGTAGAGGAATTGCTATCATATCCAGAAGAGAGCGCAGGAAGACTGATACATAAAGATATGGTTATAGCTCCATATTATTGGACAATAAATCAGCTGATGGAATTTTTGCGCAACTATAAAAAAATACCAGAAAATTTTTACCAAATTTTTATTATTAATTCAAAACTGGAACCAATAGGCAGCGTTAACTTAAATAAAGTGATATCCAATTCAGGGGAAACCATAATAGAGGAAATAATGGACCGTGATATAAAAATCATAAAAACTGGAGTGGATCAAGAGGAAGTAGCAAGAGTGTTGCAAGATTACTCTCTGTTATCAGCTCCGGTAGTAAACAAGCATGGGAAAATTATCGGCGTGATCTTAATTGAAGATGTAATAAAAGTTGTTCAACAGGAAACAGAAGAAGATGTGCTCAAAATAAGTGGTGTGTCGGCTAAAGCTGATATAAATGCACCTATACATAAAACTATAATTAAAAGGCTACCATGGTTATTGTTTAACCTCTTAGCTGCAACAATATGCTCTATAGTGGTTGGCTTTTTCGATAACGTAATAGAAATGTTCATAGCACTTCCAATAATTATGCCGATAATCGCATCGATGAGTGGAAACGTAGGATCTCAAACGGTAGTGCTAACCATTAGGGCAATTGCAACAAAATATTTAACTGAGCAAAATGCAAAAAGAATACTTATAAAAGAATTGATAATAGGTCTTATAAATGGAATAATTTTATCTACCATCTCAGTAATGGTATTAGCAATAAGATTTCACAACTTCAAAATAGGAATGATCTTTATGGCTTCAATGATTATGATGTCAATTATTGCAACATTTATCGGTGCTTTCATTCCTATAATGCTCCATCGTTTAAAATCCGACCCTGCCGTTTCTTCTTCAATTCTGACATCAGCAACAACTGACATCCTTTCGGCCTTAATATTTCTTGGGCTAGCAACAATATTTTTACTAAATAGCTAGGCTCTGTGAACAAAGTTTTAAAGGCAACTATAGTACTTCCCGATATAAATGATAAACTTCCATAATTGCCTTACCTATCAAACGGTAAAATGTGTAGAGGATACTCTGCTCTGATAAAATATCCAGACTTTGCGTTGCCAGGCCGAAAAGAACTCCTAAAAGTGACATAGAATATGAGGTTTTAGTGGTTGACGTAACTGAAACGCCAACCTAACTTCATAAAAAGACTATATACTGTCCTTTGATTTACTACCCATATGAGAAATATTAGGATGATCTAGTGTTCCACCATATTTACCAACCATTACAAAACCTGCTTTAGGCTCTTCTACTAGTTCAAAATCTTCTTCATGCGTTTCTACTAGTTCAAAATCATCATCTGATTCATTAGCTTTAGGCTCTTTCATAGTATCTGCTATGAGTTCTCTGGTTCCACGTTCGTATTCCATTTTAGTAATCTGATCTTTTATTGCCTGTTTTGTAGCTGGGTGATCTCCCCAAGCACAGTCGAGGTTATTTGTAGCCAGGCGTATACAATCCTCCCACAGTTCTAGTCTAATATGCTTTACAAGCTTAAGCGCTGTATTATGCACGGATGCACCACCATTAGAAAAATGCTCACTATCAACCGGAAGAATTCCCTGACTATTAAGCTGTGAATTATAATGGACTTTATCAAGACGTTTATCTCTATTGCAATTATTTAAAAGCAACACTATCCCCTGCTCATTACCTTCTTCAAAATATTGAAAAAGCTCTTCTGCCAGTTCCTTTATTGATTTACTCATAATTCTACCTAACTATATGTCAATCTATATATATTAACATATTAATACCATAAGTCAAGAATATAATTAGCGTATTAGTAGAAAAAACATAGAATTATTCAGTCGCTTAACTTCAGAGCTTGAATAAAGGCATTCTGTGGAATGTTTACATTTCCTACAGAGTGCATTCTCTTTTTACCCTTTTTTTGCTTTTCTAGTAGTTTCATTCTTCGTGTCACATCACCACCATAAAGTTTAGCTGTCACATCTTTTCTATATGGATTAATTGTTTCTCTGGCAATAATTTTGCCACCAACTGCTGCTTGAATTGCAATTTTATATTGCTGACGTGGTATTAAATCCTGCAAACGCGCACAGATTTCACGACCTCTTTTTTCTGCTCTGCTCTTATGAACGATGCAAGCCAGTGCATCAACAGGTTCTCCATTAATTAAAAAGCTTAACTTATCTATTTGACTTTCTTGATAGCTAGAGATTTCCCAATCTAAACTTGCATATCCCTTGGAAATTGATTTTAATCGATCATAAAAATCGAAGACAACTTCGGACAGTGGTAATTTATATTTTAAGAGCGCTGTTGTCGTATTACCAACATATGATAAATCTTCCTGCTCTCCTCTTCTTTCTTCACATAAAGATATGATTTCACCTAAGTATTGATCAGGAACCATTATGGTTGCAGTAATCCATGGCTCTTCCACCATTTCAATCTTAGTTGGATCTGGCATGTCGCTTGGATTGTGAATGTTAAGAACTTCGCCACTGTGCACTGTCACTCTGTATATAACGCTCGGTGCAGTTGCTGTTAGATCCAAATCAAATTCTCTCTCAAGCCTTTCTTGAACAACCTCTAAGTGCAGCATTCCCAAAAAACCACAGCGAAACCCATAGCCAAGCGCATTTGACGTTTCAGCTTCAAAGGTAAAACTAGCGTCATTCAAATGTAATTTTTCCAGTGCTTCTCTTAAATATTTAAAATCGTCTGTTTTATTCGGGAAAATACTACAAAATACCACAGGATGAACTTCTTTAAATCCAGGTAATGCTGCGCTACAAGGCCTTTTTTCTTCAGTGATAGTGTCACCAACTTTGCAGTCTGCTACCTCCTTCATCGAAGCAGTAATGAAGCCAACTTCACCTGCTGAAAGCTCACCAGTCATTACTTTTTTAGGAGTAAAAATACCGATGTTATCAACCTGATATGTAGCATTGTTGGACATCATAACAATTCTCATACCTTTTTTTAGCACTCCATTTTTAATTCGCACTAAAATTACTACTCCCAAGTAAGTATCGTACCAACTATCAACCAAAATTGCTTGCAGTGGTGCATTTGGATCACCTTTTGGAGCTGGAAGTTTTGCTACTATAGCTTCAAGCACATCCTTTATCCCAAGCCCAGTTTTGGCTGATATTAAAACCGCCTCGCTTGCATCAATAGCGATTACCTCTTCGATCTGAATCTTTACCTTCTCTGGATCCGCAGCAGGCAGGTCAACTTTGTTAAGTACAACTATTATTTCATGATTGTTGTCAATTGCCTTATATACATTTGCAAGAGTCTGTGCCTCAACACCTTGACTGCTATCCACCACTAAAAGTGAACCTTCGCACGCAGCTAAACTGCGACTTACTTCATATGAGAAATCAACATGTCCTGGAGTATCCATAAGGTTTAAGCAATATTGGTTGCCGTCACTTGCTATATAATTGAGCCGTACTGTTTGCGCCTTAATTGTAATTCCACGTTCACGCTCTATATCCATCGAATCAAGTATCTGATTTGTCATCTCTCTTGCTTCAAGACCGTTACATTTTTCTATCAAACGATCAGCAAGTGTTGATTTACCATGATCTATATGTGCTATTATTGCAAAATTCCTTATATTCTTCATACTTTTTTGCTTTGAATTTAAGACAAGTTTACATTTTAAGCACTAGGAGAGCAATTGTTTATATTCAAGGAGATCTATCTCTGCTATAAAAAATAGTACACATTTACTAAATTCTATTTTAGCTTCTTTTTCTAACTCAGTGTATCCTTCTTCTGCATCAACACTTTGAGCACCATCATTATCTTGATTTGCTGTGTTTTGTGAAGGCTGCTGCTTTTGCATTTCTTCTAGCTTTTTTTTCATCTTATCCTGAAATGATGCGATTTCATTAGGTGCTATAATTTCATCAGAGCTGATAATTTTATCAGATAATTTTTCATCTAATTTTTTGATTAAAGTTATTATTTTTAAAATCAATTCTAAATTTTCATGACTTACATTGATTTGTTCAGCACTCAATGTATTCTTATGTGCATCCCAATCAATAGAAATACTAGTGAATATTGCATAAATCCCTTTATAAAGTGCTTTCAACTCATCTAATACTTCTTTTTGACTATGATTCCCCTCAGCTAGCTCTACAATTTTTTTAATATCTTCAAGCATGTTATCGTACGTAGACAGCTTTATTACTGACTTGTCTCGTATCGATTTATTTAATTCCTCTTTAATATCTTTAAGCTTTTTCAAAATTTCATTGGTTATATTTTTTCCTGTTCTTAACATATACTATTATTATACATATGCATAATGGAGAATGGAAGAATTTTTAGCATATTTGCGTTAAGAAAATTAAATAGGGAGTGGATATTGATTATGATAAAGAATTTTTTTCAAATAATTTTAATCTTAGTTGTCTTTTTATTTATTATTGTTGGTTTTTATAAATTTATCAATTACAGAAAAGAAAATATAAGTGAAGTTGGGCTTAGACATAAGATAGGTCAGATGTTAATGATTGGATTTGAAGGAAAAGAACTAAATCCTGAAGATCCTATTGTTCAAGCAATCTTGGCTCAACAAATAGGGGGTGTTATTTTATTTGACAAAAATAAAGAAAAAAATAACTTTGATAAAAATATTGAAAGCCCTGAGCAAGTTAAACGTCTCACTCAGCAGCTGCAAGTTTATACTAAGCAAGCAGCACTAAACAATAAAAATGACCTTTTTCCTCTTCTTATAGAAATAGATTACGAGGGTGGAATGGTTGAACGTTTAAAGCCTAGATACGGCTTTCCGAAAACCCTATCTGCAGCGGATATTGGTCGTGGTACGGATGAGCAAGCGAGTAAATATGCACACCAAATGGCTGATATAGTAAAACAAGTAGGAATTAATTTTAATTTTGCTCCTGTGTTAGATGTTAATGTTAATCCAGAAAATCCTGTTATTGGGGTATTGGGGTATTGGGGTATTGGGGCGTAGTTTCTCTAGTGATCCAGAAAAGGTTGCACATTATACTTCAATATTTTCCAAGGCATATAAGGAAAAGGGAATACTCTGCGCTTATAAGCATTTTCCAGGCCATGGAAGTTCCACTGGAGATACCCATGAGGGGTTTGTTGATGTTACAAAAACCTGGAAAGCATACGAATTAATCCCATATAAAACGTTGATAACACAACCGGAAGGCTGTCCTGTTATCATGACAGCACATGTAGTCAATACTAATATTGATAGTAGTGGGCTACCTTCTACTCTTTCTTACGAAATTATAACAAAATTACTACGTCAAAAGCTGAACTTCAATAGACCCCCTGCGAAAAGGTAGAAAGTAGGTGAAAACGACTAAAAAGCATGTAAAATGAAAGTTTTAGAAGAGGGAAGATGGGAATAAGTTACGTAAAAATAGCAAGAACACCATATATTTTAGACAATTGACAGGGCTCACAACATCTGAATTTGAAAAAATTGTGGCAAAAGTGCGTCCAGAGTGGGAAAAAATGGAGGCGAAAAAGAAATGTCACGGAAGAAAATCGCATGTTGAGGAGCTAGAAGACAGGATTTTATGTGTTCTAATTTATTACAGAACGTACATAACGCATCCATTTTTAGGGTTTTTGTTTAATTTGCACAACTCAAATATTTGCCGACTTTTTAAGAAAATGTAGCCATTATTGGCCAAAAAAATTACTATAAAAAAGGATAGAACGCTGACGCCAGAAAGGATTTTAAAAATTTTAGCAGACGTCACGGAGCAACCGATACAGCGGCCGAAAGACAGCAAAAAACGTAAGAAAAGTTATTCCGGAAAAAAGAAAGCAACCACAATAAAAACCGAAATTGTGATCGAGGGAAATGGGCAAATTCTGTCGATTTCGAAGTCGCATAGAGGTCGAATGCATGATTTTCGCATAAGGAAACAGGAAAAATTGTTGGCCAAAGATAGCATAAAATATGCCGATTCTGGGTATCAAGGTTGGCAAAAACTGCAGAAAAACGTTGTGATTCCGTACAAAAAACACCGTAAAAAGCCACTAACGGAGGAGCAAAAGGAGCATAATCGGAAGCTGGCATCGTTCAGGATGCGTGTGGAAAATAAGATTCGCGAGATAAAAATCTTCAAAATAATGTCAAATGTTTACCGCAATTTTCAGAAGAAATACAACATGAGATTTAATATTATAGCAGGAATTGTGAATTTGAGGCATAGTTTTTAATAATTTTTGGGCTGGGGATTTCTTACCAGATTTTATCAGCAACTTGCTTCACGTTGTTTCGCAGGGGATCTAATGGTGTGGTTATAACAGATGATATGCAAATGAGAGCGATTAGTGATCAATACGGATTGGCAAATGCTATTAAATTAGCTATTAATGCTGGTGTGGATATATTGCTATTTGGTAACCGACTGATTTCTATCACGCAAAATCCAAAACAGCTTATTGATATTATTTACAACAGTATCCAATTAGGCGAAATCTCAGAAAAACGAATTAATGAAGCCTATCAGCGCATTATGAAATTAAAAGCACAGATTAAGAAAAATATGTATAATAATTAGAATATAGTTGCTCCAGGAATATATATCGATACAGGAAGGCGAGCCTGTTCATGACGATTAACAACTTCAAGTTGATTTTACGGACAACCTCTATCTATTATATATATTGTCAGCTCTCTCTAATTTTAAACTACTTTATGAAAGTGAAGAAAGTATCTGAAGTATCAATTGGAAACTATGTTGCATTTACAGTTGTGGCAAACTACCTGTCCACGTGGAACTGACTTCAGTTCATCCGTTGAAACTTGGCTGGAACAGAATATGCATTTTATCTCGTTGCTTGGAGTGAGTGAATTATCAACAGCAACTCTATCATCAAAGACAAAACATTCACCTTTCCAATTACTATTTTTATTATGAGTTCTTTCAAGGTAAGAAAGGATGCCGCCTTTAAGGTGATAAATATTGTTAAATCCAAGATTTTTCATATATGATATTGATTTTTCACACCTAATTCCTCCAGTGCAATACATGGCAACTTTTAGGTCTTTACTTTCAGAAAATGACTCTGCCCACTGAGGAAAGTCGCGAAAACACTGAATATTTGGATTAATTGCATTTTTAAATTTTCCGAGCTTCACTTCGTACTCATTTCGTGCGTCTATTACTAGAACGTCAGATTGAGAAGTAAAATCATCCCAATGTTCTGGTTCAACATACTTGCCTCTTAGAGAAAGATCAAGATTGCTCACACCAAGGTTGACAATCTCTCTTTTTAATCTCACCTTCATCTTGCTGAATGGTTGATACTCTGCTGTACTTTCCTTCCATGCAAGATCTTTCAACCTGTTATCAGAATGTAGAAAGCCAAATATTCTATTAATTGCACTTCTTTTGCCGGATACAGTTGCATTAATACCTTCTTCTGCAAGGAGGATAGTGCCTTTTAATTCCACATCATCACACGCAGCTTTTATCTCGTCTTTCATGTCATAATAGTTAGAAAGCTCTACAAATTGGTAGAAAGTTGCAATGATGAAGCTCATAGTATTTTCTTTACAAACTTAAAACATAATATATGAAGTTATAAAAATGTTCAATAGATGAGCTGCAATTCACAAGATTACAAGATCTTTTGTATTACTTCCATGCCATCATCAACTATGTTTTTAAATAGCTTTTAACTTAAGAAAACTATAATATATTTGTATAAAATTAAAATAAATCAGAGTAAATATAGTAATAAGTAATTGTTTATAAATTAAATGTTAACAAGATTTGCCCCAAGTCCAACTGGTTATCTCCATGTCGGAAATATTCGTACTGCTTTAGTTTGCTGGCTATATGCGCGTAATAAAAGTGGAAAATTTTTGCTGCGTTTGGATGACACTGATCTTGAGCGTTCGGATATTAAGTACATAGATAATATAATACAAGATTTGAAATGGATTGGTATAGATTGGCATTCAAGCTTTAAGCAATCAGAGCGCTTCCAGCGTTATCATGAAGTATTTTTACAATTAATAAAAGAAGGGCATGTTTATGTGTGTTATGAAACAAGAGAAGAGTTAGACATTAAACGAAAATTGCAGTTAAAACAAGGGTTGCCTCCGGTCTATGATAGGGGTGCATTGCTTCTAACTGAGCAAGACAAAATTCATTATGAAAAAGAGGGGCGAGAGCCACATTTTAGATTTAAATTAAACAGAGACCAAGTTGTAAAATGGAATGATGAAGTTAAAGGTGAAATAAATATTTCAACCAGTAGCATTAGTGATCCCGTAGTGAAACGCGAAGATGGAAATTATACATATATGCTACCTTCTGTAATTGATGACATTGATTTTAACGTAACACATGTTGTGCGTGGAGAAGATCATTTGACTAATACCGCTGTACAGATCCAAATGATGCGAGCATTGAAAGCGAAAATTCCTATTTTTGCTCATCTTTCCCTGCTGCATTTTGATGATAATAAGATATCTAAGCGAATTGGAGGTCTGGATATCAAATCCATAAAGGAGGATGAAATTGAACCAATGGCGCTGAGTAGTTATTTAGTGAAGCTTGGAACATCAGATTCGATTGAAGCTCATATTAATATGCAATCTTTGATTGATTCATTTGATATTAAAAAATTTAGTTCAGCGTCTACACAATTTAACTTGGGTGAAGTGCATAAGTTAAATAGCAAAATTTTACAGCAAATGTCATTTGAAATGGTAAAAGAACGCTTAGCTCAAGTCGGAGTGGATTCTTCAGAGTTTTGGTATTTTATAAGGAACAACATAGAAAGATTTTCTGAAGTGGCTGAGTGGTGGCAAATATGCAAATCCAATATAGAGCCTGTAATTCTGAGTAAAGAGCTTATAAAAATTGCGCTGAGTACCTTACCTGAAGGAGACTGCGATGAAAACACATTGCCTACATGGGTAAAAACTATTAGAGATGGTCTGGATATAAAGGCAAAAGACCTATTTATGCAGCTACGTTTAGTCTTAACAGGCAGGGAAATTGGCCCAGAGCTTGCTAAATTATTAATTTTTATCGGTAAAGAAAACATCGTAAGAAGACTAAAAGGAAAGTGAAAGTACATAGCTAACACAAAAAGTTCCCTCTGGTAATGGCAAATATGTGAGAAAGTCCTGTTTCTATTTTTGTACATGTACTGCAAATGTGGTATTCATGCCATTAGACCCCCTGCGAAAAGTAAAAAAATAGATGAAAAACATTAAAAAGCGTATAAGAAGAGTAAAATAGCAATAAGTTATGCAAAAGTTTCAAAGATCCAGTATATTTTCAGGCAATTAACGGGTCTGACAACATTACAAAAGACAGAACGCTGACTCCAGAAAGGATTTTAAAAATTTTAGCAGACGTCACGGAGCAACCGATAAAGCGGCCGAAAGACAGCAAAAAGCGAAAGAAAAGTTACTCAGGAAAAAAGAAAACAACCACAATAAAAACCGAAATTGTGATCGAGGGAAATAGGCAGATTTTGTCGATTTCAAAGTCACATCGAGGTCGAATGCATGATTTTCGCATAAGAAAACAGGAAAAATTGTTGCCCAAAGATAGCATAAAATATGCTGATTCTGGGTATCAAGGTTGGCAAAAACTGCAGAAAAACGTTGTGATTCCGTACAAAAAATACCGTAAAAAACCACTAACGGAGGAGAAACCAGAATTGTGAATTTGCGGCATAGTTTTTAATAATTTTTGGGCTGGGGATTTCTTACCAGATTTTATCAGCAACTTGCTTCACGTTGTTTCGCAGGGGGGCTTGGGCACTGGGATGATACCGTTAGTTGACGTTTAACACTTGTCCTATCGCTTTATGGGATGTTCGTACAGCTGTGGACTTATTTCACTGCCATTAAGTTAAGAGAAAAGGATGGACTATATTAATAAATCAAGTAAAATTCCTAAACTTAAAGGAAAAATAATATGAGTAAAAAAAACAATAATCGAATTCATAAAAAATAAATTGATAAGTTTAAACTTTATAAATGATCACAAAGTATCACCAAAAGACTTTCTACGAAAAAGAAAATTGCCTTTTATTGATGTATTCATTTTGATTTTCAGAAAAAGTGTGAAATCATTACAAGTGATGCTCAATGAATTTATTCTGTACACGATGAGAGATTATACAGTTACTGCAAGTGCTTTTACCCAAGTAAGACAGAAGCTAAAGTATACTGCATTTTCAGAACTTAATGATGATGTAGTTTCCCTATATTACCAGGATCAGGAGTTTAAAACTCACCATGGTTTCAGGGTACTTGCATTTGATGCTTCTATATTAATTCTACCAAAAAGTGATGAGGTAATAGAGTAGTTTGGCTTAAGAGCAGTATGGAATGGAGTTCAGAGGTTTGAAGATTATACAAGTGCAACCTTTGAAGCTTGTTATGATGTGCTAAATAATATTGCAATAAAATCGGTGTTAAGTAGAGGTGACAGTTATGAAGTTGATTTAGCAACCGATATGCTTGAAGGCCTCAGTTCAGATGACTTACTAATCTGTGATAGAGGGTATGTATCTTATCGATTTATTGCCGAGCTTACGGAAAGGAAAATTAATTATGTAATTCGTTGTCCAAGTTCATCTTTTAGTGAAGTAAACGATATGTTTAAGCCGGGCAGTCCCTCTAGTACAATAGCAGTAGCTACTGCACCTATTAAAGTGGCAAGGCAGCTAAGAAAGCTAGGATTACCTGATGAAATGGAATTTAGGCTAGTTAAAATCATACTTTCCTCTGGTGAAATTGAAGTGCTAATTACATCATTATTAGATGAGCAGCAATTTAAGGTTGAGGAATTTGAAGAGTTATACTACTTACGTTGGGGAATAGAAACATTTTTTTCTAAACTCAAAGGAAGGTTAGGCTTAGAGAATTTTACAGGTAAAAGTGTTGAAACTATTAAGCAGGATTTTTGGTCAACCATTTTTATTAGCAACCTAGAAAGTATTATGACAGAAGATGTAGAAGAGGCATTGAATGCAGACCTAGCTGATAGTAAGCTTGAAAAAAGCATTAATAAATCTGTTTCATTTAATGCAATTAAAAACTTAGCTTTCGATATTTTTTCTACAGAATCGGACATGGATTGCGTTATGGAGCAATTATCTAAGTTATTTTTAACAAACACTTTAGTTGTAAGGAAGGGGAGGAAAGTTGATCTTCAATAAATCTGTTTCATTTAATGCAATTAAAAACTTAGCTTTCGATATTTTTTCTACAGAATCGGACATGGATTGCGTTATGGAGCAATTATCTAAGTTATTTTTAACAAACACTTTAGTTGTAAGGAAGGGGAGGAAAGTTGATCTTCATAAGATATCTGATGTTCGTTCACTCAATTACCAAAAAAGGGCTAGAAAACACGTATTTTGAATACTACCCTACTCATTTCTGAAAGACAGTATTCCTGGAGCAACTTTTGTCAAATCTTCTGTAAAATGACTTTTAAATAAGCTATTTCTTAACTAATTTACATCTAAGAGTTTATCTACTTTAAAGTTTGCTCTATTTTGTTTTAGCATTTGCCATAACTCCTTAATCACTACAAACTTTTTTGTTCAATTTTTAGCCATTCCTTCCTTAACTTAATGGCAGTGGGACTTATTTGTGGTATGACGTTTCTTTCCTCATACCAAAATGTTACATTATACCCTTATCATTCACTTTGAGAAGTGCTATGCTTACCCACATAGAGTTGTCTTGGTCTGCAGATTTTTGTTTCTTTATCATTTACCATTTCGTACCACTGAGCTACCCAACCGGTGGTTCTTGCAAGTGCAAAAATAGGAGTAAACATCCTTGAAGGGATATTAATAGCATTCATTATGATGCCTGAATAAAAATCAACATTTGGATATAATTTGCGCTGGGTAAAGTATTCATCTTTTAAAGCTATTTCTTCCAATTTTTTTGCAATCTCGAGCAGTCCATTGCCTTGTTCTAATTTACTTAAAACCTCATGACAGCCGTCTTTCAATATGCGCGCACGCGGATCGTAATTCTTATAGACACGATGCCCAAATCCCATTAATTTAAATGGATCTTTATCATCTTTAGCTCTTTCAATAAATTTGTCAACATCTCTACTTTGTTCTATTTCTTTTAGCATGTTTATCACTGCTTCATTAGCTCCACCATGCGCTGGTCCCCAAAGTGTAACCACTCCAGCAGAAAGACAGGCGAATAAATTAGAGCCAGCTGACCCTGAAAGCCTAACCGCAGCTGTAGAAGCGTTTTGTTCATGATCAGCATGGAGAGTAAAAATCTTATCCAGAGCTTTTGCAAATAGAGCACTTTTGTCGCTATTCACAGCATTGCCGAACATCATCCTTAAAAAATTTTCACTGTAGCTGAGCCCACTATTTGCATTTATAAATTCTTGTCCATCAATGTGCCTATAGATCATTGCAACAATAGCAGGAACTTGTGCTATTGCAGAAATCCCAAAATCTAAATTTTTATCATTGACATTGTTTCCATATTCTTCATGGTAAGATGCTGCCAAACTTGCAAAACATGCAATTAAAATCGACATAGGGTGAGCGGTGCTTGGAAACGCTTTAATGACGTTTACAACTTGCTCTGATACTTTTGATAAATCTTGTATTTTTAAAAGAAAATTTTTGTGTTGCTCTGAACTGGGTAATTCACCATAGAGTAATAAGTAAATTACAGCTGTAAAATTATTATTCTCTGCTAAATCAGCTATATCATGTCCTCTATATTTAAGAATTCCCTTATCTCCATCAATAAATGTAATTTGGGAAGAACATGAAGCTGTGGAAACAAATCCTGGGTCATAAGTAAATAATCCTGTTGTCTTATACAAATCTTTAATATTCAGCACATCAGGGCCTGTTGTTCCGCTCAATACGGGAAGCTCAATTTTTGATCCATCGCTTAGTTCTAAAAACGCTTTCTTATCCATCACTCAAGCTACTTAAATTTTATACAGGGTAAAAAAGTATATATAAATTCGATTAACTTTACATTAACCATACTATGCCGTCATTAATGCTTTTACTTTTGCATTTAAGCGACTTATTTTACGCGCAGCAGTGTTTCTATGATAAACACCTTTGTTGACACATTTATGTAAATTAGACTCAGCGTCTCTAAATGCTAGAACGACATTCTCTTTATCACCAGCCTTGATTATATCAACTAGCTTTCTAATAGCAGTACGAGTTTTATTTTTACGCATCTTGTTTATCAAAGTACGCTTTGCTATTACTTTTATCATTTTTTTAGCACTTTTATGATTTGCCATATATTAATACCTATGTTTTTTTTTATTATAGAATTTTTTTACTAATTTGCAATGGCCATAACGAAAATGTGTAATTTTTCAAAATTCACCCAGGAAGCTCAACCCGAAACGTTTTTGTCTGTTTAGATATCGATCTACGATAATTTTAGGGCTTCTGAGCAACACAATCACGTTTTCAAACACTACTCTTTGACTCGCAAGCTAATGTAATTCAATTATTCTGCTCTATTATGCTACCACAATGTTGCTCTATCACATTTGCTACGTTTAAAATTCCAGCTTCATCATAATAATTTCCAATTATTTGTAAGCCAAGCGGTAAACCTTCATTAGAAAGCCCAACAGGAACGGAAATAGCAGGTAAACCAGCTAGACTTGCCGGCACAGTAAACACATCATTAATGCACATTACAAGCGGATCTGGTTTTTCATTTAAGCCAAAAGCTTCTGTTGGAGCAGATGGAACGAGTATGTAATCTATTTTTTCAAACGCTTTTACAAAATCATTTCTGATTAATGCTCTAATACATTGTGCTTTTTCGTAATATTCATTGTAATGACCTGAAGAGAGTGCATAAGAACCAATTAAAATTCTTCTTTTCACCTCTTTACCAAAGCCTTCTGCCCTTGTTAATGAATACATTTCTTCAAGCGTGTCAGCATCAACCCTGAATCCATAACGCACGCCATCATAACGAGCAAGATTAGATGAAGTTTCAGCAGAACAAATTAAATAATAGACTGGTATTGCATACTTGGTATGTGGCAGGGTGATTTCGACAACCTCAGCACCATTCTCTCTTAAATAAGAAGCAACTTTTTCCCAATGAAGGATTATTTCATCTGAGATTCCATCCATTCTATACTCTTTTGGTATACCAATACGCTTACCTTTGATATCGCTATTTATAAAATTAGAAAATTTAGGTACTGGCCTTTCACTTGATGTTGAATCTTTTTTATCATAGCCACAGATTGCTTCCAGCATTAATGTCGCACCAGAAACAGAACGTGTAATCACTCCTGCTTGATCCAGAGAACTTGCAAATGCGATCATGCCAAAGCGTGAACATCTTCCATATGTTGGCTTTACTCCGACTACTCCACAATAAGCTGCTGGTTGACGTACAGAACCACCAGTATCACTCCCGAGCGTTCCAGCACACAAGAATCCTGCAACAGCTGCAGCAGAACCACCAGATGATCCACCAGGTACAACTTTTTCTCCATCACTTTTTCTTATCCACACATTTTCAACAGGGCCAAAATAACTATTTGTATTTGCAGAACCCATGGCAAACTCATCCATATTAAGCTTGCCGAGCATGACCGCCCCACTTCGCAAAAGCAAATTAGAAACCGTAGACTCATAAGTTGGTAGGAAATTTTCTAGCATTTTTGAAGCTGCTGTTGTTTTGATCCCTTTAGTGCAGAATAAATCCTTAACACCAACAGGTATACCCATGAGTGGTGAAATCAAATTATCATTATTTTGCTTAGAGAAGTGCTCATCTGCAGCTTTTGCAGCTTTCATTGCTATTTCCGGAGTTTTCGTTATAAACGCATTTAATTTTTCATTTTCAACTGCATTGATATGCGCTTCTATAAGTTCCACAGCAGAAAAATTCTTTTTTTTGAGCCCATCACGCATCTGCGCAATGCTTAATTTTTGTAGTTCATTCATCAATATTTAAATATTTCTCTTATAAAGACATTGATTATAGCAATGATACGATAAAAATCCATAATTTATATTTACAGCATTTTTCACTACTGGTAATTGATTACTTCAAATTGACGAATGTTAAAATATTAGCTAGAATTATTATATATACTAGTGGTATTTAAGGAGATGATGACATGGCAGATAATAAGTTATTGGAATTGATAGATGTACTAAATAAGCAATTGAAGAAAGATCATGTAACGGATGCTGATATAGAAGAATTAGATAGGATTATTGGATGTTTAAACGGTTCTGAAATTGCTATGGAAGTTGCTGAGGTTGCAAAAATTGCTATGAGGAGCGAAAGAGAAGCTCGCGCTGCTTTACGTTGGCAAATGAAAGTAACACAACAGATGATATAAAAGATCGCAAGTGGTACCACGGGCTTTCAATGGGCAATATTCAATCTGTTTTTGAAAAATCCAACAAGCTTCCCTCTCTTGTTAATAAGATTACTAATGTTAATAGCATTGCTGATAATAATAAATACTTACTAAAAAAAATAATCGAGAAAGTCGTAGGAAATATGGCTAATACTAAAAAATATGTAAGGAGTATCCAAATTGGTAACGAACACGAAAACGCTATTGATAAAATAGTATCCAATCTCAAAGAAGCAGAAGATATCCTAGAAGGCAAAGTGGAAGAACTTAACAAGCGATTTGTTGGTACAAGAAGTCCAGAAGAGAAAATTTCTGAATCGGCAACACAAGTATACAACAGTTATTTGCTGCTATACAAGCTGAATGAACTTAAAGTTGATGGTGGAAAGTCATTGCAAGAAGTGATTTCTGAAGCAATAGATAGTGGTAAACAAGAAGTAAGTATCACAATAAACAAAGAAAACTATAAAGTTGAGATTACCCAAGAAGGTGATAACTATAAGCTTAAGGTTTTAGGTGGGCATACTAAACCAGAAGTTCCAGGAGTTAAGGATGTGCTGGACTATAGTGATAAAGATATCATAGATCTATGGGCTAATAGTGAAGTTTCTATTGAGAAAGATCAAAATAATAACTGGGCATTTGCTGTTGGTTTGCGTGATGAATATAGATCGCTAGATTTAACAGTTGGTGGACTAGGTAAAAAAGTTCCATTTAATTTGCGTTTTGCTAATTTTTACAAAGTCATAAAAATATTAAAAGATGAAGAAACACCATTAAAGGAAAGATTTAGGCTAGCAAATAACATAGCAACAGGTTCAGGAAAGACTGGTGATATAGCCTTATTAAAACTTTGGGCATACCTTGCGAATATTCCATGCATCACTATGGTTCCAAGCGATACTTTAAGAAATCAATCAAACAAATTTGATAAAGAATTTTTACCTGGTGAAGTTGCGATGGAATTTGGAGAACCTTTTTTTGAGGGAAATACCAGATACGCAACTACAACGTTCGATGAAGCATTTAATACACAATGGGACTTGCTCAAGAGAATATACGGTGAAAATAGCGAGGAACTAGCATTGTTCCTAACTGATGAAGCTCCAAAATTAAAAGAAAACGCTGTGCTACTGGCACGAGCAATTGCAATAGCACGTAACAACCCTATTGCTTTCTTCAGTGCTACACCAGATAAATTTTTGAATGCACTATTTGAAATAATTTTGCAAATTTTACTTTCTCCAAAGGAAAGAACAAAGCTTGGAACTGGGAAGATACCTGTGGTCCATTATCATAAAATGAAATTTAAAACTTCACATGAAATGGAAAATTCCATATCTTCCATGAACCAATATGATTTGCGATTTGTAGATCCAGAAAAAGCATATACAGAAAAAATCGAAAATACTCATGACAAACTTAATGAATATAAAGATGCAGTAAATAAATTTAAGAGTGAGATAAAAAGCCATGGAAGTAACCTGTCCAAATTATCAAAGCCATTTCTAGATTTTATCAACCAATCACTAGATATTCAGGCTTATAAGGAAGGTCTTGTTGCTACTGAGGAAAGATGGGCAAGAGATGTTACAGGAGCTATTATTAACAACGATAATATTAAAGAGAGAAAGGCGAAACGTATAGAATCGTTTGTTGAAGCTATTGAAGATTTGAATACTGGATTGACAAAAAATAATATAAAATCTCTGGTAGAGCAAAATTTAAACGTTGAAGTTGGTGGCCAATTACTTCCATATATTAAACTTCATAATATAATTGATACTTTAAATGAGTATAAAAAGAGCGGTAAAGCAGTTGAAGTAAGTCAGTTTATCAAGGATAAATATGGTATTATTGATTCTGACAATCTGGAGTTCAATTCAGAACTATCAGGTGCTATACTCAGGTTAGAAAAGCATCAAGGTTATCCTGAATATGCAAGTAGCATAAAACGTAATTATCCTGGAGATAAAGAACTATATGAACATATTTTTAGCACGTTTCCTGACATTAGAAAGTTTTGTGAGCAAGATGCAGTTGTTCATTATTTTAATGGAAATGTAAAGCGTTTCAAAAGCAACGGAGAAGAGATCTATCAGTGTATCAGTGATAGCGATAGAAAGAATATTCTTAACATGATCAAGGCAGGCTTTGTGCCAAATGCCCTTTCTAAAGAGCTGGCAATAGGAATTGATGCTCCAAGACTCAGCAGAGTTGCAGCTATAATAAAAGATAAAACTGAAATGCTAGATCCAATGTTTTTGCTTCAACTTATGGGAAGGGTTGGAAGAGATGTAAAAAGGGAAGGATTATGTTACTTTGATATGTTTACATCTGATGAGAGTTAGTTAAAAATTGATGATATCACTACATTATCAGGAGAAAAGCTTCTCGAAAGACTTGAAGAGGGTTATAAAAAATATATTAAGGATGAAGAAGGTATTGCTCAAGCAGAATCTGAAATGCTGGATTATGATTTGAAAATCAATCACATTGTTCATTATGCGTGTAATACGCGATTCTTACCAGAACATAAGTTAATTTTTGATATGATGCAAAGTCACATCAAAAATGAGTTTAATAAAATAAATACTCAATATAGTTATGATAAAGAAATTTGTCTCAGGATCTTTATTCAAATCTTAAAAAATACCAATGCTAAACTAAAATTGCCATTAAATTATGACCAAGGCTCTCCGAGTCAAATTTATTTTTTTCATAATTTCATATTAGACCACAATAAAATACAAGAATTGAAAACATTAGTAGAAGCAATTGACAATACAATCAAATTACTAGAATCCAAGCAGACAGAAGGCAATACTGTACAATACTCCGACAACATGTCATTAGAAGATTGGGCACGTTACATAGTTCTTGCAAAACCCATGAGTTTTGATGTTCTAGTCAAGGCTGACCCTCACTCAAATGCTCCAATCTTCATGGAACAAAAACAAATATTACAAAATCAAGATACTTCTGCGCATAACGTAGGTCAAAACTCTACAACACAAAGTGATCTATCACAGCAAACTAGGACAGAGAAAGAACTGATGTATGGTTTTATGATGGCTTTGCTTCCATGCGCAGCAGTTGGAATTTATGCCTTGGTTGTTGGTGCAGAAGCTTTTAATCCTGATATAGCTACTGGAATATTTTTTGGAGTTTTTGTAATAGCTCTTGCATTATTTGCAACGGTGAAAAAGGCTTGTGACAAGCAAAGTGGTTCAAGCATGGATACGCCCCGCCTACAGCTAACTTATCCTCCACTAATCTGTGCAATGAGGACATTACACATAGAATTTGATGTACTGTTTTTCTTAGCAAAACGTTTTAACTTTATCTCTGCTTTTTCTGGGTAAGGTCAGTGATTAGGGAAGAGAACAATTTTTATAGATTGCTTAAAGTGAAATGTTGTGGTAAAAGAGGAGTGGACGGATGGCCGAGCGGTTTAAGGCACCAGTCTTGAAAACTGACGTATGTGATAAGCATACCGTGGGTTCAAATCCCACTCCGTCCGTATATCAATTTTAGCATAACCCGACCTCCCCCCTATATCAGCATGCTTAGTGTTGTTGCTATGTTTTCGTGTTTTTCTTTCCATAATCTTTTCCTTGTGGAAATTGTTTTCACAAAGATCTATACCATTTTTGCGTTTTTGAGAAAATTGAAGAGTAAATAAGTATAGCTAACCAAGATAAGCTTTTCCCGATTTTTGAAAAATAAAATCAATAGCAGCGTTAATATCTGGCCAAAAAGTTGGTAGAATTTTTCTCATAGTATAGACCCCCTGCGAAAAGGTAAAAAACAGATGAAAAACATTAAAAAGCATGTAAAATGAAAGTTTTAGGAGAGGGAAGATGGCAATAAGTTACGTAAAAATAGCAAGAACACCATATATTTTTAGACAATTGACAGGGCTCACAACATCTGAATTTGAAAAAATTGTGGCAAAAGTGCGTCCAGAGTGGGAAAAAATGGAGGCGAAAAAGAAATGTCACGGAAAAAAATCGCATGTTGAGGAGCTAGAAGACAGGATTTTATGTGTTCTAATTTATTACAGAACGTACATAACGCATCCATTTTTAGGGTTTTTGTTTAATTTGCACAACTCAAATATTTGCCGACTTTTTAAGAAAATGTAGCCATTATTGGCCAAAAAAATTACTATAAAAAAGGATAGAACGCTGACGCCAGAAAGGATTTTAAAAATTTTAGCAGACGTCACGGAGCAACCGATACAGCGGCCGAAAGACAGCAAAAAACGTAAGAAAAGTTATTCCGGAAAAAAGAAAGCAACCACAATAAAAACCGAAATTGTGATCGAGGGAAATGGGCAAATTCTGTCGATTTCGAAGTCGCATAGAGGTCGAATGCATGATTTTCGCATAAGGAAACAGGAAAAATTGTTGGCCAAAGATAGCATAAAATATGCCGATTCTGGGTATCAAGGTTGGCAAAAACTGCAGAAAAACGTTGTGATTCCGTACAAAAAACACCGTAAAAAGCCACTAACGGAGGAGCAAAAGGAGCATAATCGGAAGCTGGCATCGTTCAGGATGCGTGTGGAAAATAAGATTCGCGAGATAAAAATCTTCAAAATAATGTCAAATGTTTACCGCAATTTTCAGAAGAAATACAACATGAGATTTAATATTATAGCAGGAATTGTGAATTTGAGGCATAGTTTTTAATAATTTTTAGGCTGGGGATTTCTTACCAGATTTTATCAGCAACTTGCTTCACGTTGTTTCGCAGGGGGTCTTATGTTTTATGGTCGAGTTAGATGTACAGTCCTGATGGCATGATATATGAGAAGTTACCATTTAAAGGAGGAGTTGTGGTTACATGGGTGCGCCAGAACGACAGAGGCAGTACGTTGAGCAATACAAAGCGGCTTAAGGGTCTTACCCCATATGAATTTATATGCAACCAGTGCACACAATTTCCTGAGTTATTTATACTTAATCCATGCCATCATACTCTGGGACTGTACATCTAAATGTTTTCAAGACAGGTTCTTAACCCTTCAAAAAAATTCTTTAGCAAGAAAGAGCATTCTTCTTCTAATATTCCACCATAGATTTCAGAAACATGATTGCAAAATTGAAATATTTTAGCACCATTTTCAACTCCACCGCCTTTTGGGTTATAAGCCCCGAAGTATAATCGTCTAATCCTTGCAAAGGAGATAGCTTGAGCACACATCGGGCACGGTTCTAAAGTTACATACATGTCAGAACCACAAAGCTTTGAAGTTGAAAGTAATTTACATGCCTGTCTGATTGCTAATATCTCCGCATGCGCAGTTGGGTCATTAGACATGATAGTCATGTTGTATCCAGAAGCAACTACATTATTCTCACTTACTACTACAGCTCCTATTGGAACCTCATCCATTTTTTTCGCAATTTTAGCTTGCTCGATGGCGAGTTTCATGTAAAAGTCGTTAAACATTTACTGACTATTACAGCAAATACAGTTTTTTTCCTTAATCTTTTTTACATCTCTCAAACCGTAGACCTCACTTCTTGGCTCATTGAATTTAACCTTTACATCAAAAACATTAATAACGTTATTGCCTAGACCCCCTGCGAAACAACGTGAAGCAAGTTGCTGATAAAATCTGGTAGAAATCCCCAGCCCAAAAATTATTAAAAACTATGCCGCAAGTTCACAATACCCGCAATAATATTAAATCTCATGTTGTATTTCTTCTGAAAATTTCTGTAAATATTTGACATAATCTTAAAAACATTGATCTCGCGAATCTTATTTTCCACACGCATCCTGAACGATGGCAGCTTCCGATTATGCTCCTTTTGCTCCTCCGTTAGTGGCTTTTTACGGTATTTTTTGTACGGAATCACAACGTTTTTCTGCAGTTTTTGCCAACCTTGATAGCCAGAATCAGCATATTTTATGCTATCTTTGGGCAACAATTTTTCCTGTTTTCTTATGCGAAAATCATGCATTCGGCCTCGATGTGACTTTGAAACCGACAAAATTTGTCCACTTTCCTCAATCACAATTTCGGTTTTCATCGTGGTTGTTTTCTTTTTTCCTGAGTAACTTTTCTTACGTTTTTTGCTGTCTTTCGGCCGCTTTATCGGTTGCTCCGTGACGTCTGCTAAAATTTTTAAAATCCTTTCTGGCGTCAGCGTTCTATCCTTTTTTATAGTAATTTTTTTGGCCAATAATGGCTCCATTTTCTTCAAAAGTCGGCAAATATTTGAGTTGTGCAAATTAAACAAAAACCCTAAAAATGGATGCGTTATGTACGTTCTGTAATAAATTAGAACACATAAAATCCTGTCTTCTAGCTCCTCAACATGCGATTTTCTTCCGTGACATTTCTTTTTCGCCTCCATTTTTTCCCACTCTGGACGCACTTTTGCCACAATTTTTTCAAATTCAGATGTTGTTAGCCCTGTCAATTGTCTAAAAATATATGGTGTTCTTGCTATTTTTACGTAACTTATTGCCATTTTACTCTTCTACAATTTTCATTTTATACGCTTTTTAATGTTTTTCATCTGTTTTTTGCTTGTTTTGCAGGGGGTCTCCTGATGATAACATGTTATTATTGTCATCAATAATTTTTCTTTTTGCATGGCCATGTTCTTTTGCAGTTCGACTTAATTGCTTTGAATTACACTTATCTTCTTCTTGCTTTAAATGCTTTTTTATTTCTTCTATTGATTCAAATCCCTTTATTTCCTTTGTACCATGCGTTCTTTCTATATCCAGTATTGCATTTTCTACGAACTGATCCCTAAGTTCATCTAATTCTTCTTTGCTAGGATTGTTAACCTCTATGTATTTTAATAGTTTTTTTACACTTTTATGAAATTCTCCATTAAAAGATATCAAATCGCCTAACACTTACCCCCCCTCTGTTAACCTCATTGATTAAATTCTATCAGATTTTTATTTTTTTATCAACTGCTGCTTTAACAAATGATACAAAAAGAGGGTGTGGAGAAAATGGCTTTGATTGAAACTCTGGATGAAATTGCACACCAATGAACCATAGATGATTTTCTAGTTCCACTGCTTCTACACATGTACCATCTTCTGATATACCGCTACATATCAAGCCATTTTTCTCTAAATCATCTTTATAATCAGAATTGATAACATACCTATGTCTATGTCTCTCTGAAATGGTAGAACTACCATATATATTCATCATTCTGGAATCTAAGTTTATGCTACATTTATATGCACCAAGCCTCATGGTTCCACCTAAGTTGTTATTTTGGCTATCAAGTAATTTTATAATAGGGTTTTTGCAATCATAAAATTCTTCAGAGTGTGCATCCTCAAATTTGATAACATTGCGAGCAAACTCAATAACCGCAAGCTGCATACCAAGACATATGCCAAAAAAAGGAATATTATTTGTACGGGCATAATTTATTGCTAAAATTTTACCTTCTATTCCATGATCACCGAAACCTCCAGGCACAAGAATTGCACGAGAATTTTTTAATTTTTCTTCTACAGTTTTTTCATTTAGCACTCTGGAATTCACCCAGTTTATTTTGATTTTTACTTTATTCAAAATCGCTCCATGAGTCAGTGCTTCTACCAACGACTTATACGCATCTGGAAATTCTGTATACTTCCCAACTATTGATATAATAATTTTCTGTGTTGAATTCTGAATGGTATTTATTATTTCTTGCCATGAAGTCAAACTTGGCTTTGGCTTACTTAAATTAAAGTGCTCTAAAATTTGTGTATCAAGCCCATATTGGCTATAGAGTGCTGGTAATTCATATATATGGCTTACATCAGGAGCAGGTATAACATTAGATAAAGGAACATTACAAAGATTAGCTATTTTCTCCCTTTGATCTTTGGAGATTTTTTTTTCGCTACGGCACAATATAATGTCCGGTTGTAATCCTGCAAAATTTAGCTCTCGAACTGAATGTTGCGTCGGTTTTGTCTTTAACTCCTGCGCTGCAGCAAGATATGGCACTAAAGTTAAGTGTATAAGAATAACTCTCTGTTTTCCCAATTTATAACTAATTTGACGTATAGCTTCTAAAAATGGTTGGCTTTCGATATCACCTACAGTACCGCCTATTTCACATATTACAAAATCTAGATCTTCCGTGTTATTAGAAATAAAAGACTTAATTAAATCTGTAACATGCGGGATGACTTGCACAGTTTTACCTAGATAATCACCATGTCTTTCTTTTTTTAATAACTCATGATACACTTTACCAGTTGTTATGTTGTCATCCTTTGTTGCCTTAATTCCGGTAAAACGCTCATAATTACCTAAATCCAGGTCAGTTTCAGCACCATCTTCTGTAACAAATACTTCTCCATGTTGAGCTGGGCTCATTGTTCCAGGATCGATATTTAAATAAGGATCAAGTTTTCTAATGTGTATTTTAAAGTCATGGGCTTGAAGCAGCGCACCAATGCTTGAAGAAACAAGACCTTTCCCAAGTGATGATACAACTCCGCCTGTTACAAAAATAAATCTAGTACCGGCCGCCTCTTTCATTAATTTTCAAATGGAACAGAAGTAGATTCTTTTTCTTGTTTTTTTTCTAATATAATTTTCTCTGCAATCGATTTTTTATGCACGTCTTTTGAAGATAATCCTGATAACAGCAATGTATTTATAATAAACAATCCAGCGAGTATAGCTGTTATTTTGCTGAGCGGATTTGCAGAAGATTTAACAGAAACCATTGAATTGAGCCCCTGCTCAGAGATACTAAAACCACTTAGTGAGCTACTACCAGGAGGTTGCAAAAGAACTAAAGTTACTAGAACAATAACTAATATTATTTGAAATACGCTTAATACCATTATTGACATTGTAGACGGGACTAAAACAAAAATTTTAAAAGTATCAAGCGTGTAAGTCAAGCCCTAATACCAAATTCCACAGGGCCTACGCATGAAAAAAGTTATTGATACAGATCAATTTTATAAGTTGTTTGACAGAAGCTTAAAACTCGTTACTATAGTACTTCCTAAACTAAACAATAAAACATTTATATTAGCTATATCTAAGATTTACATCTTAAAAGGGTCATACACTTTACTTTCTTTTGTTTGGTTTGTTTGCAATTTAGTGTTTAACAATCTTAAAATGTTCTGTAAATCATCGTCGATTGATAAGCATAGAACCTCTTTATCAAGATGCTTAGTTAGGTGGTTCTTTTTTTCAAACACTTCCTGCTCTGTAAGTAAGTCGCATTTATTTAATACTACAATTTCTTCTTTTTGAGCAAGTTCGGTATTAAAACGCTCCAATTCATTATGTGTGCAATTATAAGCCGAAATAACGTCATCATGAGTTACGTCAATTAAATGAAGTAAAACTTTACATCTTTCTATATGCTTTAAGAATTTATGTCCAAGCCCAACTCCAAGGTGAGCATCAGTGATTATTCCAGGAATGTCTGCTATTACGACTTCGCCATCGTCCACTTTTGCCACACCTAAATGTGGCCTCAAGGTAGTAAATGGATAATCACCTACTTTTGTATCTGAGTTTGAACAACGAGTCAAAAATTTCGATTTACCTGCATTTGGCATACCAATAATTCCAACGTCTGATAAAACCTTTAGCTTTAGTAAAACAGGTTTCTCTTCGCCAGGTTTACCATGAGTAAAATGCCTCGGAGCTTTGTTAGTGGAAGATTTAAAGTTAGTATTTCCAAGTCCACCTTTTCCTCCTTGTG
Organism: Wolbachia endosymbiont (group E) of Neria commutata; assembly: GCF_964026735.1. Classification (NCBI taxonomy): domain Bacteria; kingdom Pseudomonadati; phylum Pseudomonadota; class Alphaproteobacteria; order Rickettsiales; family Anaplasmataceae; genus Wolbachia; species Wolbachia endosymbiont (group E) of Neria commutata. The sequence continues at coordinate 549,497 of NZ_OZ034692.1, forward strand.
CTATTAAAAATTCCATGTCAGGTTTGTCAAGATCTACTATAACATCTTCGGTTTCTTCATCGATTATTTGTGTGCCAACAGGAACTTTAAGTATAACATCTTTGCCTGCCATGCCAGATCTATCTCTACCTGCACCATTTTTTCCACTATCTGCCTTAATATGTCTTCTATAACGAAAATTAAGCAAAGTGTTGAGATTGGCGTTGCTGATGAAAATTATGTCTCCACCACTTCCACCGTTACCACCATTTGGGCCACCAAATTCAACAAATTTTTCTCGACGAAAACTTGCACAGCCATCGCCACCGTCACCAGCTTTTAAATACAATCTTACTTCGTCTATGAACCCCATGCTAACCCACGATAATATTGAGAATTTTTTCCCAGCATATCTTCTATTCTCATTAATTCATTATATTTTGCTAGCCTGTCAGAACGCGATAGGGAGCCGGTTTTTATTTGTCCACAATTTGATGCAACTGCTATATGGGATATTGTTGTGTCTTCTGTTTCACCTGAACGATGAGAAATAATAACTTCGTATCCATGTGATTTTGCCATTTCAATTGCACTGAAAGTTTCTGTTAAAGTTCCTATCTGATTTGGCTTTATAAGTACAGTATTTGCGATATTTTTTGCTATGCCTTGACTTATCATCTCACAATTTGTAACAAATAAATCATCACCGACCAGCCGCACTTTATTGTCCAGTCTTTCAGTAAGCAACTTCCATCCCTCATCATCGTCTTCATCCATCGCATCTTCTATGGAAACTATTGGATATTTTTCCATAAGATTATCATAATATTTTACAAGTTCCTTTGAGCTTAATTCCTTATTTCCAAATTTATAAATTTTATTTTTATAAAAAGTAGATGCAGCAACATCGAGTGCCAGTGCAAAGTGATTGTTCGTGGAATAACCAGAAGATTCTATAGCTTGAATTATCAAATTAAGAGCTTTTTCAGTTTTTTTAATGTTTGGAGAAAAGCCTCCCTCATCTCCTACATTTGTACTGTAGCCTTTTTTCTTAAGAATATTACGCAAGTTGTGAAATACCTCTGCGGACATTCTGATTGCATCGCTAAAAGTTTCAGCTCCGACAGGAAGAATCATAAATTCCTGAAAATCTAGTTCATTATCTGCGTGTACTCCACCATTTATGATATTTATTAATGGTACCGGCATAATATTCGCCTGAATTCCCCCTAAATATCTATATAGAGGCATATTAAAACTGTTCGCCGCAGCTTTTGAAGCAGCAAGTGATACGCCTAAAGTTGCATTTGCTCCAAGTTTAGACTTGTTTTTTGTTCCATCCAGTTCAATTAACGCTTTATCAATTGCGCCTTGGTCTGCTGCATCCATTCCTATGATTTCATTCGCTATTACGCCATTTACAGCTTGAACAGCTTTAAGCACTCCCTTCCCACAATATCTTTTCTCATCTTGATCTCTGAGCTCCAAAGCTTCCAGTTTACCAGTTGAAGCCCCAGAAGGTACAGAAGCTCTACCCATTGATCCATCACAAAGTTCAACTTCTACCTCAACAGTTGGGTAACCTCTGCTGTCTAAAATTTCTCTTGCAAATATATTGTTAATTATTTTTTTCATCGAATTAAACCTTTACTTTTTTCATATGCTCCGCAGTTTCTTTTGCTAACTTAGCGATATTACTACCAGCACCAATAAATAATACTATATCACCGCAATTTGTCGAACCATTAATAAAACGTGAAATGAGTAGAGAATCCTTCGTAATCTTTACATTATCAAAGCCATTACTTATCAGAGCTTTTTGTATATCATTAATTCCAAACCCGTGAATAGGTTCATCTTCTGGTGGGTGAACTGGGGTGAGAATTACGTAATCAAACATCATGAAAATTCTTATGAATTCGTTGAAAAAATTACGAACGCGAGCAAAACGAAGTGGCTCAATAATTCCAACAATTTTTCCGTTAGTAATTGAACGTGCAGCTGTTAAAGTCGCCTGTATTTCATCTGGATGATGTGCATAATCCTCAATTAACTTAACACCATTAACGTCAGCAATTAAAGAGAACCTTCTTGCTACTCCCTTGAATTCTGCAAGACCTTTTCTAATACTTTCTTCACTGATTCCTAATTTTATTGCAACTGATATTGCAGCCAAAGCATTACTCACTTTGTGAATTCCAATTGCATCTGACAATATTACATCTTTTATAATTGTGGATCCCAGTGTCACGAGCTGGGATGACAAAAGAGAGGGGGCAATTAGCACATCAAATTCTATGATATTGTCGTGTTGTCTAATGTTAATAGCCTTAATATTGCCACCCTCAAATCCAAACGTTATTGCGTTACTTCCATCATAATTAATATCCATAGAGTCAGGCAAAACTGCAAAATCTGCTTTATTAATAAATTGATGAAATGCTTCCTTGATATCGTCAAATGTACCATAATGATCTATGTGATCATCGTTAATACTGGTTATAACTGCAATATTAGCAGGAATCTTTAGCATAGTTCCATCTGATTCATCAGCTTCAATCAAAAAAATGTTACCCTTTCCGACTTTTGCATTGCTCTGATATGAATTTAAAATTCCCCCGACAATGACAGTTGCATCAATATTAGAATGGTCAAAAATGGAAGCAATCATTGCTGTTGTTGTTGTCTTTCCGCTTGAACCTGAAACTGCTATCACATATTTATTTTTTAAAAGTTCAGCAAGGATGTCTGATCTGTGTAAAATGGTTTTATTGTTACTTTTTGCTGCAACTAATTCCACATTATCAGATTTTATTGCAGAGGAATATACAACTATTTGAGCTTTGTTAATATTCTCAGCGCTATGACCAATATACACTTCTATCCCAAACTTTTTTAACCTATTTGTGTTATTATTTGAATGTGCATCACTGCCTTGCACTTTATAGCTAGAATGATGAAGGATTTCAGCAATGGCGCTCATCCCGATTCCGCCTATGCCGATAATATGCACTATTTTAGTACTGCTCACCTTTAGGGATTTACTTTGTTACTAAATTTATTATAATCTAAAATCCTTAAATAGCGAATCCTTTTACTAAAGTCATGATAAAAAGATTAGTATTTTTATGTCTAATATTCACTTTAATAAGTGATTGTAGTTTTCACAACAAACATCACGGCAAATCAGGTCATTATAAAATTGGTAGTAGTTATACAATCAATGGTATAACTTATCATCCAAAAAGTTATGACAACTATGAAGAAATAGGTATAGCATCTTGGTATGGGATAGAAGATCACAATAAACCGACAGCAAATGGTGAAATATTTAATCGTCATTTAATAACAGCAGCGCATAGGACATTGCCACTACCTTGCTTTGTGCATGTAACTAATTTAAAAAATGGAAAAAATCTTGTTGTAAGGGTGAACGATAGGGGGCCATTTTTTAAAAATAGAATAATAGATCTCTCAGAAGAGGCAGCAAGCATTTTAGGATTTCATGAAGATGGACTTGCAAGAGTAAAAATCAAATATTTAAAGAAAATGTCAGAACAATTAGTCAAAAAAAATCCACGTTATAAAAAACAGTATGAAAAAGCAATACAAGAACGTCATCCTAAAAAAATTTCTACAGAAAGTAAGGGATATACTGCATTTTTTGAAAACATTCATGCCGCCAAATCAACGGCGTCAAAGCTTCGTAATCAGGGAATAAAAAATGTCAGGTTGCTGTTTAAAGATGATCAATATTGTGTAAAAGTGGGTTGATTTTTAAATTATATATAGCTGAAATAAGTAAGATTTCTCGACGTCATACTACGATTTATTCCACAACTGTACGAACATCCTGCAAAGCGATAGAACGAGTGTTAAGTGTTAACTAATGGTGTCATCCAAGTAGCGGACACTGGTTAGTAACTTCGTAATACAAATCATACCAGTTTGGATTTTTTCTTGCAACTAAATTGATTTTCCATTCCCTTTTCCAATTTTTCAAAAGTTTTTCTCTATTAAGAGCCGAATCTACTGAGAACCCATTGGCCTTTACAAGGGTGACAAGAGAAAGGCTACTTGGATGGCACCGACTACACTTGTCCAAAAATAAGCGATGCATTAGTACCACCGAAACCAAACGAATTAGAAAGTGCATATTGAGCTTTATGTTCCTGAGCTTTAAATGGTACAAAATTCAAATCACACCCTTCTGATGGGTTGTGTAAATTCAAAGTTGGCGGGATAATCCCACTGTTTAATGCGAGGACGCTAAATATTGCCTCAACGCTTCCTGCAGCACCAAGCAAGTGCCCTATCGAAGATTTAGTTGAAGAAACTGGTATTTTATAAGCGTAATCACCAAATAGTTGCTTCATTGCTATTACTTCGATTTTATCTCCAAGTGGTGTTGAAGTTCCATGCGCATTTATATACCCTATTTTGTTAGAATCGATTTGTGCACTTTGAAGAGCAAGCTCCATTGCTTTAAATGCACCTCTTCCTTCTGGGTGTGGTGCAGTTATGTGATACGCATCTCCTGTGAGCCCATATCCAACAAGTTCAGCGTATATTTTTGCTCCCCTCTTTTTTGCATGCTCATATTCTTCCAGCACTAAAACACCCGCTCCTTCACCCATGACAAATCCATCACGTTCTTCGTCCCATGGCCTTGAAGCTTCTTCTGGCCTATCATTAAATTTAGTTGATAACGCCTTCATCGATGCAAAACCTGCAATTCCAACTCTACATAGCGCACTTTCTGCTCCACCTGCGATGATTATATCCGCTTCATCAAGTTTTATAGCTCTTGCTGAATTTATAATTGCGTGCGCGCCTGTTGCGCATGCTGTTACTGCTGAATCGTTTGGACCAGTAAATTCATATTTAATAGAAACATGTCCTGATATTAAGTTTATTAAACTTGCAGGGACAAAAAATGGGCTGACACGTCTTGGACCCTTTTCCTGCATAGTGATAACGTTTTCTTGAATTGACGGAAGTCCGCCTATGCCAGAGCCAATAGTTACACCAACACGTTCTCGATTAATATTCTGATTTTCCAGAAGCAATGAGTCATCTACTGCTTGAATCGCTGCTGCAATGCCATAATGAATAAAACGATCAGTTCTTTTTAGGTCTTTTTCCGAAATATAATTTACTGGGTTAAAGTAATTTTCAATGTTGTCAGATTGCAACGGCACTTGCCCTGCAACCTTGCAAGCAAGATCAGAAGAATCAAATCTATCCGTACTAATTGCTTTTATACCAGATCTACCATCTATTAACCTGGCCCAAGTATTTTTAACATCCGCTGCTAGCGGAGTGATCAAGCCAATACCAGTAACTACTACTCTTCTGCTCATTTAACACTAACTATTAGCCTTTTTTACTACTAATGTACTCAACTATTTGCTCCATAGTTTCCATTTTTTGTGCATCTTCATCAGGAATCTCTATCCCAAACTCTTCCTCTGCTGCCATGATTATTTCAACTGCATCCAAACTATCTGCACCATGATCTGATAATTTTGAAGAACTACCGAATTTTTCTACATCCTTACTGATGTGCTCTAATATAATCTTTTTTACTTTTATTTCTATATCTTCTTTAGTGGCTTTTGCTAGTTCGCTGTTCATTTTTTACCAAAAATAACTTATACTTCGATGTTATAAAAAAAGTTTTGTATTTGCAATATTTAATAAATTTAAAGATGCTAGACGAAACAATTAAAAATTTGCTCATTACAGAAATAAATAAGCATTTACCTGGAAATAGGGAGGATAAGCTCATATCAGCTATGCGTTATATGTTATTTGCGCCCGCGAAATATATACGTCCATTTTTGGTTATAGCTTCATCGAGAGTGTTTAGTGTGAAAGCTGAAAAAGTAATGCCAATTGCCGCAGCGATTGAATTTATCCATACTTACTCTCTTATACATGATGATTTGCCGTGCATGGACGATAGTGACACTCGTCGCGGTCAGTTGAGCTGTCACAAAAAATTTGATGAAGCAACAGCAATTCTTGCTGGAGATGCACTGCTAACTCTGGCTTTTGAAGTATTACCTTCACTACTAGATGAAGACAGCGCCAGATGTTGTGAAATCATAAAAGTGCTCTCTAAAGCAATAGGTACTAATGGAATGGTAGGTGGCCAGATTTTGGATATTGATAGCCAGCATATAGATTTTGACAAAATAAAAAAAATCCATTTGATGAAAACTGCGAAACTATTTGCAGCTTCGTGTGAAATAGGCGCTATAATGGGTGGTGCTAAAGGTGAACAACAAAAAGCATTGTATAATTATGGGGTAAACCTAGGGCTTATTTTTCAAGCTAAGGATGACATTGCAGATTATGAACAAGATAAGGTGAAAAATTTAGTATCTATGCTTGGCAAAGGTAGGGTAGGGGATTATATAGATGATCTCTTTGAACAGGCCTTGGATAATTTGAGTGTGCTTTCAGGGAATACTGATTATTTATATACTTTGTTAAATCAAATAAAAAAAGATGGTTAGGAAAATTACATTACAATTACTTATCTACATGGTAATAATTCTTACTTTAACCTCTGCTTTCGTTTTTACTATTGTCTATATAAATAAAGGTAAGCCAGAAAAAAAGGACAAGCTTTATGAAATAAATGCCACACATGATGGTCTAGTGCAAACAATAGCATACTACCTGGTGAAGCCAATACTTGAATCAGCACTTGACCGCTATATCGAAAAGCATGGACTCACAGAATATTTACAAGGAATAGCGCAGCAAAAAGAAAAAGATTCGATAAATTTTTATGAAATTACCGAAGGTAGTGGTAGCAAAGCCCTCTGTGGTCAGGAAGTCCTGTTACAAATGTATAAAATACAGAATAATAATCTAGCAACATCGCTTCCACTTCTTAATCAAGTTTCTGATGTTACTTTGGAAATAGGTCAAGACAACCTAAAAGAGATGAGTTTAGGGGTAATGGGGATGAAGGAAGGCGGGGAACGTGTAATTACAATAAACAATCCTGCTAATAATAACAAAATGAATTTCAATTCTTATTATGTCAAACTTATCGAAATAAAGAATCGATATCCAGAGTCAGTAAATGACCTGATGATTTTTAATGACTTAGCTAATAAATCAGGAAAACAAGTAAAATGTGGTGATGAGATATCAGTTAAATATAGTGTAAGTGAGAGTAATGGAGAGTATATAGTTAAAAACCAAACGGTACAATTTAAAGTAGGCAATAAAAAAGTACCACTTGCTATAGAGCTTGGGGTTGTGGGAATGAGAGCTGGCAATAATAGGACTATTATTTCTCCACCTGACCTTTTAAATATCACTGAGGATATGTTAATCAAAGATATAGGCTTTAATGAAGAGAATATTTCAATTATTAATTTAAGCTTAGAACCTCTAGATATTGAAGAGCAGTTTCAATAATGCCTGATGAAGTATATTAATAAGTAAATAAAACTTAATATAATGTTATTATACTTATAAATGTATTATATAAAGTAAAAGTATGAATGATTTCATAACTGCAAGGAGGAAAGATGATGCTGTAATTTCTATCTGCCAAGATAATGAGAAAAAAACTGTGTTAATTTTAGGGCTGAATCAAGCAGCAATGGATTTGTTAAAATACGAGAGCGAGAAATTACTTAATAAACCATTAGTCGATATTTTAAGTGCAAGAGCAGCTAATAATATGAAAAATTATTTGGATTATACCGAAAATGGACATGATTTACTTGATATACTGCCTAAAGTAATAGATTTTTCTTTAATTGATGCTAAAGGAGAAAACGTAAAGACAAAAGTAAAAGTTTTCCGCACTACACAATTTACTAGTAATAAGATAAATTATGAACTATTGGTACGTGATATTAGCTTTTCTTACAAATTAGGAATATTTAGAGATAAATATCTAATGAGTAAAAAATATAAAAACCATGACTCGCTTGATATACCAGATAATGAGTCCACTATTCTAGAGTTATGCATTGTATTGAATTTTGCTTTTCAACATCAAATTAATGCAGCTATAGGAGTGATTGGTTTAAATAGTGACTGTGAAACAAATGATGCGCTGAAAGTTGTTATAGAGCACTTTTACAAAAATTGCCGTAATGATGACTTTCTAGGATATATTAATGAGAGTAAAATGCTTTTTATTTTAGTTAACTGCAATACAAACGACACACCTAAAATAATCAACCGTATACACTCAGCTATTAACAAGCAATTACTAGAGCAAAAATTGCCGAGTATATCAATAATTTATGGCAATATAGCTAAAAAATGAGCGGTATGGACTCACAACTGTACGAACCCGAACTATCGATTAGCTTGATGTATAGTTAACTATACTTACTCTAACAAAAAGGGCTTAAAAGTTTTTTGGTGAACAATTTCCAATAAGCGCTTAATGGAGTTTCTGCTTCAAATAAAAGCGAAAAATAATGAATTTTACTGAAGGATAACCACGATAATAGATAATAGTTTGATTTAGTGAATAAACAATTAGACAATACATGTGGAGAGGTTATGCCAAAGCAAATATAAAATTATTGAGCCATAAAATAGACCTTGCCTAACTCACATAAACAGCTTCCAATTGTAAATATAGAGTTTTGCAAGAAATCTAATTTTGTTAATACGAGCTTAACCAAAATAATTGAATTAAGCTATAAAATCTGCTAAAGTCGATTTTATAAGTGCACCCTTAGCTCAGTTGGATTAGAGCATTTGACTACGGATCAAAAGGTCGGGCGTTCAAGTCGCTCAGGGTGCACATACGCATTTAGTAACCGTTCACGTAATGGGGTCAACTTAAGGGAAAATAAGTAATTGTGTGTAAAGTTCCCCTCTGACTATTAAGTTATTATCTGGCGAACTAGATTTTGATTTCATACTAGAGAATAAAAAGCTAAAAAATAAAATGATCAGAGAATTTTTCTGGGATAAATTTAGAGGCTGTATTACAAGGATTTTGGGCGAACTTAGTTAACTATATCAACGAGCTTTATATGAAAAATACATATAAAGCCCAGCACTTATTGGAATAGTAAGTGTATACACTACACCTAAAATTGGTAAGGTTATCCAAGGCTTGCTAATGAAAAATATTATGAATATTCCAAATAATGATACAAATATATAAGATAGGCTTTTAGGAATATAGATGTATTTTGCAGAGAAAGTTGGAATGTGACTTACTGAAAAAAATGAAACAACCAGAAAGTAACAAGCTATATTCCTTATATTTAAAAATTGTTCTATAAGAAGTAAATATTCGCTTTCCTGAGATTGAAGGGTAATAATTATTGGCAACAAAGAAAGTAATGCACATACTGGAGCTGGAATGCCAGAAAAGAAAAATTTTTCCCAGTCAAGTTGTTCTATATTTAACGATACATTAAACCTTGCAAGCCTTATCGAGATGCAGATTACGTATATCATTACCAGTATCCACCCTATGACTTCAATTTCTTTTAACTTCCAAAAATATAAAAGAAAAGCAGGTGCTGCACCAAAATTTAGAAAATCTGCAAAAGAATCAAGCTGTGCTCCAAAATTGCTAGTTGACTTTAGAATTCTAGCTATTCTGCCATCCATTCCGTCTATGATTGCAGCAATAATGATAAAAATTACTGATTGTTCCCATTGTTCATTAAATGTAAACTTCAGTGAAGTAAGACCAGAACATAAGCCCAATAAAGTGATAAAATTCGGGAATAACTTAGCAACAGGTAAAAATCCACCGTTACTGCCGTCACTGCTCATATAATATCAAAAGTCATCTTCTCTTGAGCACTTTCCTTGCTTAAGCTTGCTATAATTGTTTCACCACCAACAACGGTTTGCCCTTCTGAAACTCTAACTTCTATATCACTTGGAACATAGATATTAACTCTACTGCCAAATCTTATAATTCCAAATCTTTCACCTGCTTTAACATTTTGAGACACTTTTAATTTACAAACGATACGCCGTGCTATTAATCCAGCTATTTGTTCTACGATAATTTCTTTTCCCTCTTGATATTCAATAACAATAACCTGCTTTTCATTTTCATTACTAGACCTATTGCTCATTGCAGATACAAACTTGCCTTTTTTATAGTTCATTTCTTTTACTATACCAGATATTGGTACGCGGTTCACATGGACGTTCAGGACGCTTAAAAATATGCTAACAAGCGTGAATTTCTTCTCTTCTTTCTCTTCAGCTGACAATGGATAACTAACCTCTTCAATTTTTGAAATCACACCGTCAGCAGGACTGAGTATTAGGTCCTGATTATTTGGGACAGCCCTTGCTGGATCACGAAAGAAATAAGTACACAATAGTGATGGAAACAGGCATGTAATACCAAATCCCCAAGATATAGAGAACGCTATACACGTTACTATAAAGGAAACAATTATAAATAAGTAACCTTCCTTGTTTATATTAGGCGAATTAAAACACATAACCTTATAACAATAATCTATTATTAACAACTTATCACTTATAACTTCTCATGAAAAGCTTTTTTTGAAAACCACAAACTTGTAACTTGATGTTGATAAAATCATTCTCAAATTAGAAAGTTGATTCTTCTAAAGGCTGCTGGCTATCCTCATCATCCGTAATAGGGTTATCACTGTTTCTTAACAAATCTCTTATTTTCATCTCTATTTCATTTGCAACTTCCTTATTTGTTTTTAAGTAAGTTTTTGCATTCTCTTTTCCTTGTCCAAGACGTGTATTATTATATGAGTAATAAGCACCTGCCTTTTCAACAATACCAAGTTTTGTTCCCATTTCTATTATTTCTCCAAGCTTCGATATGCCTTCATTATACATTATATCAAATTTTGCTTCTCTAAACGGAGGTGCGACTTTGTTTTTTACAACTTTAACTCTTGTTTCGTTTCCTGTTATGTTTTCCTTATCCTTTACGGTGCCAATTTTTCTTATATCAAGCCTTATAGAAGTATAGAATTTTAATGCATTTCCACCTGTAGTAGTTTCTGGGTTGCCGTATACCACCCCTATCTTCATGCGAATTTGGTTGATGAATATCAGTATACAGTTTGCCTTTGAAACAGCAGAAGTTAGTTTCCGGAGCCCATGACTTAAAAGTCTCGCCTGTAATCCCATATGCTGATCACCCATATCGCCTTCAATCTCAGCTCTTGGAGTTAATGCTGCAACAGAGTCAACAACTATCACATCAACTGCACCAGAACATACCAAATACTCAACGATATGCAATGCTTGCTCTCCAGTATCAGGTTGCGAAATTACCAAATCATCGGTGTTCACCCCAAGCTTACGAGCATATATTACGTCCAGTGCATGCTCTGCATCAATAAATGCACATGCTCCACCTTTCTTCTGTGCTTCAGCGATTACGTGTAAAGTAAGAGTGGTTTTACCAGAGCTCTCAGGGCCAAATATTTCAATTATACGTCCCTTTGGTAGCCCTCCAACACCTAAAGCTGCATCAAGAGCAATCGAACCTGTAGATATTGTATCTATTTTTTCCACCGGATTCTGCTTTAGCCTCATTATCGCACCTTTACCAAATGCTTTTTCAATTTGACTTATTGCATTATCTAGTGCTTTTTGTTTATCACTACTTTTTTCTTCTGGATTGCTTGCCATAGCTCATTTATTAATTTGTATAATTATTTATATTAACTAAAAGTAAGTAATATGCCAAGTTTTTATATAGCTAATCAGAACAGTATGTACAGTCCCAGAGTGTGATGTCATGGATTAAGTATAAATAACTCAGGAGAATTTGTCCACTGGTTGCATATAAATTGATATGGAGTCAGACCTTTAAGAGTTTTAAGTCTTTTGCGTAGTTATAGGCCATAACAAAGTTGTATAAACCCCAACTATGGATTAGAAAAGAATAGAAAAGCCAAGGAAACAGGGTAAACTCAGGAAATATTTGAAAACTAAATGAGGTTACCCATGAATAAAAATATAACAGAATTATTTTGCCTGATCGATGATTTTCGCATAAGAAAACAGGAAAAATTGTTGCCCAAAGATAGCATAAAATATGCTGATTCTGGCTATCAAGGTTGGCAAAAGTTGCAGAAAAACGTTGTGATTCCGTACAAAAAATACCGTAAAAAGCCATTAACGGAGGAGCAAAAGGAGCATAATCGAAAGCTGGCATCGTTCAGGATGCGTGTGGAAAATAAGATTAGAGAGATCAAAATTTTTAAGATTATGTCAAATATTTACCGCAATTTTCAGAAGAAATACAACTTGAGATTTAATATTATTGCCGGAATTGTGAATTTGCGGCATAGTTTTTAATAATTTTTGGGCTGGGGATTTCTTACCAGATTTTATCAGCAACTTGCTTCACGTTGTTTCGCAGGGGGTCTACCGTTATAGGTTGCCATTAATATTTCTTACTAGCACAACTTTCTCATAGTTTATGGTGTTTTTCCAATAATTTATGATGGATTTATGTAAGGTTTCTGCTAATTTTATGTTAACTTTAATATAATAGTAAGATGAATGGAAATATTAGATGTTACTAAATCTCATACAAAAGAAACACTGATACAAATGATAAATAAATCAGTAGATGATAATCAATGGAGCAATAAAGAGACAGCACATGTACTACAAACATCTCTTGCAGACATTTCCCTGATTAAAAGATTAAACACTGCAAATTTTTCATTGGATAGGCTCTTAATTTTTTTAGTAAGATTAGACTATAAGGTAACAATTTCAATTAGTATTAACTAGACTATAAAACAAATTGAGTATTTTGAGCTTGCAGCGACTTCTGCCTTAACATAAAATCATGCAAAATGAAAGATTGATGTGTTGAGTTTCTAGACGCATTTATAGAAGGGATAGTAAAAGATAAGATTTAATTTGACCAGCAAAGCTTAAAGTTGCGCTCTATGGGCACGTGTAAAGGTTCTTTTTTAACTTGATACACCTAAAATTCGAAATTAGATCTGAATTTACCACTGTAATGAGAGTTGCAATCAAACATGATCATCATCTATTATGGTAACAAGCACCGCTTTCTACTTTTATCCCTATAGACTTTAAAATAAGAGAATAGGAATTTTATAGTAGTACTCCAGAAAATTTTGACTTAGAACCATCGCTTATAAGTGGAAATAACCTTGAAGAAGCTTTTGTGGTAGATTCGAACAATCTTCAAAGTCAACCAGATAGTGCGCCACAAATCGCTAAACCTCCTGAAGAACAACCACAAGGTGATCAGCCTAACACCACTGTGCCTACTGCAATAGGTTCTCAACCTGTTACAGCAAATAACGGAACACCACAAGTTCACTGCCATTAAGTTAAGAGAAAAGGATGGACTATATTAATAAATCAAGTAAAATTCCTAAACTTAAAGGAAAAATAATATGAGTAAAAAAAACAATAATCGAATTCATAAAAAATAAATTGATAAGTTTAAACTTTATAAATGATCACAAAGTATCACCAAAAGACTTTCTACGAAAAAGAAAATTGCCTTTTATTGATGTATTCATTTTGATTTTCAGAAAAAGTGTGAAATCATTACAAGTGATGCTCAATGAATTTATTCTGTACACGATGAGAGATTATACAGTTACTGCAAGTGCTTTTACCCAAGTAAGACAGAAGCTAAAGTATACTGCATTTTCAGAACTTAATGATGATGTAGTTTCCCTATATTACCAGGATCAGGAGTTTAAAACTCACCATGGTTTCAGGGTACTTGCATTTGATGCTTCTATATTAATTCTACCAAAAAGTGATGAGGTAATAGAGGAGTTTGGCTCAAGAGCAGTATGGAATGGAGTTCAGAGGTTTGAAGATTATACAAGTGCAACCTTTGAAGCTTGTTATGATGTGCTAAATAATATTGCAATAAAATCGGTGTTAAGTAGAGGTGACAGTTATGAAGTTGATTTAGCAACCGATATGCTTGAAGGCCTCAGTTCAGATGACTTACTAATCTGTGATAGAGGGTATGTATCTTATCGATTTATTGCCGAGCTTACGGAAAGGAAAATTAATTATGTAATTCGTTGTCCAAGTTCATCTTTTAGTGAAGTAAACGATATGTTTAAGCCGGGCAGTCCCTCTAGTACAATAGCAGTAGCTACTGCACCTATTAAAGTGGCAAGGCAGCTAAGAAAGCTAGGATTACCTGATGAAATGGAATTTAGGCTAGTTAAAATCATACTTTCCTCTGGTGAAATTGAAGTGCTAATTACATCATTATTAGATGAGCAGCAATTTAAGGTTGAGGAATTTGAAGAGTTATACTACTTACGTTGGGGAATAGAAACATTTTTTTCTAAACTCAAAGGAAGGTTAGGCTTAGAGAATTTTACAGGTAAAAGTGTTGAAACTATTAAGCAGGATTTTTGGTCAACCATTTTTATTAGCAACCTAGAAAGTATTATGACAGAAGATGTAGAAGAGGCATTGAATGCAGACCTAGCTGATAGTAAGCTTGAAAAAAGCATTAATAAATCTGTTTCATTTAATGCAATTAAAAACTTAGCTTTCGATATTTTTTCTACAGAATCGGACATGGATTGCGTTATGGAGCAATTATCTAAGTTATTTTTAACAAACACTTTAGTTGTAAGGAAGGGGAGGAAAGTTGATCTTCATAAGATATCTGATGTTCGTTCACTCAATTACCAAAAAAGGGCTAGAAAACACGTATTTTGAATACTACCCTACTCATTTCTGAAAGACAGTATTCCTGGAGCAACTTTTGTCAAATCTTCTGTAAAATGACTTTTAAATAAGCTATTTCTTAACTAATTTACATCTAAGAGTTTATCTACTTTAAAGTTTGCTCTATTTTGTTTTAGCATTTGCCATAACTCCTTAATCACTACAAACTTTTTTGTTCAATTTTTAGCCATTCCTTCCTTAACTTAATGGCAGTGGAGGCAGAGGAGGCGGTGGCGGAGAAGGCGAAGGAGTGGCATTATACTCAAGCCCTTGCGTTGATTGTCGGAGTGCCGTATATTCTTGTCGCTGAGCCGGTTGGGCAGATTCTTTTTCACTAAAATCTATTTTTTGTTTACCATTTAATGAAGAAACAATTGAACTGGCAAGATATACTACTGAAATCAATACAATAATTGCAGAAACAACAAAAATCACTATAGAAACAGTTGAAATAACGTAATGAAAACATAGACCAGCTGTGAAACTATATGCACATAGTGAAAAAATAGCGACTATAAACTTTAATTTAGTTACTTTATCTATGTTGGTTGAACATGAAACAGGCCTTTTCGAATTTTTTAAATCACACCCTGATAGTGATAGAGAAGGAGATGGTATTGCAAAAACAGAATCAGGTGAATCAGACATTTTTCTAACCTCCAGGATTAATACTATATTAGTAATAATTAAATTAATGATCTTGTCAACTAACTGTTAATTTCTCAATATACACAAGGGTTATTTATTTTTTTTAATGTCAAAATGCTCCCTACTCTTTATATTGGAAATTTTTTCACAAATTACATCATTATTATGCAAAGAACAAAGTGGCGGGAGTGATGAGACTTGAACTCACGACCTCATGCGTGACAGGCATGCGCTCTAACCAACTGAGCTACACCCCCCATTTTTTAAAGTAATGCTGACTTATAGTTTTAAAGTTAATAAACATGCCATCATTTGTCAATATTTTTTGTTTGCGCTTTGTTGTCTTTTATATTACTATATAAATAATTTGATTTCACACATGGCAAATACAAGTAGTCCCATTAGGGTCGTGCCATGGAGGATAAACTATTTGGAGGAATAAATATGGCAAATTTGCCTGAAGTCACTGTGCGTGATTTAGCCGGGTCTGGTGTACATTTTGGTCACAAAACTGGTCGCTGGAATGCAAAAATGGCTCCCTATATATATGGGGTGCATCAAGAAAATCGTATACATATAATCGATTTGCGAAAAACATTACCACTGTTGCAGGTTGCTATGAAAGCTTTGCATGACGTTGCATCTCAGGGTGGTCGTATTCTATTTGTTGGTACAAAATTTCAAGCTTTGGATATTATTGCAAGTGAAGCAATTCGTTGTGGTCAATACTATGTAAATCACCGTTGGCTCGGTGGCATGTTGACTAACTGGGGAACTGTTTCTTCTTCAATAAAGACCTTAATCCAGTATGAGAAAATATTGAATGATGAGGGTAGCATTTTAACGAAAAAAGAATTGGGAAATATTGAAAAGAAAAAACACAAACTTGATAAGGCATTAGGTGGTATTAGAGAAATGGGGGCAATTCCGGATATCTTGTTTATTATTGATACTAATAAAGAGCATATTGCAGTCAGCGAGGCTAAAAAATTAGGAATTCCAATAGTTGCAATACTTGATACTAATTCTGATCCAGATGGTATTACTTATCCTGTACCTGGAAATGATGATTCGAGAAAATCAATAGAGCTATATTGTAGATTGGCCGCTGATTTTATATTAGCTGGTATAGAATCCAGCTTAACGAGGTCTGGTGTTAGCATTGATGATATAAAGGATGATGAATTTATTCATGAAAAGGAAAATGGTATTGTACAAACTAAAAAAAGGCGTAGTAAAATTTATAAAAAAGACGAAAGGGAGGTAGAAACAGATGAAGGTGAATCCAAATAACATAAGGGGATTACGTGATAGAACGGGACTTGGTCTAAGTGATTGTAAAAAAGCGTTAGAAGAGTGTGATGGTGATATTGATAAAGCAGCTGATAAGTTACGTGCGGTAGGACTTGCTAAAGCTGATAAAAAGTCCGACAGAGTAGCTTCAGATGGCCTGATTGCTATGCATTTGATTGAAAATTGTGGTGTTCTGGTTGAATTAAATTGTGAAACTGATTTTGTTGCTCGAAATGAAAGGTTTATTGAACTGGCTGAAAATTTAGCTTTACTTGCTTGCAAAGAGCGATCTACTAGCGTGAATGAATTAAAAAATGTTAAATATGCGGATATTGGCACGACACAAGAAGCAGTGATGAATGGAAGCTCAGTGCTTGGTGAGAAATTGGAGCTAAATAAGATTTGTTATTTGGAAACTAAAGGTGGAGTTGTTGCAGGTTATGTACATGGTTCTACTTCTAGCCTCGGTAAAGTTGGTGCTTTAGTTGCACTGCAATCATCCGGCAATAAAGCAAAGTTACAAGAGATTGGAAAACAAATAGCAATGCATATAGTTGCTATGAAACCTGAGGCTTTGTCTATAGATGATTTAGATCAAGAAAAATTAAAAAATGAACGTTACATAATTGAAGAACAAGTAAAAGCCTTAAATAAACCTGAAGAGGTAACAAAAAAAATAGTAGATGGTCGCATGGCTAAATACTATGAAGAAGTTGTCTTACTAGAGCAAAAATTTATAAAGGATGATAAGATGAAGGTTTTTGATTTTATAAAATCAAGTGAGTTGAGCTTGAATTGTCCTATTAAATTGTCTGATTACAAGTTACTTGTTTTAGGTGGTGCAAATTAAATAGCTAAAAATGACTACCTCAGACGGTGAACAAAGTAAAGTAAAATACTCCAGGGTACTGTTTAAAATCTCTGGAGAGGCTTTGATGGGGTCACAGCCTTTTGGTCATGATATGGGTATAATAAGCCAGTTATGCAATGATATCGCCGATATTCATAAACTTGGAGTTCAGGTGTGTATTGTTGTTGGTGGTGGAAACATTTTTCGTGGAGCATCTGCTTCTTTGAGTGGCTGTGAAAGAGCAAGCAGTGATTATATTGGAATGCTTGCAACCATAATCAACGCTTTAATTTTACAGAACTTTTTAGAAAAAAACTCGGTAATTTCAAGAGTATTGTCTGCTATACCAATGGCCGCTATATGTGAATCTTACATCAGACGAAAAGCTATTCGTCACTTAGAAAAAGGTAGAGTGGTAATATTTGCAGCGGGGACAGGTAATCCATTTTTTACTACAGACACAGCTGCGGCTTTACGTGCTGTTGAAATGAATTGTGATGTAATTCTAAAAGGCACACAAGTAAGCGGCGTATACTCTGCTGACCCGAAAAAAAATGAGGATGCTGTAATGTACGACAGACTTTCTTATACAGATTTGCTGACACGCGATTTAAGAGTTATGGATGCATCAGCAATTTCGCTTGCGCGTGAGAATTCGATTCCGATTATAGTTTTTTCTTTGAAGGAAGAAAAAATAGTCAATATTATTAAAGGCAAAGGGACTTATACTATAGTTTCAGATTCTAAACAATAGGTAATTTATGTTAAATGAGATAAAAACTAAAACAAAAGATAGAATGTTAAAAACTATTCAATCTTTCAACGACGATATTAAAGGTGTCCGAACCGGAAGAGCTAGTGCATCATTGCTTGATGGTATAGTTGTAAATATCTATGGAGGGCACCAAAAACTCAGCCAACTAGCAGGTGTGTCAGTTACAGACAATAAAACTCTATCAATTAAAGTTTGGGATATAAGTGTTATAGGTGAAGTAAAAAATGCTATATTAAATGCTAATCTTAATTTAAATCCTGTGGCTGAGGGCAGCACCATACGTATAACCCTTCCAGACTTAACCCAGGAAACGCGTGAAAAATTAGTGAAATTATTGCACCAATTTGCTGAAAATGCACGAATCGCCATTAGAAATATACGTAGAGATATCATAGAAGAATTGAAAAACATGGAAAAAAATAAACAAATTTCGGAGGATGATTATCATAGCCTTCACGACGAAGTACAAAAAATTACTAATGATAATATAAAAAAGATTGATAGCGAATTATCCACAAAAGAAAAGGATATATTGAGTCACTAAATGACAAATGTATTGAACTTTGAGTCTTTACCAAAACATTTAGCAATTATTATGGATGGTAATGGTAGGTGGGCAAATAACCAAGGAAAAATAAAAGCTGATGGTTATAGAAAAGGCGGTGAGGTTGTATATGATATTGCTGAGTATTGTACAGCCCTTACTATACCTTACTTAACTTTATATGCGTTTTCCATGGAGAATTGGCTAAGGCCTAAAGATGAAGTTGATAGTCTATTTGATTTATTTTGCTCATTTTTAACTAATGAAGATAAAATAAACTTTGTTTGCAACTGTAACATTAGGTTGAATTTTATTGGTAACTTAAGTTTATTACCTATTAAAGTACTGGATCGAATGAAAAAAGTAGAAGAAATTACACACAAGAATGATGGTTTATTACTCACCGTAGCAATCAGTTATGGGGCGAAGCAAGAAATCATTCATGCTGTTAATAGTATTGCCAAAAGTAATATCGGTCAAATATCAGAAGATGAATTTAAAAAATTTCTGTATACTAAAGATCTTCCGGAGCTAGATCTTTTAATTCGAACCGGTGGGGAAAAGAGGCTAAGCAACTTTTTGTTGTTGCAAGCAGCTTATGCCGAATTACACTTTTGTGACACTTTGTGGCCTGATTTTTCTTGTCAAGATTTGAGTGAAGCATTAGAAGAATATAAAAAAAGAAAGAGGAGATATGGTAGATAATAATTTCATAATCAGGATGCTGTCTGCAATAGTGATATTGTTTATATTTTCTTTTGCTACATACTTTAGCGATTTATCATTTTACCTATTAATTTTTTCAATAGCAGTTTTATCTTCTTTTGAGTGGTATAATTTAACAGGAGGGAATAAAATTCTATACATTTTTGCATTATTACTAATTGCATTACCAAATGCTTCGTTAATACATTTGTATAATCTACCGCAGGGAAAATACGCGTTAGTATGGCTCATCTTAACCATCTGGGGAGTCGATGTTACTTCCTATTTATTTGGTAAGAATTTTGGTGGGGCAAAAATTTGTCCAATAATTAGCCCTGGTAAAACTTGGTCAGGACTTCTTGGCGCAATATTAGCTGGAATGGTGTGTACAATTTTTGGATCGGTATTTTTTGGCCTGTTTTCAATTCTTTACTCTCCAATCATTGGTCTTGCAATTGCTATTTTAGCACAACTTGGCGATTTCACTGAATCATTTATCAAACGAGCTTATGGTGTTAAAGATAGTGGAAGTATTATACCTGGCCACGGGGGAGTGCTCGATCGCATGGATAGCTTCATTTTTACCGCCCCTCTTATCGCTATTTATATAAGTTAAAATCTGACACTATAGCAAACCAATCACATTTTCGACTACCACCTTTCTGCTTGCAACTTCTTGATTTTCTTATCTTTTTTCTATAGACCTGCTGCAAAAGGAAAAAGAGGAGATTTTTGAAGGTTAAAAAAATGACCAGATTTATGTACTTTGCTTCTGTAAGTGGCTTTAAAATAAGATTTTTTTTCAAAATAAATTACTATAAAAATAGCAATCCCTTTTGCAGCAGGTCTTGTTTACTGCCAGATACTGGCTTTATGATTCCAAATTATTTTCTTCGATTTTTTCTAGCATCAATTCAGCAGCTTTTTGCTCAGCAACTTTTTTACTAGAAGCGCATGCAAAAACTTCACCATAATTTTCTATGCAAACTGATATAGTAAATTCAGGGATGTGTGCTGGTCCAGTTTGTTTTACAAGCTTATACTCTGGTAGAGGCAATTTGCTTTTTTGAGTCCACTCTTGCAATGAGGTTTTAGGATCCTGAGGAGGATTGAGTGTGTTTTTAGCTAACTTTTCCCAGTATTGAGTGATAAATCTTGCAACATTTTCAAATCCACCATCAATATAAATTGCACCAATCAGTGCTTCGAGCGCATTTTCTAAATTTTTTAAGTTACACTTTCCTCCATTACAGCGTTCACTATTATTCATGATGATAAAATCACTTAGCCCTATCTCTTTAGCAACGTTAGCAATGGTGCTTCCACAAACTAAATCTGTTTTTCTTCTTGCCAACGCTCCTTCTTGTTCTTCCGAAAATAATTTAAACAGCATAGCAGATACAACCATGTTCAAAACGCTATCACCCAAAAATTCTAATCTTTCATAGCTTATAATTTGGTTTTGACTATTTTTTCTATTGACGCTTGGGTGAGTTAATGCTTCTTCCAGTATATCCTCATTTGTAAATTTATAGTCAGTGATTTTGGATATAGCGTCATTCAGATTTTTCATATTTGTTGTTTAAAAGAAAAGTATTTCTTACCATACACACTTTTATGCCAAATAGCAGATATTTATGTGCTATAACATTTGTGAGTAACAGGGTATAATAATAAATTTTAAAGAGATAGGTGACTTTAACCACAAAAATATTTTTTACCTCATTTTTTTTTGGATTGATTCTTTTTCCTTATTTTATAAAGCTTCTAAAAAAAATCAGTAAAGATGGGCAACCAATTAGACCATACGGGCCAGAAAATCATTTGATTACAAAAAAAGATATTCCGACCATGGGTGGGATAGTAATATTGATTTCCTCTTTATTCCCGATTTTACTTTGGGTTAAGTTAACACCTGAAATTCTGCTCTTGATATTTGTAACTCTCTGTTTTGCTCTGCTTGGATTTATCGATGATTATTTAAAATTAAAGGCAAATCATCATCGAGGTTTAAGTGGAAAAGCTAAAATACTTATTCAATTTATTGTCGCTCTGATTGGTATGTCTATACTTAAGGTATACTCCGCCGAAGGCTTTACAAAAACGTACCTATTTAAAGAGATGATAATCGACCTTGGCTATCTATATGTTCCATTTACCGCATTTGTAATTGTAGGCTCTTCCAATGCCGTAAATCTTGCTGATGGTTTGGATGGCCTTGCTGCAACTCAAGTAATAACTTCCTTTGCTGCTTTGGGGCTAATTGCATACATAACTCAAGCAGACATAAACATTATTTTATTCTGCATTGCATTTATAGGAGCAATTTTAAGTTTCTTGTGGTTTAACACACATCCAGCAAAAATATTTATGGGTGACGTTGGTAGTCTTTCGATAGGTGCAGCACTGGGATTAACTAGCATTCTCATTAAAAGAGAAGTGCTTTTTGCTATTATTGGAATGATCTTTGTGATAGAAACTTTTTCTGTAATCATTCAAGTATCATATTTTAAATATACAAAATTTAGATATGGGCAGGGGGAAAGAATTTTCCTTATGTCACCAATACATCATCACTTTGAAAAGAAAGGGTGGCCTGAAAACACAATAGTTATGAAATTTTGGATAATTTCTATTATCTTTTCAGTTTTTACAGTAACTTGCTTATTATAAAAACTTATGACATACCCAGATTTTACATTAGAAAATAGATTATCCGGAATTATAGCAGGAGTGGATGAAGTTGGTAGAGGTCCGCTAGCTGGTCCAGTAATGTCTGCAGCTGTGGTGTTTACAGATAGAAGTATAATTATCGATGGAATTAACGACTCGAAAAAATTGACTCCTAAATTTAGAGAAATTCTATATGAAAAAATAATATCTGTTGCAAAATTTTGTGTAGGAATAGCAAGTGTGGAGGAAATAAATGCGTATAATATCTTAAAAGCAATGAAACTTTCAATGGAACGTGCGTTGATAAATCTGAATCTAGAGCTTGATTATGTTTTGGTGGATGGCAATCAACCACCTGAAGTAAAATGGCAGGTACAGTCCATAGTAAACGGCGATAATTTGAGTACATCAATTGCAGCAGCTTCAATAATTGCAAAAGTAACCAGAGATCGATTTATGCAAGAGCTACATGATAAACACCCTGAATATAATTGGCATAAAAATAAGGGGTATGGAACAAAAGAACACATTAATGCCATTAATCTTTATGGTATCACAGAACATCATAGGAAAAATTTTGCACCTGTTTCCCTTTTTTGCCGTCGAATTGCGTGACCTTTACAATCCCAGTAATCACCGCCCTTTAAATGATTATGCAAGAGGTTTAAAGCAAAATAAATATTTATAAAACTTTGTTTTTCTAACTAAAGTGTTTATAATCCCAGGTTTGAGGTAAAGTTAATGCTACAGAGAAATTTTTTAATATGGTTGTTGGCATCCCTGTTCTATGCTTATCAATACATATTGCGCGTAATTCCAAACATAATCGCACCTGAATTAATCACAAAATTTAATATAAGCATTGCAGATGTGGGTCAATTTGGTGGTATATACTATATAGGTTATACGCTTGCTCATATTCCTATTGGTATTCTTCTTGATAGATTTGGACCAAAATTTGTTTTGCCTGCATGTATTGTTTTAACATTTACTGGAACATTACCTCTCATATGCTTTGATGAGTGGAGTTATTCAATAATTGGTAGAATAATTGTGGGAATTGGATCATCTGCTTCAGCAATTGGACTTTTTAAAGTTGCAAGCATGTATTTTTCACAAGAAAAATCAGCAAGAATGGCAAGCTTATCCATAATAATAGGGTTATTAGGAGGTATATGTGGAGGATTACCGCTTGACTTCTTGCTAAATAAATTTGGCTGGAGCTGTGTTTTCTATATATTTTCGGCATTCGGTTGTTTACTTGCTCTGTTACTATTTTTTGTAACACCGAGCATCAATACTCAACAAGAAAAAGTCAGCATTAAAGACTTAAAAACAGTGTTTTTCAACAAGCATATCATTCTAATTAGCTTTTTTGGTGGGCTTATGGTTGGTACAATGGAAGGTTTTGCAGATGGTTGGGCAAAGGCATTCTTTTTTGAAGTATATGAAATAAGTGAAGACTTGGCATCTTCTCTCACTTCCGTAATATTGATAGGAATGTTAACAGGATCATTCTCTTTGGCTTATTTATTGGAAAAGTATAAAAACAAACATTATGAGGCAATTATTGCGTGTTCATTTGCAATGATCGCTGGTTTTCTATTACTTTTTACTCAGATTGGTGGCTTATACATTGCACTACCTGCACTTTTCATTATTGGGTTTGCATCTGGATATCAAGTGGTGACAATTTACAAAGCACTAAGTTATGTAAATAATAACTTGGTGGGCCTGGCCACAGCTGTATCAAATATGATCATCATGGTTTTTGGTTATTTTTTTCACACTGGAATTGCAAAAATAATAGATTTATATTGGGATAGAACGGTTATACAGGAAAATCCTGTTTACAGTGCCGAATTGCTAATAAAAGCAACATCCATTATCCCTGCATGTTTACTCATAGCTATTTTTGGGTTTATGTGGTTAAAAAAGCAGGATAAGCAACTAACGTAATCCATAACACTGGAATCCATATTGATGGATTCCAGTTTGAATGGCATGAAAGAAACTTATACTACATGATTAAACACTGTTTTCCTCTTTGTTGTCTAGCTTTAACATTTGCTGTACTGAGGTTGCTACTAGGATCTGGCTCAGCATTATTAATACCAAGCTTCGGTTCTACAGATACCTTTAATTTTTGTGCTGCCTTACCTTCAGTTTTAGCAATAGCACTTTGTAGGTATTCAAAGTAATATTCATTAGCTGCATCACTGGCCCATTCAAATGGGTTTGTTCCACTCTTATCTGGTAAATAAACGCACTCAAGGGCTGCTTCCACAAGTGCATTTATTAAATCTCGGTGTGACCCTTAAGAAACCTTCCACTAGCGCTTGATATCGCTGCGTACAACGGTGTCTTGCCATAGCGATCTTGTATATTGGGTTTTGCGCCTTTTTGGAGTAGAAGCTTTACTGCTCCTGTTCTGCGTTCTTCTGCGGCTTCATGCAAAGGAGTACTATTATCTTTATCGAGAGCATCAATTGTTGCACCTCTATCTAAAAGAGCTTTTATCACCTCTACCTGTCCATTTTGTGCAGCATGATGCAAAGGAGTCCTACCTTTCTTGTCTAGCTCATTCGCATTTATACCTTTATCCAATAAAAATGTTACTCTCTCAGCATTTACATCTGCTCTAGCTGCAGCGTGTAACAAAGTTATACTTCCGTGGTCATAGATGTGTTTTACTCTAATGTTGAGATCTGCCCCTCTACTTAAAAGTAGCTCCGTTACTTCCTTCCAATCTCCAGTTGGATGAGACTTTCCTAATTGCAAAGCGTCATGAAGAGGTGTATATCCATCATGGTACACTTTATTAACGTCTGAACCTCCATTTAAAAGTATCTCCATTACCCTCCTACAATTTGTGGGAGTGTCAGATCTTCCCAAGCTCAAAGGATAATAAAGAGCAGTATATCCATCAGGGTTTACTGCATTAGCACTTGCTCCGTCCTTTATTGATTTTTCTACTTCTTCTTCATCTATTCTCCAAGGATCTTTACTAAGAGCCCAGATAAGCTGTTCATCAAGTTCTGTTTGTGTCAACATAGTTCACTCCAAATTATTAATATATTAACTTAATGATTTATTATAAATATTAAATATTTATTAACTATATTATACTATTTATTGTAAATAGTCAATAATAAACTCCCCGGAGTTGTATGTGTTGATAGATTAATTTACCATAAATTTTAATAATGACACTTGACGATGTTTCTAAAAATGGCATTGCCTAAAAACAGTTGAATAAAATAAATTGCCATGATTAAAATAGTACGTGAAGAATATAATGTTAATTGGTGGTGGAGTTGGAAATGCAGTACTGTTTTCGATAGGTAAGGCATGCCTTGAAAATAACAGTAAGGTTTTGTATTTTGCTGGCTATAAAAAATTAAATGATGCATTTAAACGAACACTGATAGAGAATGCATCAAGTGTGGTAGTTTGGGCATGTGAAGAAGGATTATTAGAAACAAACAGAGATCAAGATAAATCCTTTCACGGCAATATAGTGGGTGCAATAATCTCTTATCAAAAAGGAGAATTAGGTGTGCCCACAATTAATTTAAACGCTATAGATAAAATTATTACTATTGGTTCCGGCAGAATGATGAAAGCTGTAAATGAAGCGAGAAAATCAACCTTAAAACCATATCTAAAACCAAGCCACGTGGCAATATCATCAATTAATTCTCCGATGCAATGTATGATGAAAGAGATTTGTGCTCAGTGTGTGCAACGACATATAGATCAAAAAACAGGAGAAGAATGTTTTGTTTATAGCTGCAGCAATCAAGATCAGGATATGGAAACTGTTGATTTTGATTTTCTCAATGAGCGTTTAGGACAGAATAGCTTACAGGAAAAACTCACTGCAAAGTGGATAGATCATGCTCGAAGATATTAAACAACAAAAAAAGGAAATAAGAGAACAATACAGAGCTATAAGAAAAAACATTGATGAGAGTTATTCTAATTACGCAGCAAAAGCCATTACCAATCTCTTTCATCATAATTTAAATTGTGTTAATGGCAAAACAATAGCAGCTTACATCCCGATCGATGGAGAAATAAATGTTATACCTTTGATGTATAGCTTACTCGATTTAGAATGTAAAATAGCAATCCCAAATAAAGAGAAGCTACTAAAATTTGAGGAATGGAATAAAGCAGGTGGGAATATAATTCCTGACATAATTATTACTCCTATTATCGCTTTTGATGATCATTTTAATAGGCTAGGGTTTGGTGGTGGTTGGTATGATAAAACAATGAAAAAACTTAGACCTCTTGGAAAAATATTTATAGGTATTGCATATGAAAAGCAATATTATAAAAATTTACCTACAGAAGTACATGATCAAAAACTGGATGTGATGATTACTGAAACGTGTGTTAGATATAGATAAGTTATCTTTTAAATCAATTCTGGTATTTTAAACTGAACGTTTTCAGTAATGCCACCTGGCATAATCGAGACTTTAACGTCCATGTTTGTTTTCAAATAATTTATTAGTTCATCCACTAATACACCGGGGGCAGAGGCACCTACAGTAATTCCTATTTTTTCTACTCCTTGTAACCAGCTTTCATCTATACAACTGTAGTTATCAATCAAGTATGCTCTTTTGCCTTTAGCAATACATAGATCCAATAATCGGTTTGAATTCGAACTATTTTTACTTCCTATGATTAACACCATATCTACAATTTCAGCTAGTTTTTTTACAGCATTTTGCCTGTTTTGTGTTGCATAGCATATATCCTTTAAATCAGGACCTGTAATGCTTGGAAATCTTGACTTCAGGGCAGCAATAATTTCGCGAGTATCATCTATACTTAACGTAGTTTGCGTAACGTAGGATAAATTGCTTGAGTCCTTAACTTGCAAATCATATACGTCCTGTACGGTTTGCACTAAGGCTATGGGGTTATTCACCCTTCCTCTGATTCCTTTAACTTCTGGATGATTTTCGTGCCCAATTAGGATTAGCTCTTTGCCACTTTTCTCATACCTTTGCGCTTCCTTGTGTACCTTGCTAACCAAAGGACACGTTGCATCGATAACTTGAATATCCTTTTTTTTAGCTTCGTCTTCTATACTCTTGGATACTCCATGTGCACTAAATATCAGTATTCCCCCATTATCCTTGATTTCATCAATACTGTTTACAAAAACCACTCCTTGTCTCTTGAAATCCTCTACTATATACTTATTGTGAACAATTTCGTGTAGCACATACACTTGGCACTTGTTTCGGTATTTTTCTAAAGTAATAGCTAATATGTCTACAGCTCTTTTTACTCCAGCACAAAAGCCTCGTGGTTCAGCTAAGATAATTTCCATCTTTTTTAAATCAAATAAATATGAAAGTGTTACTTAAAAACAAGCTCCGCTCGTTATACTTTATAGTACCATTGTTTGTATTTTATATAATAATTATTTTTCGTATTTTCTCTTTAACATTTGATCATCAGAGTGTTCCTGAGGATTTAAAACAGATTAACAAAGCATATAAGCAACCAGATATTTTGGATAGAAATGGAGTAGTAATCGCAACAAATGTACCTACAACGTCACTATATATAAACCCAACTAAAGTGAAGAATCCGGAAGGCATAGCAGAACAATTGTGTTCCGTTTTTAACGACCTCAAATATGAGAATCTATATAAATTACTTACTTCAAAAAAAAAATTTGCTTGGATAAAACGGCATTTAACTCCTAAAGAATTGCTAGTAATAAAAAATACTGGCGTGCCAGGAATAAATTTTTACGATGATATAAAACGCATATACCCACACAGTAACTTATTTGCGCATGTGCTTGGTTATACTGATATAGATGGCAACGGTATTGCTGGCATTGAGGCATATATAAGCAAAAACATATGGACTTCAGCGTCACGCGCTGGGATGACATCTGATCGGCATATTCAGCTATCGCTGGATTTACGAGTGCAAAATGTAGTACATGATGAATTAGCCAAAGCTATTAATAAATACCAAGCGCTAGGAGGAGTGGGAATTGTTTTAAATGTGAAAAATAGTGAAATCATTTCCATGGTTAGTCTACCTGACTTTAATCCCAATCTTCAGAACAAGGCAGAAGATGCACAAAAATTCAACCGTGCTAGCCTTGGAGTGTATGAGATGGGATCGGTGCTGAAATTCTTTACAATAGCTGCAGCGCTTGATGCAAATGTTACAAAAATTAGCGATCTATATGACGTATCAAACCCGATTACTATTGGAAAATATAAGATCCATGATTTTCACAAATCTAAAATTCCAAAAATCACAGTACGAGATATATTTATCAAATCATCCAACATTGGTGCAGCAAAAATTGCGGCTAAATTAGGTGTTGAAAAACAAGTAGAATATTTTAAAGCTATGAAGCTATTTTCTCCTTTAAAAATAGAAATTCCAGAAAAATCTATGCCAATAGTACCAAGTAGATGGAGTGAAAGTACGCTAATCACAGCATCATACGGTTACGGAGTAGCCGTTACTCCTATGCATATCGCACAAACTGCAGCTGGACTGGTTAATGATGGAATATTTCACAACGCAACTTTTATATTGGATAAAAAAAGCATTGGAGAACAAATCCTCACAAGAAGAACTTCCAGAGAGCTGCGAAAATTGTTACGTGCAGCAGTAACAGATGGAACTGGCACAAGAGCCAACATAAAAGCATATTCAATAGGAGGAAAAACCGGATCAGCAGAAAAAGTCATAAATGGTAAATACGATAAGAATGCAAACATAGCATCTTTTATAGGAGTGCTAACTACGCTTGATCCAAGATATATAGTACTGATTGCCATTGATGAGCCGCATGGCACGAAATTTTCCACTGGAGGAATAATCGCCGCACCTGTGGTCAAAAATATTATAAGCAGAATAGCACCAATACTAAATGTTACGCCTGAAATGTAAAATTATAACGGCGTTATTGTAATTTTAAACGTATCACTGTCAGTATCTTTTTCAATATACCAAGAACCATCACCTTGCGTTATGAATTCATTGCCTTTAAGCCCTATTTTTTGACCATCAACAGCAATATTAATATTGAATGTTGCAGCATCTAGATTTACTGTAGCTTCTTTTCCGCTATCTGAAGTTAAACTAAAACTACCTAACACGATATCGCTAGGACTAACTCCTCCAGTATAAAAATCGCAATAACCGCCCGTACAATATTCACCTGCAATAGAGAAAATATTCGACATATAAAGTTCCTCAATATTTATTATTTAAATAAGCTACACACATTTTTTAAGCATGTATATCTATGATACAGATAGAAACATTAAATTCAACAACTAATTGCAAAATATCACATAATGTTTAGTTGAGCAAAAAGTTATCTGAATAAGACTTTGGTAGCATTTTAACATTTTTGGGAGTTTCAATTACATATTTAACGTTACGTTTTTTTGCGTAGAACACTGCTTTTTCGAAAGAATCAAATTTTAATACAATCTGTTTTCTTGGATCTTTTGAGCCAACCCAACCCATTAGGGAGTCAATGTAATAAGAATCAGATGATTCGATTTTAAGATGCCAGAGGCTTGTATTACCTAAGCCAGATTGCGTTGCAACTTTCGTTGGTTTATAAATCTTAAAAATTACTTTATCATCAA
The DNA here is from genome assembly GCF_964026735.1 of Wolbachia endosymbiont (group E) of Neria commutata. Lineage (NCBI taxonomy): Bacteria > Pseudomonadati > Pseudomonadota > Alphaproteobacteria > Rickettsiales > Anaplasmataceae > Wolbachia > Wolbachia endosymbiont (group E) of Neria commutata. The sequence goes on from NZ_OZ034692.1 coordinate 579,358, forward strand.
TCCCCATAGTTCCTGACGTCTATATTCAACAAACCTAAAGGTATACCTAAATATATCTTTTTACAAGTAATTATAGAGGTGACATAGAACTGACTTTAGATGTATAGTCCCAAAGTATGATGGCATGATATATGAGAAGTTACCATTAAAGCGGTTTGTGAGTGGCAAGAAACCTTAGCACAACGTTACAATATGAATCGTAACAAGGTGATTAACAATTCTGTGATAACTAATTTGATTGAAAAAAACGTAGAAAATCTTAGTGAAATTCTGGACGATATAAAAGAAAATACAAGAAATATAAAAGACGAAGATTTGCTAGAGCTTATCAATATTTTTGATGCAAATGAGAAAAAGTGGATACAGCCGATGCCAAGTAGTTATGATAAATCAGTATTTGATATACTATCAATTATTTTAGAGAATAAATGCAAAGAAAGTAATATATCAAGAAAATTAGTTTCTTCAAAAGATGAATTGATCAAATCAATATCTGGACAGACAGATAAATTATTTAAGGGGTGGAGATATGATTTTTTTGGTAAGTCAGTTGAATCCTTCTTGAAAACTCACTCGAAATTTGAGATTTCAGCAGTAAAATCTACAAACAATATAACCAAAATTCAGAGTAACTTAGTGGAAAATGAATCATGAATGGGAAATGTTAGTATATAGTACTTCTCAAAGTAAGTGACTTTACCCAGAAAAAGGTATCCGTTCAGCGGAGCGGTAAAATAAGTAGTAGAAAAGAAATGCTAAAAATATAGGTGGTATGTGTGGTAAGTATGTCTGATCTACTAGCAAGTCTTCTCAAAAAACTTAAAAACAGAAATAGAGCAGCTAAAAGCAGAAATAAAGGGATTGGAGATAGAAAACGAAAATTTGAGGGCTGAGAATAAGGCAGTAAGGATCGAAAATGCTGAATTAAGAGAAAAGCTCGGCTTAAATTCAAAAAATTCATCGATACCAAGCTCCAAAGAATTATACAAAACCAAAGAAGATAAGCCAAAGAGCAATAGGGGCACAGGTTGGGCATGAAGGTCATTGTCGCCCAAAAATGAATGCGAATGAAGTAGTGAAAATAGGAGCCCCCTGCGAAAAGGTAGAAAGTAGGTAAAAACGACTAAAAGCATGTAAAATGAAAGTTTTATAGTACTTTCTAATACAAGTGATAAACTTCCATAATCGCCTTACCAACCAAAAGGTGTAGATTATCCTGCTGATGCATGCGAGTCCTGAGCCAGCTTTTAATCGTATGCCAGCAATGCTCAATTGGATTCAGATCTGGTGAGTACGTAGGAAGATAGAGCAAATAGCAACCTATAGATTCTATTAATTCCCTTGTTTTAGCGGTTTTATGAAAAGCAGCATTATCCATAATTATAGTTGTACCAACAGGCAACTTTGGTAGCAATATTTGCTCCAGCTACGCATTGAATACATCCTTATCGCACCCTCCAGTGAAGGTCATGGGCGCAATAAAATTTTTCTTAATCCACCCACCTGTCATACTGATTCTCTCGCGTTTTTTGCCCGTAATGTCTGCATAAATTTTCTCCCCCTCGTGGAGCTCTTCCATATTCTGGGTATAGCCTATTATCGACTCCTGCTTCATCTATATACACAATGCTTTCATGGTCTATTTTGGCAACTTTTTCGACAAATTTTTGCCTATCTTCGTGGTTCCGCTCTCGGTAAAGCGTGGTCTTTTTTTTCTTGTGATTTTTAACTGCTTCAGCCTATACCAGATCGAATTTATCCCAAATCCTAGGTTTTGTTTCATCTCCATTAGCGTCTGATCTGGGTGTTTTTTAACATACTCTTTCAGCATTTTTGGATCTATTTTTCTTATAAAACCACTCATTTTTGCTGGTTTTAAGCTCTCACCTGCAGCCTTCTTTTTTAGCCATCTGTATAACGTTGCTATTCCTATCTCCAAAAGTTCTGCAACCTCTTCCTTTGGCTTTCCTTTTTTAACCAAAGATACTGCTTTCTCTCTTAAATCAACACTGTATACCATCACTTTTCCTACATGCCTAAATGGTCATTATACAGTTATCATTTGCTTTGGAAAGTACTATAACTGTTATCCTTCTACCATTTTTTCTGAAGTAAATGCCAGCTCTTCGTTGATCTGGACTTTGTTGTTGCTCTGGTTGATTTGTACTATCTGCTACTTCTTTTGATCTTGTTTGCGGTGAATTAGATGATATTCCATTACCGCTTGAAGTTGAGTCTCTACCTGAGCTACCACTAGAGAAAGTTAAAAGAGTTTGATTGTCATCCTGTATAACATCTTGATTACTTGCATTAAATCTTATTGCTACTTCCTCCCTTTTTATTGTGGAAGGATCAAAAGCAACTGGACAGCTTATATCTGATCCGCTAAGTTTATGTTTTCCATTCTGTGTTGAAAAGTGTAAAACCTGTGGTGCTGTTCTTTCTACTGAGCCTTGCTTATACTGAGTATTACCAAACTCAAGAAAAGAAGCCATTGTGTCAAAATTATTTTCTATCTCTTCTTTTACTTCCTTTACCATTTTTAACTCCTTGATTTATTAACATAATTTTATTTTAAGCAACAGTTATTAATCATATATTAATATTATTTTTAGCAAATTAATAAAAGCTATATTCTATTTAAAGAATATATTGCTAATTTATGGTAAATATATTACTTTATTAAGTGATATAATATAGTTGATGCAAATAAGATTTTCAAGTTAGAGTTATAAGTGCTGACCTTTTAAAAAAAACTGCAGTAGCCTCACTGCAGGTTAGTGTTTTAGCGTTGATGCCCTTGACTGCACACATATGTCTCTTCCATGCTTGACTGAGGAGGGTATAGCACTCCTAATTTTTCTCGAATTTTTAACATATCTGTCCCTAGTTTCTCTCAAATTCTGAATCCAATCATCTCTTGGATCAAAATCTTTTTTGCTTTTATCCTTCTCTTTTTGCAAGTCTTTCTTTATCTCCTTTAATGCCTCTTTATCTAGTTCTGTTAATGCTTGATCTTCCAAGAAAGTTTTAACTTGATGTATATCCCACTTAAGCAAGATGTTCTTATCTTCACGTGTTGGATTAGCTCTGTTGAGAACTTCTTCTAGAGTTATGTAATGTCCTTTAAGATTATATTGGTTGTTGTTATCTATTAACCTACTTATATATTTACTGTTAATTTCTTTTGCAATAATATCAAGTTGTTTATGCTTGCTCTCTTCAAATTTTTGATCAAGCTTCATTTTCCATTCTTGAACTTTTAATTGACTTAGTAAAGATTTAAGCTCTTTATAATCGTTATAACCTTTTTGATCTGTGATACATGCGAAGAATCTACTACCTATTTCAAGCTTCACCTCGTCTTTCCACTGCTGAACTACGTCTTGCATTTCTTGTAATATTTTTATCTCAATATCGTTAATTAGATCAATTATAAACTTAAATTTGTAATAATTTTTTCTATATTGTACCCCTATCACTAAATTATTTGATATATCTTGTAGATCTTCCTTTTTTGATTCATCAGTTTCTACACCAACCATAGGTAAGTAAAGATCTATTTCTCTATAGAAAGCCACTAGTTCTGTTCTGCGTAGTCCATTGCTTTGAAAATAGTCCTTAAGTTCTGAGCAATAGTCCTTGTACTCATATAGTTTGCTGAATTGTTCACTTATAAGCATTTTTACCTCTTAATCTATTAATAAAATTTATATTTTATTTAAGTATTATAATTTAAATTTAAAGTAAATATATTATTTTATTAACCAATATGATATATAACAAATTGACGAGCAAAAACAAGAACTTGATTTTTGTGGTTAAATAATGGACTATCGAGTCATACAAAAATACCTACAATGAAAGAAAAAACTTTCACGATCATTGATGGCTACGGCTTTCTCTTTAGAGCCTATTACGTATTACCTCACTTAGTTACTACCACTGGACTACCAATAGGTGGTGTATATGGCTTTTTGAACATGCTCCTTAAGTATATAGCCCATTCGGACTACTTAACCATAGCATTTGATTCTGGTAAGAAAAATTTTAGGCATGATTTATATTCTGAATATAAAGCAAATAGAGTAACTCCTCCTGAAGATTTAACTCCGCAGTTTGCGATACTCAGAGAAGCGGTGGAAGCTTTCAACCTGAGCTATGAAGAGATTGAAGGCTATGAAGCAGATGACATAATTGCAACACTAGCTGCAAATTATGGCAACACTCAAGGTTTTAAAGTGGTGGTCGTTTCATCAGATAAAGATTTATTTCAACTTTTAAATCACAATATTTTAATATTTGATCCTATAAAAAACATATATATAGATGAAAAACGCGTGGTAGAAAAGTTTGGTGTAAATTCAAACAAACTACTTGATTTACTTTCTTTAACTGGAGATGCATCTGATAACATTCCAGGAGTGCCAGGAATCGGTCCTAAAACTGCAGCTAAGTTACTGGATGAATTTGGCTCACTGGATGATATCTTAAAAAACGTAGATAAGATAGAACAAACCAGAATACGTAATATCCTCACCGAACATAAGGAAAAAGCGTTAATTTCAAGAGAGCTTATATCACTATGTGAAAATATAGATTTTCAGCATGATATTGCAAAATATGAGATCCATTCTCCAAATATAGAGAAGTTATTATCCTTTTTAAAGAAGTATGAATTTAATTCCCTGATAGGAAAAGTAGAAAAACTTTTTTCCTACAATGCATTGGATGCAGAAGAGAAATCAGAATATAGTAGTGAAGCACTAGAGAAATTTTTGGAGCATTGTAGATATGAAGGTAAAATCGCAATTTATTTTCACTTTGAAAGTAATACATTAAGTAAGATTTCCTTATCTTATGATGAGAATAATGTTTTCTATATAGAGCAAGCTAGCATACAAGAGGCGCTCATCACAATTAACTCGACTTTATTTTCAAATCGAATACTTAAAGTAATACATGACATTAAGGAAATTAGAAAAATTTTGCCTGCAATAGAGAAAACTTTAGGCTCAATCGATGATTTGATGATAATGTCATATAGCTTAGACACAGGAAAGCATGATCACAGCATTCGAAACATAGTTGCACATAATTTGAGCGGGAATGTAGAAATTTTCTCAGCAAAAACTTTAATTACTCTTCATAAAAGGTTGGAACAAAGATTATTTCAGGAAAAATTATTCACAATTTACGAGCGCTTTGATAAGCCACTTATGAAAGTGATATTTGATATGGAAAAAAATGGAATATTGCTGGATACTCAAAAATTGCAGGAGATGTCGGATAAGTTTCAGCAGGTAATTGCTGTGCTTGAGAATGAGATATATAACTTAGCAGGAGAGAAATTTAACATCGCTTCACCAAAACAATTGAGTGATATTTTATTCAATAAGATGGGACTGAATAAAAAGAAAAAGTCAAAAAAATCAGGTACTTATAGCACAAATTCTGAAGTACTAGAAGAGCTTGAAATAGAAGGGGTGGAAATCGCAAGTAAAATTTTACATTGGCGGCATTTAAGTAAATTAAAGGGCACATACACTGATGCGCTAATAAAGCAAGTTAATTCCCAGGATGGTAGAATACATACAAATTTCTCAACTACTGTCACTGCAACTGGTAGGCTCAGCTCCAGCAATCCCAATTTGCAAAATATTCCAATCAGAAGCAAAGAAGGAAATCTTATCAGACAGGCATTTATTGCACCAAAAGGACATAAAATAATTTCTGCTGATTACTCACAAATAGAACTGAGACTTTTAGCGCATGTGGCAAATGTTGCTGCATTTAAAGAGGCTTTTGCGAATGGACAAGATATTCACGATATCACTGCAAGGCAAGTTTTTGGCGTGCAAGAAGGTGCAAATGTAAGTGAGCAGCTAAGAAGAAAAGCAAAATCTATTAATTTTGGAATCATATATGGCATTAGTCCGTTTGGCCTTGCAAAGCAGCTTGGCATCACCATTGCCGAAGCTGCTGAATATATTAATTATTATTTTTCCTGCTACCCAGAAATAAAGACCTATATGGAAGAGATAATAGCGATTGCCAGATCAAATGGCTATGTAGAAACTTTGTTTGGTAGAAGGTGTTTTGTGAAGGATATACATAATACGATTTCTTACATAAGACAATTTGCAGAGAGAGCAGCAATTAATGCACCACTGCAAGGTACAGCTGCGGACATTATAAAACGTGCAATGATTCAGCTTTTTGACCGGCTAAAAGCAGGTAAAATGATATTACAGATTCATGACGAATTGCTGGTTGAAGTAGAGGAGGGGAGGGTGCAAGAAACGGCAGAGCTGATGAAGGATGTAATGGAAAACGTTGTGAAGCTTTCTGTGCCACTTTATGTAGAAATAAAAGTTGGAGATAATTGGGATAAAAGTATTTAAAATTCCTTAATTGTCATTTACATTTTAAGGATTATTCAAGTGCTAAAGGCATGAATTATTTGAAGTAGCAGAGAAAATATGTTAGAATAAATAATAAATATAAATTAGGTCAGCTATGGTAGCTATATCAACCTCACAAGCAGAAAGTTCAATTTTTTTTCTGGACCTTCCCGCTGTAACTCTAAAAGAGAAGAAAATCCGTGAAGAGCGTACGATAATCTATAATGCTTTCCTAAATACCTTGAAAAATCTAGAGAAGGATACACACCAGTATATACAGAAGATACAAGAAAAACTTTTAGATCCACAAATAGAAGGAGCAGACTATGATGCTTATAAAGAACTTTTAGACAAGCAAAAGGAACTGTTAGCTCGATTGCAGAGTGAAGAAGAAAAGAAAATTTTTAATTTTTTATTAGCAAATCATAAGAATATATTTAAAGTTGATCAAAAAAAGATAAAAGAACTTAATAAACTCAATGAAGAAAATTTTTCTCGACTTTTAGTTTTGGTATATAAAAAAATTAGGGCAGAAGGCTTAGCTGATAAGAAAAATTTAAAAAATGGTGAAATAAAAAAAGTATCAGGAAAGCTAGCTGATGAGAAGAGTTTAGAAGGAGATGAAATAAAAGAAGTAGTAGATGACAGTATAGGTGCAGCACGCGGAACAGAAGCTTGGGATTGGTTTTTTAATGGCATTAAAAATAACATGCCTGGGGTAAGCTTATTAAGAAAAATACCAGGATTTGAAAAAATTTTAGGCAAGGAGGAAGAAAAGAAAAACAAAAAGCAACTGAATGAAGAAGAGGTGGTAACAAAATTCTTACGTAAATCTTTATGGCCTATTATTACTCTCATTATTGTAATATCATTAGGTGGACTAAGCGGCCCAATGTCAGTATTTGGTCTTTTTACCATTCCTTATCCTATAGTAATAGGATCTGCTGTTTTTGGTTTTGTTGCTGCTGAATATAAGGCGGTAAAAGTTCTTTTCTCAAATGACGAAGAATGCACTAGTGATGGTCCTGACAAATCTTTTTCATCCCATGATAAAGATGTAGTAAACGTAAAAGTGCAGGAGCAAGTACAACAAAAACAAAAGGAAGATAAAGAGCAAGCGGAAGAATATGGTGAAAAGTTCAGCAAGGATATTAGTGATATTATTTTAAACACCCCAGTTCAAGGAGCTAAAAAGAGCGTGCAGAATGGCTCCAAGTTTGAAGAAGTTATAGTAACCCACCCTGCACCAACTGATCCTGCGTCTACTAAATGGCGGCGGTCAGAAGGTGAACGCAAAGAAGCAGGGGAAACTCTGTTTAGGTCATGAATTCTTGGGCACTACCAAAATCTAATCTAATATAGAGAAGATTTTTTTATTTCCTCATTATTTTGATCTTCATCCCTGACAACTTTCTTGCCACTCAAGATATCTTTTATTTCATCGCCTGTTAAAGTTTCAAATTCAAGTAGATTTTCAGCAATAAGATCTAATCCTTTCCTATGCTCAGTCAAAATATTCTTTGCATTTTCATAACAAGAAGATATAACGCTTTTTACTTCCTCATCTATAACCTTTAATGTATCTTCAGAAATTACATCAGAACCATGTACAGTTTGTTCACGATTATGGTACACAAGACCTATTTTGTCACTCATTCCCCATTTTGTTACCATAGCGCGTGATAAGTCAGATGCCTGTTTTATATCAGAGGATGCACCACTTGTAACCTTGTCATAACCAAAGATCAATTCTTCTGCTACTCTTCCACCCATAGCAACGGTTATATCTGCTATCATCTTTTCTCTTGTGAGAGATACCCTATCAGTTTCTGGTAGCCTCATAACTAAACCTAGTGCCCTACCGCGAGGAATAATCGTTGCTTTATGTATTGGATCAGAGGCTGGCATATTAACAGCAATTATCGCATGACCAGCTTCATGATATGCTGTCAGCTTCTTCTCCTCTTCTTTCATCATGAGAGATCGTCTTTCCACTCCCATCATCACTTTATCACGCGCATATTCAAAATCATCCATGGTAACAATTTTCTTATTTCTTCTTGCAGCAATAAGTGCAGACTCATTTACTAAATTTGCTAAGTCAGCCCCTGAAAAACCAGGCGTTCCTCTTGCAACTGTTTTCACATTTACATCTGGTGCCATTGATATTTTCTTTATATGTGTATTTAATATTTTCTCACGTCCATTTATATCAGGTAAAGAAATAGTAATTTGTCGATCGAAACGTCCAGGTCTAAGTAATGCAGGATCCAAAACGTCTGGTCGGTTAGTTGCAGCAATTATTATCACACCTTCATTGGATTCAAAACCGTCCATTTCGACTAATAATTGATTTAATGTCTGTTCTCTTTCGTCATTACCTCCACCAAGGCCAATACCACGGTGTCTACCAACAGCGTCTATTTCATCTATAAAAATTATACAAGGAGCGTTTTTTTTGCCTTGATCAAACATATCACGAACACGACTTGCGCCAACACCAACAAACATCTCAACAAAATCAGATCCAGAGATGCTAAAAAACGGTACATTAGCTTCACCAGCAATTGCGCGAGCAAGGAGGGTTTTACCGGTTCCAGGCGAGCCAATTAAAAGACATCCTTTTGGTATTTTTCCACCTAATGCTTGAAATTTTTGTCTATGTTTAAGAAAATCAACAATTTCCACCAATTCTTCCTTTGCCTCATCAATGCCAGCAACATCATCAAACGTTACTTTTTTCCCACTGGTCATGAGTCTAGCTCTTGATTTGCCGAAACTTATAGTTCTGTTTCCTCCAGCTTGTGTTTGCTTTAAAAAGAATAGCAATAAGCCAATAAAAATAAATGTTGGAACCCATGAAATTAATATTCCGCCAATTACGCTCATTGCAGAATCTCCAGTTGAAAAGGAGAAATTCACCTTCCTATCATGTAAATTTTTTATTAGATCGCTATATATGACGCCACTTGAATTAAAGCTTGACCCATCCTTAAAATTACCTTCAACGCTCTGATTTTTTATTACAACATTTTCTACATCATTGTCCTCTAACCTAGTTAAAAACTCTGAAAAAGGTATAGTTGTTTTACTTTTACCTATATCTCCACTAAACTGGATATAACAAACTGAAATCAGGACTATAATTACTAACCAGATTAACAAACCTTCTAAAAATTTTTTCATTGTTATTTTTAACTAAATACCAACTAAGTTTACCAAATTTTGTTTTACCATGCTATTAATAATGCATTGAATTTTGTGATTAGGAATGCCACTTTGAATCCAATTAATCATTGTTAGCATACGACCAAAAATTAGCTCAGGCCGACAATATAAAAGTTTATATCTTGGTTAGTAAAGCGATTACTGAAGTTCATCATTATAATTATATGCTTCCCCAAATACTACAATGTTACATCTGATTATCTAAACTAATAGTTGGTTGTGTGTCGTGGTCAGAGATCAGAGCTATCAGCAAATTATTTATCAATTGAACCCTTTGCTTTTCATCCAATTGTATGCTTTTATTTTTTTTAAAGTGATCTATAACTTCCTCAACAATAACTATTGCATTTTGCACTATATATCTTCTTGCAGAGGTAATGGCATGTGCTTGTTGGCGTTTTAACATCGCTTGTGCAATTTCTGATGCGTATGCTAAATGCGATATTCTTGCTTCCGTAATTTCAATTCCAGCAATATCCAGTCTATACTGCAACATAGAACGTAATTCATCTGAAATTTTATCAGAATTTTTACGTAAAGACTCTTCATCACTCTCACTATCATATGGATAATTGCTTGCTAATTCTCTTATTACTGAATCACTTTGCACAAAAACAAATTCATGATAATTATTGACGTTATAATACGCCTTTGCCGGACTATTAACTCTCCAAACAATTACAGCTGAAATTTCAATTGGATTTCCATTTGCATCATTAACTTTTATTTTATCTGTATTAATGTTTTGGAACTTTAGAGAGATAACATACTTACTTGCAAATGGGATTGTTATAAACATACCTGGTTGAAAATAAGTACCAATATAATACCCGAAAAACTCTATTACTCTTGCTTCATTAGGATTGTTGATAAAAAATCCTTGAGAAAATAGTAATATTAAAGCGACGCTTATTACAGCAAAGTTAATTCCTACATTACTATCGTATGTCAAACAAAATAATATTATACCAAGTAAAGTTAACCCTAATATTAATGTAGGAAATAAGCCAAGTTGATTTAGTTTTCTATCGTTCATTATTGCCTCTTAATCTTTTTAAATTTCTATTTAATTAACTATTGCTAATTATTTTCATCTATCTTATCAATTAATAATTTAAATTCCTCTAATTTATGATCAAGTAATTTTTATTGTATTAGTGTAAGTGGATCAATGTGTTTACCTTTATATATCACTTCGTAATGCAAATGAGGTCCTGTTGCAGCACCAGTACTACCAACATAAGCAATTACTTCCCCCTGCTTTACTTTAGAGCCTAATTTTAAATTATTATTAAATCTACTTATGTGTGCATAGCAGGTTGAATACTCATTTGTATGCTTTATCCTTATATACTTCCCATAGCCACCATTATTCCCTATATATTCTATAACACCTTCTGCAGTAGCATGTATTGGAGTACCAAGCTTAGCTGCATAGTCCACCCCTTTATGAAAAGCAATTTTGCCACGAATAGGGTGCTTTCTATTACCAAATTTTGAAGATATGCGATAATCACCATTTAAAGGATTTATGAAAAGTTTAAGATTTTTATCTTTTGATATCAATAAAACTTGTTTTTTGTTGGTTAGTGTTTCAGCAGCACTGGCATTAAATGCGAGTAAAATATAAAATAGTGTAAATAGAATTGATTTCATAATTTAAGTAATAGGATTATCATTAATAAAAGTAAAGTTACCTTCCACATGCTGTACATCATCGTTATCCTCTAGCTCTTCAACTAATGCAGATAACTTATCAATCAACTCTTTATCACTAACCTCAATCAAATCCTTTGGTTGCCACGAAAGGCTAGCAAGTTCTGGCTCTCCAAATTTTGCATAAAGGGCATCACGTACTTTGCCAAAATCTTTGACTGCGCAGGTTATAACATATACCCCTTCTGCTTGATTTTCCTCAACATTGAGCACTTCCAATTCGATTCCATAATTAAATAGATCATCAAAATTTACACCTTCTGCTTTATATACGATTAAGCCCACATGATCAAAAAGGTAACTAACGCTTCCTGTTTCTCCTAAATTTCCACCCTTGCGAGAAAAGATATAACGCACTTCAGAAGCAGTACGGTTGCGATTATTCGTTAGAATATGCACAATCAATGAAGTAGCAGAAGGTCCATGGCCTTCATATTGTATCTCCTCGTAATTTTCTCCAGCGATATTACCTGCTGCATTTTTTATAGCTATTTCTATTTTATCTTTTGGTAAATTTTCTTTGCGTGCAGCAAATATAGCAGAGCGAAGACGTGGATTTAACTCAGGATCAGGCAATCCTTGTTTTGCAGCAACTGTTATTTCTCTAATCAGCTTTGTAAATTTTTGAGAGCGCTTTGCATCTTGCGCACCTTTGCGGTGTTTTATATTTGAAAATTGTGAATGGCCAGCCATATTCAAATAGTTAAAAGCTAATTGTATACCAAAGTGTAGAGAAAATTAAATAAAATTTTCATGTTTTCTATTCTTATTAAGTAGCAGATACTGAAACTTAATGTACTGGGCAAGTGAAAAGCTTGACATTACTTATAATTAATTATTAGTACTATATAATAGTATATTAATAGAGTTGTGTGAGGTAATTTATGAGTAGAAGAGAGCTAGAAGAGGGTGACGTAACTAGAGCCAAGGAACTTACGCCAAAGGGTGCTGATGCTGACATTAAAGATAATAATAGCTTTTTAGCAAAGCTCCTTGATGATTGTGATGATGTTAATGCTGAAAATATATTTTTTGGCACGCTACTACACCTAGCTGTTAGAGGAGGAGATTTGAATAAAGCAAAGCTTCTGATTGAAAGTGGTGCTAATGTTCATGCTAAAGGGCATTATTATCCAACACCATTATATTATGCTGGGAACCCAGATATGGTGCAACTTTTGCTTGAGCGTGGTAGTGATGCTAATTTTATAGGTGACGGTGTCAACACACCATTATGTTATTTTGTTCAAAAAGGTGATCTAAATACGGTACAACTTCTTCTTGATTATGGCGCTGATATTAATGATAAAAGTTTTGATGGCAAAACACCACTTCAACTTGCTTTTAACGAAAATAAAATAGATATTGCTAAACTCATAATAAAACACATAGCAAAACTACAAGCTGATGGTAAATATGTCAGCCCAGAGAATTTGGAGATCAAAGCTCAAGTTACCACTGAAATAATATTTTTCGATAATTATAGACCGTTAATTGATGCTTTACCACAACTAGGCTATAATGGTAACGATGAACGTTGTAACATAAAAACTTTTCTAAAAGAAAACAAAGATAAGCTTAAAGTGAAGCTTGGAGTTAAAGACAAAACTTTGATCGATTTTGTAAACTTTGAAGATGTTACAGTAAGGCATACTCCAACATTACAATTGTGTGCGATTGTTTCAGGGTTGGTAAAAAACAACACCTTGCTTAAAAACCCAAACACTGAACGGCATAAAGCCCTAGAATCTGGTAAAGGGTTTGACTAAACCAATTTAAGACGTTCTTAAATAAAGCTTTTTCAAAATTCGTTTTTGAGAGGGCTCTACTCACTTAAATCTATATTCACATGTCCCATTTTGCGCTTAGCTCTCACCTCTTTTTTTCCATATAAAGTTAAACTAGCTTTTTTATTGTTCAAATATTTGTGAGAATCATATATATCATCACCTATTATGTTTTTTGTCTTGCAAGGAAAATGTAACACCACTTCCTGCATAGGAAATTCACATATTATTCTGACCAATTGCTCAAATTGACTAACATTGCATGCATTGAGGCTCCAGTGGCAAGAATTGTGAGGCCTTGGAGCCAATTCATTAACCAGCAACTGATTATCTTTTGTGACAAAAAATTCAATAGCTAGAATTCCTATTAAATCAAGAGCATTTGCTATTTTTTCTGCAATTTGCTGTGCTTTTTCGGTTAAACCCTTGTCTATTTTGGCTGGTACTGTTGAAGTATCAAGTATTCCATCAACATGATGATTTTCTGCTATAGGGAAAAAGGCTACTTTACCACTATTATCCCTTGCAACGACAATCGAAATTTCTTTCAGTAAATCAACATTTTTTTCTAGAATATATTGTTTGTTCCAGTCTAGGGAAGCAACCTCAAGTAAGGTGTCATTCCAGTGCGTGACACTGGAATCTATATCTTTTTTCTGGATCCCAGTGTCAAGCACTGGGATGACAGAATGTTCTGCAAGGAGCCTATTTTTAATAACATATTGCCCTTTGCCATCATAACCCATTTCTGCTGTTTTGAGTCTCGCTGAATAGCCAAAAATTTCGCAATTTTTTAGTAACTCAGCATAATTTTTTATACTTTGATAATCAGCAGTTTTGATATTCAAATTTCCAATAAAATCTTTCTCTCTCAGTCTATTTTGTGCAACGTGTAATGCTTTCTTTCCTGGGTAAAAATCCACATGCTGCGCAATAATATCAATGGCACTGCATGGAACGTTTTCAGATTCAACGGTCACCAAATCCACACTTTCAGCAAAAGATTCAAGCGCTTTCTTATCAGAAAAATCTGCTACTATAAAATCATCAGCGACAGAACAAGCCGGATCATCTTTAGCGTTAGCAAAAATATGAGTTTTTTGCCCGAGCTTTGCTGCAGCAACAGCGGTCATTTTGCCCAGTTGTCCACTACCTATTATTCCTATTACTTTTTGACCAAACACTCTCGGTTCGCTCATAATTGTCAACCAACATTTCCCAATCAGAATATAAGAATATTCTTGAAGAATCTACGAAAAAAGTGTATAATAAGAATATCATATTCTCACAATAAATATCCTCAATGGCCCTGGAATATACACTCACTACTAACCTTGTTAAAGTTACAGTTTTACCAATTTATATTGAGGAACAATCCATTCCTTACGAAAATTGCTACGTATGGATGTATAACGTTAAGATAAAAAATCAAAGTCAATCAACTATTCAACTATTAAGTCGTCATTGGCAAATAATAGATTATAGGGGAAAAGTAAATGAAATTGCCGGCATTGGTGTGATTGGAGAACAACCTATCATCAGGGCTGGAGAAATATTCAAATATACAAGTGGGGCATACTTAAATGTGCCATCTGGAATAATGCAGGGTAAATATGAATTTCTCAATGAAGAAAGCACAAAAACTTTTGAGGTTATAATACCATCCTTCTCTTTGGATAGTCCATACGTCAACACCAGACCGCATTAATACTTTCTGTCATCAAGTAGCGTGACACTCGGATTCAGTGTAGGGGAAAAACATAAGCCTCACCTGCACTAGCTGCACCATGCCTAAAAAAGGATTTACTTATAATTAAAGCTTCCAAGCTAGAACCAACATGTGAGAATGTTTGGAGGGTATGAGTTATGAGTGTTGGGAATAAATATATACTACGTTTGCATTATAATTATCAAGATAAGCGTCAACCCTCTGATCGAGATAAATTTCCCTAGCCCCCCTGCGAAACAACGTGAAGCAAGTTGCTGATAAAATCTGGTAAGAAATCCCCAGCCCAAAAATTATTAAAAACTATGCCTCAAATTCACAATTCCTGCTATAATATTAAATCTCATGTTGTATTTCTTCTGAAAATTGCGGTAAACATTTGACATTATTTTGAAGATTTTTATCTCGCGAATCTTATTTTCCACACGCATCCTGAACGATGCCAGCTTCCGATTATGCTCCTTTTGCTCCTCCGTTAGTGGCTTTTTACGGTGTTTTTTGTACGGAATCACAACGTTTTTCTGCAGTTTTTGCCAACCTTGATACCCAGAATCGGCATATTTTATGCTATCTTTGGCCAACAATTTTTCCTGTTTCCTTATGCGAAAATCATGCATTCGACCTCTATGCGACTTCGAAATCGACAGAATTTGCCCATTTCCCTCGATCACAATTTCGGTTTTTATTGTGGTTGCTTTCTTTTTTCCGGAATAACTTTTCTTACGTTTTTTGCTGTCTTTCGGCCGCTGTATCGGTTGCTCCGTGACGTCTGCTAAAATTTTTAAAATCCTTTCTGGCGTCAGCGTTCTATCCTTTTTTATAGTAATTTTTTTGGCCAATAATGGCTACATTTTCTTAAAAAGTCGGCAAATATTTGAGTTGTGCAAATTAAACAAAAACCCTAAAAATGGATGCGTTATGTACGTTCTGTAATAAATTAGAACACATAAAATCCTGTCTTCTAGCTCCTCAACATGCGATTTTTTTCCGTGACATTTCTTTTTCGCCTCCATTTTTTCCCACTCTGGACGCACTTTTGCCACAATTTTTTCAAATTCAGATGTTGTGAGCCCTGTCAATTGTCTAAAAATATATGGTGTTCTTGCTATTTTTACGTAACTTATTGCCATCTTCCCTCTCCTAAAACTTTCATTTTACATGCTTTTTAGTCGTTTTTACCTACTTTCTACCTTTTCGCAGGGGGTCTCCTATAATGATGGGCTTAAATATCAATTATTTGTAGATAAAAGTAATCCTAACATAGAATATTACGTAATAGCTCTGTACGATGAAGGATTCGCCGGTAATTATATTCCTGATAGCACCACCAACGAGAAAATGTCGCTATATGGATCACTCAGCACTCGTGGATATTATTATTTTTACGAAGATAAGAACCATCCAGGACAATCCTTTTTTTCCTTCTTAAGTATCTACCCAAGCAAATTCAACCTTTCATCGCAAGAGTCGCTGAAGTTTGCAAATGGAGTGATTGAGTATACTAATGATGAGATATATGCTGATGGTTATGATGATGGTGTAGAGACTGGATTAGTTTTGCTATCTCGTGATAAATCATATGAGATAAATTGGCCTTTGTGTAGCAAAGACCAGACTTATAATTACAATTCTCTCAGTGGTCGGAAAGACAAGTGTGAAGTAAATTATACTGACTCGTGTAGAAAATTAATCATAAGTAAAAGTGATATAGCTTTTGAACCAAGTCAACAAATAAACACAGGTACCAGATATGTTATAAAACCTCGTGAGTTCATTTCACATGGTGCGCATGTTCCTGCGTGCATATATGAAGAATCTACGCAACAAAAAATAGGAGAATTAAGCAATACTTATTCTTTTGTGTCTATTAATTCTATACGACCGACACCAGTAAGATTAGCTATTGGTAGCATCGAAGACTATGCAGCATGGGATTTTGATGCAGACTATATAACATTGTATAGAGATGAAAAATCAGGTGAATTTAGATATCGTTTTTCAGATAAAAATGGAGAGGAAACTTCTAATAAAGATTTAGTAGCTTACTGCGCCGATACAAAGAATTGCAAAATGAAAGATTTAAACCTCTTTCCAAACGTTAGAACTTACATAAAAAGCATTTTAACGTCTGCAGATATTGGTGATTTCCAAGCTACTGGTAGTATTGATGCAACAGCTGTATCTCTTAATGTAACAAATACACTAAAAGTGATCCAGATTTTCAAAAAGCTGTAACAGGTGTGTATGGCCAAGATGGACAAGATGCAAATTCAGCGGAAATTGCACATAGGTTAGCACACAGCTCCCGTTTTAAACGATCTTTGAGAGGCGATGATGGTGCAGATGGTGAGAGAGGTGACAATGGCCAAGATGCAGATCCAGCACAAGTGGCTAACAAGGTAGCAAAAGATTCATCTTTTCAAGCAAATATAAGTGACATATTAAAAAGAGATATTGACTTTCAGAGAGGTGTAAAAGGTGATCCGGGAGACCCAGGGCAAGATGCTGACCCCGTGAAGGGAGATGATGGTGCAGATGGTGAAAGGGGAGAAAATGGTACTCCAGGACCAGCAGGGAAAGATGGTGTTAATGGAGCTCCAGGTCCACAAGGTAGAGATGGAAGACAGGGTGAAAAAGGAGAGCAAGGTGAGAGAGGAACAGATGGTGTAGATAGCTTCCCTCTAGATTCTGGATTAAAAAGGACTATCAGAGAGCTTCAAAAAAAACCTCAATTAAAAATTGTACCAGGAGAACCTTATAATGAAAATATATAAGAAGCAAATATTGAATTGGACGGAGTAGGGGTGATCGCAACTTTTTTAGAAATCGGATACTTTTTTAAAAACGACAACTTATACATACGTGACCATATAACAGGCAATAACATATTAATTCCTAAGAATTTTCACTTTCTCACAGTGGTTGAAGATGACTTTAATAACTACAAATTAGCTTTTTGTAATAATTTAGGCAATTTATTTTTTGATTATCAAAAGTACGCTCCAGAGTATGCAGGCGTACTAGAAGAGTACAAATTAATTGACCTGAAATACATAAAGAATGCAGCAAATATCGACTTGAGCAAATATTATTATCATCATATTCATACGCCATTGTTTGCCGTAAGAAAAGGCGAGCTTGAAGGGCAATCTCTTGAAAATTACAGAGTTGATGTGTATGAAATTGCAAGAAATAAAAAAATAGGCACTTTAGTCGACGAATTTGGTTTTTTTGAGCGTGATCAATTTCATTATGTGAATCACCATCAGGGATATGATCACGATTCCCAAGAGTTAAACGTTACAATCGAAAACCACGAAGGTAATTTTCAAATTGGCGATAATATTATTCATCCAATTACACTATACGATGGTCATCTCAACTTGCTGGATTATTTGGGTTATAGCTAACCCAAATAAAGTTTCCTTGATTTCTGAAAATTGAACATCGCCATCAGAAATAGGGCAAGAAAAAATATCCCTAGTTTATGGTAATGATAGTATAGCCACCAGTTTTAGCTGTTTGTGATTGATTAATAAACTTCTAGAATAATTAAAATAAGTTTTTATTAGTGTGAGGATAATTATATTAAGTATAAAAAAAGTTTTATCTAAAGAAACACCATTAATGTTTTTATGGATGGTTAAATATTCAGAAAAATTGGAAAATAACAATCCAATTCCAAACCATGCGGAACAGGAGGAGAATTACAAGAGTTACCAAGAGAAAGGCTTCGATATATCATCAATTAAGGATATAGAGAAACCTGACACTAAATTAAACTCATTTACATCTTTGGTAGAGATGGCTGCACGTAAAATAATAGATAAGCCTTCTAGAAGCTAGGGATAAATTTTGAATACTTATATCCATTAAAACCCTTGAAAAAATTAAGTTTTAATGTTACTTAGTAGATATAAATTTTGTCTCTATGGTAGCTTTATGAATATTGAAAATAAAAAAATGCATAACGCTAAAGAATATAACGTAAAGCTACCAATATTTTTTGATTATCAATCGACTACTAAAGTGGATCCTCGTGCTTTAGAGATGATGATTCCTTATTTTGGTGAGTTCAGTAATGCACACTCTCGTAGCCACTCATTTGGCTGGACTGCTGAAGAAGCAGTGGAAAAAGCAAGAAAGTATATTGCTGATTTGGTGAATGCAGATAGCAAAGAGATAATATTTACTTCGGGTGCAACTGAGTCAAATAACATGGCAATTAAGGGAGTTGCTCATTTTTATAAAAATAAAGGAGGTCATATAATTACTGTTTGCACGGAACATAAATGCGTTCTGGATTCTTGCAGGCATCTGGAAAACGAAGGATTTAAAGTTACGTATTTGCCTGTTAAGCAAAACGGAATGATAGATTTGTCAAAACTTGAGAATGCAATTACCGATAAAACCATTTTGGTTTCAGTGATGATGGTAAATAATGAAATTGGAGTTATTCAGCCTGTGAAAGAGATTGGAGAAATATGCAAAAAACATAATATATTTTTCCATACAGATGCAGCTCAAAGTTTTGGAAAAGTTCCAATTGATGTGAATGAAATGAATATTGATCTGATGAGCCTTTCCAGCCACAAAATTTATGGACCTATGGGAATAGGCGCTTTATATGTCCGCAGGAAAAACCCTCGTGTGAGGTTAACTCCATTAATTAGTGGGGGAGGGCAAGAAAGAGGGATGCGTTCTGGTACAGTTCCAACACCGCTTGCAGTTGGGTTTGGTGAAGCAGCACGTATTGCTAAAGAAGAAATGAAAGAAGAAGCAACCAGAGTGGAAGAATTGAGGGATATTTTATACAAAAAAATAAAAGAGGCGTTTCCTGATGTAGTTTTAAATGGTGATTATGAAAATAGAATTCCTGGTAATTTGAATTTAAGTTTTCCTTACGTTGAAGGTGAATCGATTATTATGGCAATCAAAGATTTAGCAGTAAGCTCTGGTTCTGCTTGCACATCTGCATCCTTAGAGCCTTCTTATGTTATAAGATCACTAAACAATGGTCATGACCTCGAACACTCATCAATCAGGTTTGGACTGGGTCGATTTACAACTAAAGAAGAAGTCTTATACGCAGCTGACCTTATAACAAAAAATATCGGCCGGTTGAGAGAAATGAGCCCGCTTTTAGAAATGGTGCAAGAAGGTATAGACTTAAACACTGTTAAGTGGGACGCTCATTAAATAGTTGATTTTTTATTAGAATCTGTGATATTTACGCTTCAATTAATTTTAAGGGCTATTAAAGATGATAAGGAAATTTTAAAAGAAATTTTTACCAGTACTACTTTTACTAGAGTAATTGATATTACTAATGTTTTTTATGGTAATTTTTACCATTATTTTGTTTATAATCATTATATATAATTAGAGCTATGTACTTTATTATAGAGTTTAAGGAATTTATTGAAACAATTTTAGACGTAGCTAGAGAGAATGAGATTTTAGAGGATGTTCTAATAGCTTCTGGTATAAGAAAAGATCTTGTAAAAAAGCTATCTGATGAAAAATACGGTAATGATGTAATAATCAATGTACTTCAAAAGAACCAAAAAGCTGAAAAGATTGGTGCAGCAGTCGGTATTACTTCCTTGGTTTTTATACTCCCATCACTTATTTTTGCTTGCAAAGAGTATTCTGGAATTGGTACTGGTTGGTCAATTGCTATAGGTATAGTAGGTGCAATAGTAGCTGCTTGTACAATCGGTTATGGTACATACAAAATCATTCAGCCAAGCACTGAAATGCTTGAAGCTGATGCTAGTCAAAAAGTTGGCTCGGAAGCTACCATGCAAAGCTGAGAGCTCTATTGATCGTATCCACATTGAGGTATAGTTGGGGTTAATAGTGCTGCTTTTTAAATTGTGATTTTATTTTCCATAATGTATATTATGTAATTATTCCATATCAATTTATTTGCATACGAATGCAGAATCTTTTCTAGGCAGAATCTTTTCTAGCTAGCTGTGTATCTAAGGCTTTTTTTTCTTCTCGATATACTTGCATATTAGGATAGACAATTCATATAGAATCAACATTGGTATTGCCAGCCCTACTTGGCTGAGTACATCAGGTGGAGTTAAAACTGCAGCAATAATAAAAATTACTACTATCGCGATTCTACGTTTATTTGACAAACTTTGTGCAGTAAGCAATCCAACTCTCACCATTAATGTAAGTATGACTGGAATTTGAAATGCAGTGCCAAATGCAAACATAAATTGGAGCACAAGATCTAAATATTCACTTACCGATGGCATGAACTCTATTGGTATACCAAAAGATTTACCACTATGCTCAAAAGTGATGAAAAATTTCCATGCTAAAGGAAATATATAGTAATAAACTACAGTAGCTCCCATTACGAATAAAACCGGTGTTGCAATTAAGTATGGTAGTAACACTGCTCTTTCACTTTTATATAATCCAGGCGCTAAAAACATGTAAAATTGCCATGCAAACACAGGAAAGGAAAATAAAATTGCACTCATTATTGCAACTCTAAGATACACAAAAAACGCTTCTGTTAAATCTGTATAGATTAGCGAAAATCCACTAATATCTTTTGTAACTTCAATGAGAGGTGAAAGTAAAAACCGATATATATTTTCTTTGAAATAGTAACAGAAACCAAAAGCAACGCAAAAAAACAGAAAGCAAAAAATAACCCTTCTTCTGAGTTCAGCAAAGTGCTCATAAAATGAAGCATATTTTTCATTCATATTTTACGTAACAATAAAAACCATTCGTTAAATTAATTATAGAGGACATTACTCAATATTTCATTTTATTTTCGAGCTCCTTTTTTAATATGCTTTATATAATATTTAATACATCAAGTATTTTTCTTGATTAAAAGTGAAAATGCTATATTGTGCACTGGTGAGATTAAATTATAGTGAGGGTTAATAATGAGTATACAAGAAAAGTTTCTTGAAATAATTTCAGAAATTGTTACGGCGGACAGCGATACTGAGGAAAATGCTATGCTCACTGAAGCACTTGAGATTGTCAGTGATCAAGATTTTAAAAGGGATATTAATGATAGTATAAAATGCCACAACTACGCAATGACAGCTTTAGACTATGTAATTTTCTATGATACTCGAGGTTATAATAGCAATAAATCAAGCAGGCTAAATAATCCAACATTACTATCTTTAGAAAAAGCCATTAAAGATGCTGGCGGAAAAACATTGAAAGAGTTGAGAGAGAAGCAAATTTCTCTTGGAGATGAAAGTGATAGTGATTTAGACCTACCATCGACGAGATTGGAGAACGTTAGTGTGGAGGAAGTTCGTGGAGGCTTTCGACAAATTCTTGCGTAGATTGTAGGACGTTCGTGATAAGTAAAGCATGAGCAGAAACTCATACTTTACGTAATAATAATGCTATGTCTAACATTCTGAGTGAAAAAGCCCATTCATTGTCATACCATGCAGCAACCCTACATATATCACCTGTAATATATGTACCAGTTAAATCTACAACTGCACTATAAGGATTATGTACAAAATCTATTGAAACTAAAGGCTCTTCGCATACAGAAAGTATATTTGATATTGGAGAGTTTTTTGTCATCCCAGTGCTTGGCACTGGGATCCACGCTTTTTCTTCGGCTCTGGATTCCAGCATCACGTGCTGGAATGACATCGATGAGCGCTTAAACATCTCATTAATTTCTTGCACCGTTACCTTCTTATCAGTTGTAAACTTAAAATCAACCATGGAAACATTGCTAACTGGAACTCTGATTGCAGTGCCATCGATCTTTCCTTTTAATTCTGGAATAATATAGCCAATTGTTTTTGCCGCTCCAGTTGTAGTTGGCACCATAGATAATCCGCAAGCCCTTGCTCGACGCAAATCTTTATGATTGCCATCAAGGATATTTTGGTCATTTGTATAAGCATGTATGGTGGTCATAAAACCACTTTTTATACCAACGTTAGAGTGCAAAACTTGTACGATCGGAGCAAGGCAATTTGTAGTGCAAGAACCCGCTGATATCACCTTATGCTCTTTTTTTAGCATGTGATCATTTACACCATAAACAATAGTTACATCGCTATCTGCAACTGGAGCTGAAACAATTACTTTTTCTGCATTGTGCCGCATTGCTTCTGAATTCTTGTTAAATGCACCAGTACATTCCAGCACCACATCAACATTCCAAGGGATATTTTCGGGACTCCGCTCTCTAAATAAAGAAAATTTTCTGCCGTTTATGGATAACCAATTTTCAGACTCGCTAAAGTAGATTTCACCATTAAATTTACCATGAACAGAGTCATATTTAATCAAATGCGCATGCTGCTCAGCGCTTAGTGATCCATTTACAGCTACAACCTCTATTTGCTTGCTGTATTTTTCTACCTCAAAAATAGCACGCAACACACTTCTGCCTATCCTACCCAGCCCATTGATGCCTACACGAATTGTCATTTTTTCATTCAAAAATTTAATTATAGAGGATATCACTAAATACTTCATTATTCTATTTTTGCACAAAAATTCTTGCTAAAAATTAATTTTTACATAATATATTTACTCTTTCTTGTAATTTAAGAGAATCTAGTTCAGTTCTTATCTAGCCGCAAAAAATATCGAGTATTTGGTCCAACGTTGCTTGATGAGTTACCTGGAATGACACTACAGGTCGCTTTAAAATACAACGTTCGTACAGTTGTGGAATACATTGCGGATAGAATTTATGATGTAGGGAAATCTTACTTATTCCAGCTATAATTTTCTAATCTTTGCCTTGTTGTGAAATAATTTTATTTATTGTTAGAGGAATTATTATGACAAAAAGAATTGACTTTTAACACAACTGCTTATCAATATGATAATCTATTATATTGACTTCTTAAAAGTCAGTTGAGACATATTGCAGCCTTGAGTAAGATACGGTATATATTAAGTCATTTATTCACGACCCTAAAATGATAGAAAACTTAGCTTACAAATTAGTAAAAGTGACCGAATCTGCAGCCCTTGCTGCATATAAATCGGCAGGTTTAGGTGATGAAAAAAAGGCTGACCAAGTTGCAGTTGATGCAATGCGAACAGTGCTAAATTCCATGGAAATAAATGGTATGATTGTAATAGGCGAGGGTGAGAGAGATTCAGCACCGATGCTATATATTGGAGAGAAGGTCGGCACTGGAAATGGTCCTGAAATCGATATTGCTGTTGATCCGCTTGAAGGTACTACAATTTGTGCTCACTATAAACAAGGTGCAATGTCTGTCCTTGCTGCAACAAAAAAAGGTAATTTTTTGCACGCACCAGATGTTTATATGGAAAAAATAGCAGTAGGAAAAAATCTGCCTGATGGTGTAGTTTCACTAAAAAACAGTATTGAAAAGAACTTAGGGAATTTAGCTGAGGCAAAAAAATGTAAAGTAAGTTATCTTACAGTAACAGTGCTTAAACGTGAGAGACACAATGAGTTAATATCGAAAATCAGGAAGTTAGGAGCAAAAATCAAGCTAATCGATGATGGTGATGTTGCCGCTGTGGTTTCATTAGTAAATGGCAATCACGATATGTACATCGGAACAGGAGGAGCACCAGAGGGAGTGCTTGCAGCTGCAGCGCTGAGTTCAATAGGTGGACAGATGGAAGGAAAATTGATATTTGATACTGATCAATTAAAGGATAGAGGAAAAAATCTAAATATTCATGACACAGAGAAAATCTATACTGTAAAAGATATGGTAAGAGGTGAATCAGTATTTATTGCAACTGGAGTAACAAATGGAGAGCTTGTGGATGGTATAAAATATGATCAAAACAAACATTTCATTATTAGCTCATTAATAATATTACCCAATAAAGTAATCAAAATGCAGATATGTAAAATATAATTGATACCGAATTAATAAAATAGTAAAATTTTAATATATTTATACATATTATTAGTGACGTTTATTAAAAAGAATATTATATTGTTTATATATTAATAAACATAGGTACATATATGACTAAAAAAACATACAAACTTGCACCAGGAAATCTATTAAAAACTATCAAGCATGGCCCAAATTCTCGAACTGAAGAATATGAATTACGAATCATTGAATCCACATTAGATCAAAATGGAAAAGAAATTACTGCTAAAGAAACTCCTATTAGTTCATACCATGTTAAATACAATTTAGACTTCTGGCATGACGAGATAAATTCTGAATATCTTAAAGTTAATGGTGATTACTATAAAAGTATCCATGATCTTTCAGTAAGGCCTGAAGGTAGAGATTTTGTTATTACTAATAACAAAGATGGTACAGCTATACTCATAACTCATAAGTAGAACTATGATCATAAATGATGCAACTCCTCATGCAAATATGCTGAAGTAGCGTTAGGTGAATATCTTGAAGATGGAATGAAAGATGATACTCTAACTTTTAATGATCACTTAGCAAAGTTTGAAGATGACGAGTCGATTATTACTCATCCAGAAATATTACATGGCCTTATGCCCATGAATTCGAATGATGTATTAGCTGTCAGTCTTACTGATTATGATATTTTATAATTTATAGCCATAAAAATTAACAGACTTGTAAATTATATTTCACAAATATAAATGAAAGTAAGAGGCTAGCCGTACAGTCTCAGAGAATGACACCACTCCTTAATTGATGGTATACTATCATCATTTAAGGAGTCATTATGGGACAGATATTACATGGGTGTGCAAAAACAACAGAGGCAGTTTGCAGAGCAATACAAAATAGTCAAGAGAGAACACATTTTTTCGAAAAGGGATTCGCTTTCAAAAATTTTATGCCATAATGTCTCTCCTTCACCACCTATTGCAGTACTTGGATCTACTCTTTTTGAACTCCTTTCAACTAGGGAATAAAAATCAAAAAGCGAATTTTTCAATCACAGATCGAATGAGGGTGCTATATATACCAGTTGCTAATATTAAAACTGCCATAAACAATAAGCAAAGGAGCATCGGTAATGGAACCTCGCTAGCCCGGCCTGATGTCATGCCAGCACGCGATGCTGAAATCTGCATCTGACTGCTATCAAAATACATTTTTTCCATCATTTTCCACATGTATATGAGCGCAAGGAAAGATCCGGAAGCAAATACTATAAGTGAGACCCACGCATGAGATTCTATAATTGCTTTCATTATATACCATTTGCTTACAAAACCACTTGTTGAAGGAACACCAATCAAAGCTAAACTGAGCAAAGTAAATACAAGGGTTGTATAAAGCATTGATTTCTTTAATCCTGATAAATTCTCTATTTTTGTTGTACCAAACTTATAGGCAATGCACCCTGCAGACATGAATAAGGATGTTTTTATTATACTATGATTTATTATATGAAGAATCGCTGCAAATATGCCTGCTTTTGAGTTTAAACTGAGCCCTAGAATAATATAACCAATCTGGCTAATGCTAGAGTTAGCAAGCAGCCTTTTTATATCTTTTGCAGTTATTGCAAATATTGACCCAAATACAATAGCGCAAAGTGCAAGGATAATTATCACGTTGTCCAGTGGTGGTTTAAATAAGAAAAAATTTTGATAGAAAACGGTATAAAAGATCCGGATAAAGACATATATCATCACTTTAGTCACTGTGCCTGAAAAGAATATGCTAATGAAACTCGGTGCTTCGCTATATGCATTGACCAACCATCTGCTGAGTGGAAATAGCGCCATCTTAATTGAGAGACCAACAAAAATAAACAATGTGCCAAGCTTTATAATGTTATTGTCGTATAATGGAACTAACCTTTCAGCCATATCGGACATATTTAACGTTCCAGTCATTGAGTACAAAAGCCCAATACCAAATAGATAAAATGTTGCCCCTATGGTGCCACTGATTAGGTACTCAAATGATGCAACCAGAGCTCTTTTATCTCTTCCCATCGAGACTAGCACATAAGAGGAAATTGATGAAATTTCCAAGAAAACATAAAGATTAAATATGTCGTTTGTAACTAAAATCCCAAGCAGTCCACTGAGGCACAATAAAAATAGAGAATAAAAACCACTGATTTTGTTTTTGCTAATCTCCTTTTCATTAATGTGAAAGCTATAAAGCACACTGGTTAGTGCAATAAAATTCACCAAGGTTAGAATCAAGGCATTTAATACGTCAATTCTTAGCTCTATTCCATATGGAGGAGTCCAATCCCCAAGGTGATAAGTTATAATTTCGCCTTTATATGTTTTAACGAGTAGTATCGATGAAATGATAAGAGTAGCTGTTGTTGTAAAAAAAGAAATAAACCAAGATACTTTGTGTTTCTTGGTAAGAAAACAAAACATCGATGCAATTATTGGTATAATAACTTGTAAAATCGGTAATTGCATTAAATTGTTGTTAATAGACTGTTAAACCATTATTATATATAATACTTTTTGTTTTGATACCCTTATGTTATCTAAAATTTATGACGCAATAAAACGCATGTTACGAAGAGGTAGGAAATTTGTAGGAAAAGATGAAAATGGAAATTCTTACTATGAGTCAAGTAAGGGAAAAAGATGGGTGGAATATAGCGGAATTTCTGAACCTACTAGAGTCACCCCAGAGTGGCATATATGGCTCCACTATACCGATAATGCAGTGCCGATTAACAATAAAAGAAGAAAAGTAAAGCACATGCCTAATCTAACTGGTACAAAGGATGCATACTATCCAAATCAAAAAGTGAGTAACTACTATGAAAGCTGGAATCCTAAAAATTGAAGATGCGCAGATCTAATATACTTGAAGTAACTGCTGGATTATTTGTAATAATTTTTACTATTTTTCTGATTTTTTTTGCTATTGACAAGCTATCCTACATAAAAAAAAGCTATAAGGATTGTTATAAAATACACGGCCTCTTTGCCAATGCTAACGGTATAGAAGTTGGTGATAGCGTTAAAATTTCAGGTGTAGATATTGGAAGCATCACTGCTATATCGCTTGATAAAGCCACTTATGTAGCGCGAATTGATATGTGTGTAAGCAGGGATATAAAGTTACCAATTGATAGTTCAGCTCTAATCACTAGTAGTGGCGTTGTTGGCAGTAAATTTGTTAATATATCTCCTGGGTCAGATACCAAGCTAATCTTGAATGGCGGTAAAATAGAGTATACTCAAGCTGAAGCAAGCATGGGTGGAATAATGGACAAAATCCTTGGTATGTTTACAAAATGATAGAGTAGCACCCAACAAAATATCCTCTTGCCCAGAGATATTGACTCTGATGTCAAACAAATTATCCAGCTAAATTACAACTAATATAAATAAATATGCGAATACATATATACTTATTAAATATATAAATTAACGAATTATTATAGTTTTTAACAAAATAATAGTATAGCAAAGTTTAGTGAAGTGTAAGTGAGTGAATAAATATTATGAGGAGAAATTACACCATTAAACACAATCATACAGATAACAGAGCTTGTGGAAAGTCCATACAAAGTTTTAAGGTTGGTACTACAAAGATTTCTTTCTTTGATAATTCTAATAATATTATTACTGAAATACCTACACTTCCCGAATACTCTGGTAGTGACTATCAAAATCGATTGTATAAAAAAACTGAGTCAAGGCAGTTTGATAATCCTCCAGCAATATCTAATGTGTTACCTGACAGCTTTAATTTTAAATATGAATATATAAGTTGTACCGTAAACCACGACGGCCTGTTACAACAAGAGCAAAACCAAATAAAAATAGATATTGAAACTGCTTATAGGGCGTTTAAAGAGAAATTTTGTCTTCAAGATAACAATGCAAATAAGATATAAAAGTTTATATTTTTAATAACAGGGATGATTTTGTAAAGTACAATAATCTTCTTAACATGGACTACGATGGTAAAACTTTATTAGCCGCGAAGTGGAAAAAGAAAATTATAACTTCAGTACAACAGGACATAGAAGTACAGAGCTAAATAAAGTAGAAAGCACACTCTTGCAAGCTAATTCTATAGAACAAAGTGGCTCCTTTTCTAATTTTATTTTTTCAGCAATTGAACTTATTGTTGGATCTATTACATCACTCTTTTCGTGGATATTTGGGTTTGCTAATGAAAAATCGGTGCGGTAATCTGAATTTAATCTTGAAGTTGATGAGCTAGACCACAACTTCGAAGAAAATTGTATAAATAATTATCACGCATCAGATGATTACAATCATTATAACTCTCCTGATGGATTGTTATAATATAGCGAAATAACAAATTTCTTCAACCTCCCCTACCCTCTTTCAGTTGTTTACAGCAGCTAAATCTCACGGATTTTCTGAACATGGAAAAATGACACAGAGTGGTATTTTATCCAAACAATTAGGTAAAAAATCAGGCGTATCATCTTGAAATTCCTGCATTTTCTTTTTATTAATTTTTTATATCTTATAAAATCAAAAAACTTATATTTTAGCCATGCCAGATATATTAATTAATTATTATAACTTTAGCCGAGATACTGGTTTATGCATTTATTTAGTAGTGAGGTACAAAAATGAGCATAAATCAAATTAATCAAAACAATATCCCACTTGTAACAAGTTTTAGAGAGAAACATGAAGGCAATGAAATCAATGCATGGGGTAGTAAGGATATTTTATATCGTGTGCAGTGTAAAGTGGGCATGGAAGAAAGTGAACTTTCTAAGATCATCAGTAAAGCTCATCCTTTACTTATTAATGAATATAGCGAGCAAGGAGGACTGGCGAAGATTACATCTAACGTTGTTCTTGTTATTGGCACTGATAAAAAAGTAGAAAGTATAGATTTGTTAACACATGAGGACAACTCTCGTATAGCATTGGACCCATCGATTGTAAGCAGAGTTAATTCTGCAGCAGGTAACATTGATACCCACCCTCTTGCAGACCAATCTTTATCACACCTGAAGTACAAGAAGCGCCAAGCAAGGTAAAAAGAAGTGTGGAGCTACCAGATGATCCTACGGAATCAGTTAGCCAGCAGCAAACCCCTGAACTTCCGGCAGTGGATTCTAACCACCTTCCCGCAAAAGAGGTTGATGACGAAAATGCTTTTACGTTTCCACACCAAGATGTCAGTTATCGTATATCTCATGATGGCCTTTCGGAAGACGGAAAACAGAAAATCATAGAAGATATCATTCATTCTCATACAGCACTGGTTAGTGCATGCCAAAGTTCATGGCCGTATAGCTCAAATCAAGGTATAATTATAAAAATTGATGTGGCTGATGATACAAGCATAAAAGATATATATTATAACAATAGTGCTCTAGGGGTATCGCGGCAATTAAGCAACACACTTATAAGTAAGAAGTAACTCTGAAACCAAGAATGTTGCTGAAAAGGTAGAGATAAGCCCAGAATTACAAGGTAATTCGCAAAGCTCTCAATCTTCTATTGAGGAACCAGCTAGTTCGCTGCAAGTAGCTGAACTTCCGGCAGTGGATCCTAAACCTTCTACATTAGACTTACCAGGTGATGTTATAGAGGATTATCGTGGAAGTTTTGACTTTAATCATGAAGGTATCAGGTACAGTGTGTGGGGTGGTTCCTTCTTAAAAGGTGAGAAAGAGCAAATTGCACAAAATATTAGAGATTCTCATGAATCGCTTGTTGCAGAATATAATGTTTTACATGGTAAATCTCCACATAGTGGTACAATGATATTCATTGGTTATGATAAAGCAAATCAATTAAGTGATATATACTATGGAAAGATGCAGCAAAAGTATAAATCACCTGATCCGTCTTTCCTAACGAAAAAAGGAGAACAAGACCAAAGTGAAGAGTCGCATTCCACTAAGGAATCAGTTAGTCCTTTACTAGAACCTGACAATCTTCCTGCAAAAGAGGTTAAAGAGGTTGATGACGAACATACCTTTACGTTTCCGTACCAAGGTGTCAATTATCGTATACTTCATAATGGCCTTTTAGCAGAGGAAAAAGTGCAAATTAGAGAAAACATTGAGCACTCTCACGAATCGCTCATGAATAAATCTGAAGAATTACTTGGAGAGCGGCTAAGCGAAAATGCACAAGTATCAATTGAGATTGATAGTGAAAGAAACATAAAGAATGTGACGTTGCTTGGTGATTTACATTTCAAGACGAATCTTAAGGAATCAGATCTAGGGCTTACAGTTATAAGTAAACCTAAAGAAGTGCTATCTGTACCAACTCCGGAAGAAGAAAAATCAAGCGTAGAACCGCAAGGTGAGCCTGAAGAACAAGTTGTTCCGCAAGCAGATGTTCAACTTCCTCAAGTGAAACATGCATACGAAGAATTTAAAGGAGGATTAGGGTTTGAACATCAACGTGTTCAGTACTATGTGACTCACAAGGATAACCTTTCAAAAGAAGAAAAAGATGCAATCATAGGGGATATTAAAAATTCTCATGCACCGCTTGTCAATAGGTATGCCCACCAATTATCTGGAGAGCAATCAAATGATTGTATATCTGTAATAATTGATTTTAATAAGGAAATAAATGCAATAACATCACGTGGACACAACAGTGATAATTTTGGCAACTCAAAGTCAAACTTAGCATGAAGTTCAGTGGCCTTTTTGCCCTTTTTTGAGAAAATCAAAGAGTAAAGAGAAGTAAACAATTAAATTTTGTGTGATGCTGGAGAGCGTGGTATTACTTTAAAAATCACACGATATTTTGGTAAAAGTTGACAATTATTAAGATATTAAGTAACATTGTATATATATCAAACAGAGAACAAAATCATGCTTACCAAAGATACAGTTAAGGATCATTGTTCACCACAATCTTATTCTATATTACAATATTTCCTAGATCCTTTATCAAGATTGAAAAAAGAAGAGTTTAGGGAAATAGTACATAGAAAACACAATATAGTAGCTGAAGAACTTAATCAGCAAAATGGAGAAAAAGTTAACCGTGCTATCGATGAAGGATATAAAAAATATTTGGATATGTGTAAGTTAGCTGATGAGGATGGGATAAATTTTTATATAACGAATAATGATACACAGAGCCCTTTCTATAACGAACATTCTGAACAAGCATATATTTGGTCTGCATTGGCATAACAAACAAGTACATTGTTCTATAAATGAAATAGAGGGCGTCATTCAATTTTTAAGAAATGAAAATCTTCATGAATATGATATCAATATACCCTCCTTTGGTATAAGCTTATCTACAGGAGATTATTATAGTAAAGATATGAGAGATATTGTCATAAATAATAATTCTCAATTAACGGGTCAAATATTTTGCTCAAATAGCGTGGCTGTTAAAGAATTGATTAATCGCAATACAAATATTAATCAATATGGCCTATTATATGGAAACAATCCAATTATTTTGGCTATAAGCAAGGGCTGGAATCACATTAATCCTGATTCATCAATAGAACCTTCTCATGATAAGTTTCCACAAATGGAGATTATAAATAAGTTGATGGAGTACCAAGATTTAGATATTAATGTGATAGATCTAAAGACTGGCATGACACCGTTACATACAGCCTGTCTTAGAGGTGATTCTCCGGAACTAATAATAAAATTACTAGAGAAGGAAGCTGATCCAGAAGCTGAAGATTATTCAGGTAAGAAACCTGCTGATTTATTAAATTATAAATATCAAGAGGTGCAAAAGGTTATAGGGTCTATGACGGGGCGCATATTTGGTGTTTCGGTAGGTGGCACTAATGATAAAGAAAATCAATCTTCCTGTGCTACTTTACCAACCAGAAGAGAAAGAGATGAAAATGTTAAATGGATAAGGGAAGTATTACATTGTAATCAATCTACGTTTAATAAGGAAATTTTTAATTCAGATTCAAGGGAGCTAGAGAATAAAATAAATCAGTATAACGCTAAAACATTACGTGATCGTGGTAGGGAAAGCGGTTAGAGTTCTGAAGAAGATAGTTTGAGTAAGATGCTTACAACATTGTTTAAGCAGAAAGATCAATCTTCTTCAAATAGCAACGTACCACAAGGACCAGAGATTGAACAGCCTAAACTAGAGCCTCTAGCAGAACAAGTACACTATGCACCAGATATTGAAAAATCTCAAAAGCTTATAGTGGAAGGAGCTCCAAGCCTTACTATTGGAGCTCCAGCAAAGGATTCAAAACCTGAAACAGAACATGTGAAACAAAATATTGAACAACCCCAACCAGGGCTTATAGCGGAAGAATCAAATTTAGCACCAGTATTGGAATCTCGACAAGAGCCTGAAGCTAGAGAAGCGCATCTTGCACAAAAATTCTCAAGAACCAGAACCTGCAGCTGAAAAGGTTCTAAGCCATACTGCCAACATACATGAGGTGCTCCTGCGACTTGAAGAAGATTTTCCTGAAACCAAAAATAAAACACAAAATGGATCGAATTCACAAACTGACTCTCAAAAACCTAAAAGTAACAGCAAATACTATATCGTTGGCTGTGCAATCGGTGGTGCAATTATTGGAGCAGTAATAGCATACTTTGCAGGGGCTGCTGCATTAGTAGGTAGTGCAAGTTGCAGTATTTTTTGCAGCTGCTGTGGTTGGTGCATTACCTGGAGCTGGAATCGGTTATTGCATAAATAAATGTCTTGATAGTCCTGATGTACAATCTATGTCTGGCCAGGAAAAGAAATTACCAATTTAATGAAAATTATGACTTTAAACGTAGTAATTCAGACTGGATCTATGAATCACAAATACTCTTCTTGATAAGTACCTTGAAATGAATAAACCGAATGGTTATATTGAACTTATACTAACAAAAAGGAGGTGATAATATGAGTAATATAGTTCGTTCAAACAAGAACTTTGGTAGTGATGACTTCAGCATCAGGGGCTTACAAAGAGCTGTTGATGATATGTTCAATAGTTTTTTTACACCTGAACTTACTAAAAGCAGAAACACTTTACCAGCTTGTGATTTCTATGAAACAGACAAAAATTATTGTCTATCCATGGATTTACCTGGCTTTTCCAAAGAAAGTATAGATATTAGCATGTCTGGTAATAACTTAATAATTAAAGGTGAGAAGAAGTATGAAAATGAGTCATCTGAAGAAGAGAAAAAATATTATCATCTAGAGAGATATTACGGCTCATTTTATAGATCTATTGAGCTTACACCAAATGCAGAGCAGGATAAAATTTCTGCAGATTTCTCAAATGGGGTGCTCAAAATAAATATACCTAAGTCTGAGAAATATACTAAAAAGATTGAAATAAAGTAATAAAAAATCTTCAAGGAATTGCAGGCCTTCTGTTTATTTAGGCTTGCTTTTTCTTTTAATCACACTTGAGTTCCTTGTTTGGTTGTTTTTTCCAAAATTTCTACTTTTACATAATTTTCAGCTATTAACCACTTTCAAAATCTTCTGTCAATTGCCTCCTATAACCACTTTGCTGAACGTATACACTTCTTATATATCACACCATTATACTCCGGAACTGTACATATTGAAGTCTTAAAATGAGAAGCTTGATTTCTTTTTTATGTTTAAACTCGTATTTTAAATAATAAATTAAAATATAATGCACTATTAAGTATATCTTATACTGATTATATAATATCTTAATCTTTTTCTTGACTACGCTATATGAGCTATGTATTGTACGGACAAATGAATGGTGTGAAGTTCATCTGTGTAAAAATACTAGAGTTTGTAGAGCCCCTTTACGTGGCGATGTTTTTATAGAGTTTAGCTCTGATAGAAACAGAAAGCTTAAATGTAGGCTGCAAAAGGTGGTGTTTGTATCCTTTATCATCATTTAGAAATTTAATTTTTTTTGGGGGTTGGTGTGAGAAATGAAGAACCATTATTAACGAAATTACAACGAAAAGTTAGACTCTTAGAAGAGGGGCTTGGAAATTTAGAGAGAAACCTTAAAGGACAGAAAGGTGAGCCAGGATCTCCAGGACTGAAAGGTTATCCAGGTTTATCTGGTTTAGATGGTGGTCTAGGACTTCCAGGACAGAAAGGTGAGCAAGGTTACCCAGGACTTGTAGGTTATAAGGGTGACACAGGTCCAGTTGGTCCTCAGGGAATTCAAGGTTCTAAGGGTGAACAGGGTATTCAAGGTCAATAGGCTTTAATGGCACGGATGGAACTCCAGGAGCAAAAGGCGATCTGGGACAGAAAGGTGATACAGGTGATAAGGGTATTCAAGGTTCAGCAGGCCTTAATGGTACAGATGGTTCTCCAGGACTAGATGGAAGAAATGGTACAGATGGCGCACAAGGTCTTAAAGGTGATATAGGTCCTAAAGGTGCAGATGGAGTAGGGGCTGGGTTAGCTGATCGATTTTTGAACGAGATGAAGAAAATAGAAAATAGAACCAATGCTGCTTCTTTAGCAGCATTGGAAGCTAGAGATGGTTGTGAAGAAGCTGAAAATAACACTATAAAATTGCATGCTGAAACAGAGCACTTTGCAAAACAAGCTGAAATTTTTAGAAATGATACTGAAGGTTTTAAAGGCGAGGCTGATAATTTTGCTACTCTAGCGTTTATATCAGAGAAAAATACTCAGGTATTGCATTGTGCCGTAAAAGATATGCTTCATGAAATGAATTCAACACGTCCATCATGCTCTGCAGGGAAAAAGAGAGGAAAGAGAGAGATTGAAAATCAATATAATGATTTTAACGATCAATTGGCAACAAGTAGAGGAGATAAACCAACATCACTAATAAACACTGCTTTCGATGTTATATTTAATTCTGTTAAGGGTGTTGTTCAAGGTATTATTAAATTTATACCTTCTCTGCATTCAGAGACAGAAGATCCTACCTCACATCAAACACTAAAAACTGGGATATTTTCAAACTGCACAAAAGAGCAATTGGAGGAAACAAAACAGCAAATAAGTAATGAGGTAGGCAAGCTTTTACAAGAAGTTAATAAAGTAAGACAGTTTATTGAATCAAGACAGTCTACGAAGGTTATAGGACGAACTCATCAAACAGCAGATACTCACATTGGAACTTACATCAGTAATGTGCAAATATCTTGCCATATTACTGCTCAATTAGCCGGTACATACCCTTGAAGTTGGTGCTGGCTGAAGATTTGCCTTTATAGTGATTTTTGGTGAGGAGCTATTACAGTGACTTTAGATAGAGCATAATATGAAAAAATATACATTTAGAATAGACGGTAAGGATTCTCTTAAGAAGCTGATCAAGCTGCCTACTGCACATTATAAGGTAGAGAGTATTGGTGGTAGATATATTATTCATTCACATATGGGCTCAGTTAAAGTAAGTGATATTCGCTTTGTAAACTTAAAGAAAGAAGGTGATAAAATCGCTTTATATGAAGGGAATTCAGCTCTCAAGCTTCAAAGTGGAGAGAGCTTTATTATAAGAGAGCTTTATTATAGAAGAAGAAGCTATTATTGGTAAAGATAGAAACGACGTTATGCACAAACTTGACTCATCGCAACCGGTGGGCACTGTACTGAACAACGTAGATGGTAACAAACATTTTGGTATTGGCTTATTCATTTCTAGAAGCGATCCAGATGGAGAATTAAACTATATTAATTTTTATAATTTTTATGATGAAAATGATCCAATACTACAAAAGATTAAAGAAGAGACAGGAGGGCTTTATCTTACAGTAGAAGATAATAGTCAAGATTGCTCTCGAACTGTTTATATATCAGATAAAGGTGGAAATCCTCTTCCAGAGTATAATTACTACAAGTATCAATATACACCAAGTATAGAAGAATTAGAAACAATAGATAGCCTAATTAATGCTGAAAACACTCAGCAAAAATTCACTTTGCAGAAAGGAGAAAAATTATCAGATGATACTTATGAAGCAAATATTGCCTTGGATGGTAAACCCATGGCTACTTTGCCAAAAATAGTTTACTACATGTACAATGGTCTGTTGGTTATACGTGATTATGTAAAAGGAGAGAAGATAATTATTCCAAAGGGCTTTCATTTTTTAAAAACTGATCAATCAGATAGGCTAACTTTTTGTAATATACTTGGTAACGAGTTCTTTGAGTATAAAAAATATGACTCAAAATACTCAAATACTTCTGATGAATGTAAATTCGTAAATCTAAATTGCGCAAAGAAAGGATACAATCTCGAAGAGTTATTGAGTCATTGGCCATTATTCCTCATCACAGAAGACTCCATTGAGCCTGGGTCTCCAAGCTGCAATTCAGCCACAGTATTTGAATTAAGAAATGGCGAAAAGTTTAGAAAAGTGGCTGAATTAACTAGTAAATTTAGTTATTTTAATGACAATGGTCAATTTATGCATTGTGATTGTCACGATGGAGCGGAGAGTTATGATCCCTCTAAAGTCAATATAGGAGAGGTGTATAGTGAATTTATTTGACAGAGGTTTTAGGTGTACACTTCCGGCTTTGTGCTAAATGGGAGTGTTAAATAAACCATACGCGTCAAGTTAAGAAAAAGTGAGAGGAAAGTTGACGGAGAGAAGGAAAAAATAGGGTATAAGCCCAACAAGTGTTGAAAGTGATATAAAAAGGATATAAAAGAGCTGTTGTTGCAGAAGAAAGGAGGCAATAATGGATCAAATAGAAGGCATACTAAACTTAATCAAAGGTGAGGATTTAGAAAAGCTAGGAAAATTAAATGAGGTGGATAAATATAATACTAAATAGTTGATAAGATGGTATTCAAGGGTTTAATGAGACTAATATTAATGGGACAAAAAACAAGCCTGAGAGCGCTAGAGATGGTAATAAATAGGTGTGTGATGGACAAAAATGATGATAAAAACAAAGTAACATATAGTGGTTTATCAAAGAGACTAAAATTTATAAACCCTGATTATTTTTAGGGGGTATATACTGATTTGATGAACAAAGTTGAAAAACTATTACCAAAAAAAACGTCACATAATTTACACAGATTCGATTCAACAATTATAAATCTATCAGGATATCTTATAAAGGATGGGTTAAAAGTAGAGTAACGACAGTCAAGTTAAGGTAAGTGTGGGATTAAAGAATCAATTGCCAACAAGTATAAGATTTTGCAAAGGGCAAGAAGAAGGTAGCGAAGATAGCATTGGTAAGAGCGATTAATGAAGCTAAAGTTGAAAAAGAGGATATTTTGTTATTTGATAGGGGAATTGCAAAAACAGGGACTTCCGCTGAGTTTAACGAAAAGGAATATAAATTTATTACAAGAATGCACTTAAAAAGAAGAGACCCCCTGCGAAAAGGTAGAAAGTAGGTGAAAACGACTAAAAAGCATGTAAAATGAAAATTTTAGAAGAGGGAAGATGGCAATAAGTTACGCAAAAGTTTCAAAGACCCAGTATATTTTTAGACAATTGACAGGGCTCACAACATCTGAATTTGAAAAAATTGTGGCAAAAGTGCGTCCAGAGTGGGAAAAAGAGGAAAGACAAGACCCCCTGCGAAACAACGTGAAGCAAGTTGCTGATAAAATCTGGTAGAAATCCCCAGCCCAAAAATTATTAAAAACTATGCCGCAAGTTCACAATACCCGCAATAATATTAAATCTCATGTTGTATTTCTTCTGAAAATTTCTGTAAATATTTGACATAATCTTAAAAACATTGATCTCGCGAATCTTATTTTCCACACGCATCCTGAACGATGGCAGCTTCCGATTATGCTCCTTTTGCTCCTCCGTTAGTGGCTTTTTACGGTGTTTTTTGTACGGAATCACAACGTTTTTCTGCAGTTTTTGCCAACCTTGATAGCCAGAATCAGCATATTTTATGCTATCTTTGGGCAACAATTTTTCCTATTTTCTTATGCGAAAATCATGCATTCGACCTCGATGTGACTTTGAAATCGACAAAATTTGCCCATTTCCCTCGATCACAATTTCGGTTTTTATTGTGGTCATTTTTTTCTTTCCGGAATAACTTTTCTTACGTTTTTTTGTGTCTTTTGGCCGCTGTATCGGTTGCTCTGTGACGTCTACTGAAATTTTTAAAATCCTTTCTGGCGTCAGCGTTCTATCCTTTTTTATAGTAATTTTTTTGGCCAATAATGGCTCCATTTTCTTCAAAAGTCGGCAAATATTTGAGTTGTGCAAATTAAACAAAAACCCTAAAAATGGATGCGTTATGTACGTTCTGTAATAAATTAGAACACATAAAATCCTGTCTTCTAGAGTCTCAACATGCGATTTTCTTCCGTGACATTTCTTTTTCGCCTCCATTTTTTCCCACTCTGGACGCACTTTTGCCACAATTTTTTCAAATTCAGATGTTGTGAGCCCTGTCAATTGTCTAAAAACATATGGTGTTCTTGCTATTTTCACGTAACTTATTGCCATTTTACTCTTCTAAAATTTTCATTTTACATGCTTTTTAGTCGTTTTCACCTACTTTCTACCTTTTCGCAGGGGGGCTAGTGTGTCACCATTCTTATCTTTAACATTAACGTCAGCACCATTTTCTACAAGACATTTGAAATTATGCCACATTCCCCTTCAAAAGGCTAATTGTAAAAGTGTGCGATTATCTTTATCTCTAGCATTCACATTGGTACCTTTATCCATCAAGTATCTTGCCGTATCTGTCTTACTATTACCGCAAGCTGCAACGAAAGCTGTTTCGCCGTCTTTATTGATAGCATTAATATCCGCACCTTTTTCGATGAGTAGCTTTACTAAATCCAATTTACTTTCTTCAATAGCTAGGTGCAAAGGTGTATTTCCATAGTCGTTTTTAGCATTAATATCCGCACCTCTATTCAAGAGAAGTTCTGCTACATCCAATCTTCCCATTTCAACAGCTGCATGTAAAGGTGTACCAGTATATTCCCCATAAATATTAATATCAGCACCTTTATCTAGAAGAAGGTTTATTATATCCAACCTCCCACGTCGAGCAGCTATATGCAAAGGTGCCTCATTATATTTGCCTTTAATATTAACACTAGCTCCGTTTTCGATAAGATATTCAACTATATTCAAATGGCCTCCCTTAACAGCCAAGTGCAAAAGCGTATCACCACTTTCATTTTTAGCATTAATATCAGCACCGTT
Organism: Wolbachia endosymbiont (group E) of Neria commutata; assembly: GCF_964026735.1. Lineage (NCBI taxonomy): Bacteria > Pseudomonadati > Pseudomonadota > Alphaproteobacteria > Rickettsiales > Anaplasmataceae > Wolbachia > Wolbachia endosymbiont (group E) of Neria commutata. The sequence goes on from NZ_OZ034692.1 coordinate 619,248, forward strand.
CTCTATAAAATACTTTATCATATTCAAATCACCTTGCTCAGCGCCTGAGTGCACAGATGCATTTCTATATCTCACATGTGGCGCTTCTGTTACTCGTGACATCTCTGTTGTAATTTTGTGGCATTCCTGTTGTAACATTTTGCACTCTAGTGACTGGTGGAATTTGTGTTGTAGCATTTTGCCCTTTTGCGATTGGTGGCATTGCTGTTGTAACATTTTGTCCTTCTATACCATGCTCTTCACCAAAAAGCGCGTCAAAAACCCCAGAGGCTTCGCCGATTATCTCAGGCCATACATTTCGTTTTGAACGATGAAGCTCCACTGTATCATCTATTGTAGTTCCATTATTAGTTAATTGTTGCTCATTCACACCCATTTGACCCTCCTCAAATGTAATTAATAAATTACCGTCACCATGAAGCTAAATGGCTATAAAAAATTACTCACACACCAAAACTTGGCCCTATTTGTAACACATGTGTTTTTAGTGTCAACGATCTTTTTAAATGAATTTTGCATGAATGAGAAATTCAACCGAAGAGGGGTTCAGAGCAAACAATTAGCTTGAAGGCTTATAGTTTATTGCCACTGTTCTTGCAATTTTATCGTGAAAAAATTGCTTTCGTTTGTCAAATGCTGCAAATATTATCGCAATTACTATTGCAACTAGTAGGACAATATATCCACTTTAGAGGCGAATTATCTCCATAAAAATGTCTCTAGACACGCATCTAATTACTGCTTGCATTATAGTAACATTTTTAAATGTACTTGCATCTTTTATACGAATGCCACATAACAATTGTCCTGGGGTGCCGCTAAATCTTATTATCATGAACATTTCCAATATTTTAAAGAATATGAAAATAACAAACGTGATTAGCGATATGTTAGATTCAAAAAAATCATCAGCCATTTGAACACTATTTTTGGCTAATTCATTGCTTTCAAATGCCACTAATAATATTATTAATAGCGCAGAACACAAGAATGGCAAGATTCCTAACATAATAACACCATCAATTGTGCCAGCTATGACGCGCCTAGTTACTCCTGCATAATTTACTTTAGTATCCATTGCATGCTCCAAATCATTATGTAATATACTAGCGGGCAATTAAATAATAGTAAAATTGGTTGCTTGTATTGCTGTTTGAATTAACCTGTTCTCAAGTAAATTAAACCAATCCTAATTATCAGCAAAGTGCACTACAAAAAGTTACAATAATAGAAGATAAATTAGCTTATCCTATTATTTCTGGGATTTGGTATTAACACAAATTACGCTTGAAGTTTGTTGAAACTCCATACTTATATTGACATAAGATAAGAAAAGTTATGTGTGAAGCAACATATTTTTTTGCACTTCAAATTAAATATTTTTTAAAAGAAACATTATCTTTAGGACTATCTTAAATTCTTCTATTTGCTTATTTACTTTTAATTTTCTCAAAAATGGGCAAAAAGGCTACACTAGGTTGAGACAGCTTTCCATAAGATATGCATTATGAAAGTATAGTTAATGAATTATAGAAAATAATTTACCTACGCGGCTAAAATATATTAGGGGAAAAGTAGGCCAATGGCGCGGGTTTTAGAGCTATGCTAAATTTGACATAGATGAGTTTACAAAAAAGCATGGTGGCTGAGGAGGGATTCGAACCCCCGACCAAGAGATTATGATCCTCCTGCTCTACCAACTGAGCTACTCAGCCTGATTAAAAACCTTATTGTATATGTGACCTACATGCTTTGTATAATAAGCAAAATCAAATAATGATTCAAGTTTTTCTATTTTTATGATTTCGAGTAGTGATTTATCTTGTTTTAATTCGGTGAGAAAATCACTATTATTTTGTTTCACCTTCATAGCACTACTTTGAACGATTTTATATGCATCTTCTCTGCTTAAACCACTATTTACCAACTCAAGTAATACTCGTTGTGAAAAAACCAAGCCTTTTGAAGAATTTAAGTTTTTCCCAATATTTTCTTCATTAATAACCAGATTATTTATCAAATCTGTTAACCGAACTAGAGCAAAATCCATTGTGATGCAGGCATCAGGAGTAATGCATCTTTCTACAGATGAGTGTGATATATCTCGTTCGTGCCACAATGCAACATTTTCCAATGCAGGAAACACATAACTACGTATTAAACGCGCTAGCCCTGTCAGATTTTCACTCAAAATGGGATTACGCTTATGTGGCATAGCAGAGCTTCCCTTTTGTCCAGTAGAAAAATACTCAGAGATTTCTCCAACTTCAGTTCTTTGTAAGTGCCGAATTTCAACTGCAACATTCTCTATAGAACTTGCAATAATTCCTAAAACTGAAAAGAACAATGCATGTCTATCACGTGGAATCACTTGAGATGAAATAGTCTCAGGTGTAAGCCCCATTTCTTTTGCCACATATCCTTCAGCAGATGGATCTATATTTGCAAAATTGCCTACCGCACCTGATATTTTACAAGTTGATATTTCCTTTCGTGCAGTGCTTAATCTTTGATAATTACGTTGAAACTCAGCGTAAAATCTAGCAAATTTTAGCCCAAATATTGTTGGTTCGGCATGTATCCCATGGCTGCGTCCAATACATATAATATTCTTATATTCCTCAGCTTTCTTTTTTAATGCTACAAGTAAATTCTCTAGATTTTTGAGTAGAATATCACATGACTCTTTTAGCTGCACTGCAAGGCACGTATCCAAAACATCAGAACTTGTCATTCCATAATGGAGATAACGAATATCAACTCCAGCTCTTTCAGCAACATATGTTAGAAAAGCTATAACATCATGTTTTACAATGGATTCAATCTCGTTGATACGTTCAACATTAAAATCAATAGCACCAGAAAGCTTCTGAGCAACATCACTTGAAACAATACCCAGCTTTGCCTGAGCTTCACACGCTAATTTTTCTATTTTAAGCCATATATTAAACTTATTACTTTCTTCCCAAATGGAAGACATTTCTTTGCGGCTATAACGTGGGATCATTTTTGGTCAGTTTCATCACCACTGGCAACTTCTTCATCCATACTTTGTCCTACTTCCTCACCTTCTTGCTGTTGTGATTTTTGACTTTCCATCTTCACTTGTCTTAGCTCATGTGCATCAGTTTCTAACCTAACGACATGCACTGCAATTTGTACTATGACTTCGCTATGGAATTCTATACTTATTTGATATTCACCTAAATTCCTTATTCTTACACCATTGAAGGATATATCACGGTGATCTATTTCTTGTCCTTCTTGTAATAAAGATTTCGCGATTTCTCTTGTTGTTACAGAACCGAAAATTTTACCATCTTCCGAAGCTTGTTTTACTAATATTACAAATTTACCAATAAAAGATTCAGCTAGCTTTTTTGCCAAATTCAATTTTTTTAGATTCTCTTCCTCTAAAACAGAACGTTGCTCTTCTAATTTTGCTACATTTTCTTTAGTAGCTTTTACTGCTTTTTTTTGTGGAAAAAGAAAATTACGTGCGTACCCAGGCTTTACTTTGACAACTTCGCCAAATCTACCCAAAGTTCTTATATTTTCCTTTAAAATTATCAACATAAATTACCTAATTTTTTTTAGTACAATAAGGAACAAGAGCTAAAAACCGTGCTCTTATAATCGCCAAGCGCAACTTCCTTTGCCTTTTTGCACACACGCCCGTCAATCTTCTCGGTAATATCCTACCATAATCAGAAGTAAATCTGGATAATAAATCTGTATTCTTATAATTTATGTCCTCATCACTTGACTCAGCAAGAGGGCAAATCTTAGATCGCCTAAAGCCAGTCCTATTATTTACAGATAAATAAGAATTATTAAAATTATTTCGTCTTTTCATCATCACGCGCTTTGCTCCTCAACTTGTTTATTCATCATATGAGATTTACCTTCAAAAAACTTATCAACCTGTACAGACAGGTGGCGAATAACGTTCTCATTAAGTTTTATTCTACGCACAAACTCATCCATAATGCTTGAAGTAGAACTTATGCATAGCATGCAATAATAGCCGCTCTTCATTTTATTTATTGGATATGCAAAATCCAAAAGACCCCAATGTTCATACTTTATCAATCCTGAAGCTTGGATGTCTTCTAAAAGTTTCCCTAACCCTTTATTCAATTGAGTTGAGGTGTTTATTACTAGACCTTTCAAAATATCTTGAAAAATCTTTACTGTATATTCTGAGACTTTTCCTTTTAAGGCATTTACCAAATTCTGAATAAATGCACTTTTACTGATTTGCTGACTGCCTTCTGGAAGTTTTATAAAGTCTTGTGCTATTCCTAAATTTTTTAGATCATCCTTCAATTCTCTATCAATTTTTGATTTCACATCTTTCAAATTTGAAAAATCTTCTTCCAATTCAATCCATAAAATTTTTGCAAAACTTTCCAACAAATCAGAATAAACAACTAAGCTTTTTTGAATGCTTTTTGAGTGCGTTTCTAACTCTTGCTTTGTAAACTTGCCATTTTCCTTTTCAAGAATGTCCTTGATTTTCTGCAAAATCATGTCTGCTTTAATGTTTTGCAACGAAACAGCCAGTTCTTGTACCATTCCTTCTACTTCTTGCTGCAGTAACCCCTGTTGGGCTATAAAAGTAAATTCATAAAGATTCACTATCTCTTCCTTTAATATCGATTAAATATTTCATTATATAAAGCTTTTTTATATAAGCAAGTTATTTGTATTAATTTCTACGTCTTTAACCCAGCTTAAGTTAGATATCTCATAAATAACTTGAGGGGCGATTGAGTATGTATCCGGTAATAATATACTCACTTTATGTTTTTCAAGAAGAAGTTTCAGTAGAACTTTAGTTTTCCCTCTACTTTTTAATATTTCTTGTAACTCCATAGTGAACTTTTGCGGATCAGCAGAATCAATAATTAAAATTAATCCTTTTATAGCTGAAGTAACTCTTTCTGTAAAATCAGATATATCTTTGCCTACTAATCTTGTCCTATCTCCTGAAGTTTCAAGGTCAATGATCACAAATGTTCCTGGTGTAAATAGATCCCTTTTCTCTTCTATTATTTCATTATTGTAAAATGCTATCTCAGAAACATTATGTGGATCAGAAAGTGTCAGTATAACAAATCTTCCACGCTCTGATGTTCTCATGCGCGCATTTAATATCACTCCAGCAGTTTTTGCTGTCTTATGTTCTCCGATAAACCCAATATTTAACTGCTCTAAAAAAACTCTAAATTTTTTAAGCGGATGATTCGTTAAATAAAATCCTAATGAAAATAGTTCATGCTCTAACTTTTCATCTTCATCAAAATCTTCTACATTCTCAAGTTTTGGTTTTAGCACGTCAAGGTCGCCAAATAAAGCAGATTGATTTGATTCTCTATCCTGTTTGTTTTTATTTGCAAAGTAAATCAGCGTGCCAATTGACTCATACAATTGTTTTCTGTTCTTATGCACACTATCACAAGCTCCAGATTTAATAAGGCTTTCTAGTGCTCTTTTGTTTATAATGTGACCTGAATTTTGAATAAATTCCCATATATCATTATAATAACCTGAACGTTCATTTACTATCCCTTGCGCTATAGAAAAGCCAACATTTCTCAAAGCAGCGATACCGTAACGTATGCACTCACCTTCTATGCAAAATTCAGCTTGAGATTTATTTATATCAGGAGGAAGAACAGTAACACCACTAAACTTTGCTGCATGATAAAATAAATTCAGCTTATCCCGATCATCGATATTCAAGTTCATTAATGCTGTAAAGAACTCCAGTGGATAATTGGCCTTAAGGTAAGCAGTTTGATAAGATATGATCGCATATGCAGCAGCATGAGATTTATTGAACCCATAGCCGGCAAATTTCGCTACTAGGTCAAAAATGTAACTTGCTCTATCATAATCAATACCATTTTTCGTAGCACCACTCACAAAAAGTTCACGCTGTTTATCCATTTCTGCCTTGATTTTTTTACCCATAGCACGTCTCAGCAGATCTGCTTCTGCGAGGCTATACCCAGAAAGAATACGGGCTATTTCCATCACTTGTTCTTGGTAGATTATTACTCCAAATGTTTCTTTGAGGACTTCTTCAAGTAATGGGTGAATATAATCTGGTTTTTCAAGCCCATGTTTTCTTGCAATGTAAGTTGGAATGTTATCCATTGGACCAGGGCGATAAAGAGAAATCAAAGCAATGATATCTCCAATGCAGTCTGGTTTTAATTTGATTAAAGATTCTCTCATTCCTGAGCTTTCAAGCTGGAACACACCAATAGCGTCACCGCGTGAAAGCATTTCATAGGTTTTTTGATCGTCTAAATCTACGGCCAAAATATCGATCTTTTCCCCATCACGATTAATTAAACGACATACACGATCTATTAGCGTTAAAGTGCCAAGTCCAAGAAAGTCAAATTTTACAAGCCCTGCTTTCTCCACATATTTCATACTATATTGAGTAATTGGCAAGGCTGAATTTGAATCATAATACACAGGAACGAAATTCTCTAATTTTTGATCGCATATTACAATTCCAGCAGCGTGGGTTGAAACGTGCCGATATATACCTTCGAGTTTCAGAGATATATCAAGGAGTTTTGCAATGACTTCATCGCTATCACGTTCCTTCTGCAGGTTTTGATCAAGTTCAATTGCTTGTGATAAAGTCACAGGATTTACTGGATTAAACGGAACCATTTTAGATATCTTATCTACCTGAGAGTAAGGCATTTGCATCACTCTCCCAACATCGCGCAATACCGCTCTTGCCTGCAATTTTCCAAAAGTAATTATTTGAGCAACATAACCGTATTTTTTCTGAACATAATCAATTACCTGATCTCTTTTTTCCTGGCAGAAGTCGATATCAAAGTCAGGCATCGATATACGGTCAGGATTGAGGAACCTTTCAAATATTAATCCAAATTTTATGGGATCAAGATCTGTGATCTGCAAGCTCCAAGCAACAATTGAACCTGCACCAGAACCTCGCCCAGGGCCAACTGGAATGCCATTTGCTTTGCTCCAGCGAATAAAGTCGGAAACTATTAGAAAGTAACCAGCATAGTTCATTGAAGTTATTACACTTAGTTCATAATCTAACCGGTCGTAGTATTGTTTAAGGATTATGTCTGTTTCATTTGCAATCCTTAGCTTCAACCCTGCGGTTGCCTGCTCTTTCAACTCTTCATTCTCAGTTTTACCCTCTCTACAAGGAAATTTAGGCAATATAGGCAGTCTACTTCTTGGCATATAGGAGCACCTTTGTGCTATTACCAAAGTATTGTGAATTGCTTCTGGAATATCGCTAAACAGCTTCTCCATTTCTGTTACAGACTTAAAATAATGCTCAGTGGTTAATTTTTTTCTATTGCCCTCCACAGCGTAACTTCCTTCGGATATGCATGTTAATATGTCGTAAGCCTCGTAATCTGACCTATTAGAAAAAAATACATCATTCGTTGCAACCAGCGGAATATTGTGCTGATAAGCAAAGTCTATTAAAATTTCTTCCAGTTCCAACTCTCTACTTAATCCATGACGCTGTAATTCAACGTATAAACGGTCACCAAACGTTGATATTAATCTACCAATAGTTTCTTTATCTTGTGCTGATAGTAGCTGCGCTAATATTCCTTCACATCCACCAGTTAAAGCAATTAAACCTGCATTTGAATTCAATAATTCATCAAAATCAATATAAGGAGTATCACTGCCAATTTTGCGTTTTCTAAAGGATTCACTTACTAAACTGACCAAATTAGTATACCCTTGCTCGTCCTTTGCAAGTAACAGTATAGATAAATCTTGATCATCATGTTTAACTACAATGTTACATCCTATTATAGGCTGTATTCCCCTATTTGCTGCATATTCTGCAAACTCAAGCGAGCCAAATAAATTACCTGAATCAGTAACCGCAACTGCCGGCATCTTATTCTGCACACAAAGACCAATCAGCTCTTCAATTTTGACAGAGCTTTCAAGCAATGAATAAACACTATGAACACGCAAGTGTATGAACATAAGAAACTTTAAATAAGTAATAAGAGAGTAACATTAATTTGTCTGTGAAGACATAGTTTTGCGATAAGCAAGCGATTGATAAATAAATCATGAAGATATTTTTCTTGGTATTAAGATATTTTATGTTATAATGCAAGCAGCTATTATTGAGGGGTATGGCTATAGTAAGTAAATATATCATCGAAAAAGCGGCTTTAAAGTTATCTATAAGCAAAAAACTAAAATCGTTAGAACATAGCTTCTTAGACGCTCTAAGTAATGACTTTACAAACTACAAAATCTAATAAGCCAGCTTATTAAAGCTTATAGAAGCACACCAAAAGAAGAAAAAAAGTGGTTTGGTATAGAGAGTCTAAAAATCTTTAATCTTAAGAATGATAAAGGACAAACTGTAATAATGCTTGCAGCAGAACGTAGCAGGGCAGATCTTTTGAGGAAATGGTATCACATCCCTGGAATATTAACTGATTATAGCGATTTACCTGAAGCATTACACGAAGTCTATAAGCAACGGATTTCTTCGTACATCGTACAAGATAATGAAGGTAATAACGCATTGATGCGTGCAATAAAGTCTGGTAATTCAGCATGTTTCCCATTTTTACTATCCCCAGAAACAGCAGCAATCCTTAATCAAAAAGATAACGAGGGAAAGACAGCTTTAATACATGCCATTGAAAGTAGAAATTCTGATGTAATAGAAGAATTTCTGAGAGTAGTTGCAGAGGTACTTAGCGGCGTAAATCAATATGACCCAGGACATGAGGTTAAGCTTGAAGTAGATTATAGGATTTTGAATTGTATAAAAAGCATTAAAGACAACAAGATAAAGTCTCAAGTAGAAAAGTGTTTAGATGGGTTGGCAAAACATATTTATTATACAGATATGCCTAAACTTATGCCTGTTTCGAAGCTAAAAAGTAACAGTACTACTGATACAATGCCTACCATACACAAGAGTCCAAAGAAAGTAGAAACAATACCTGGGAATATAATGTTCGATGTGATAGACATGATAACTCAAGTAAGTCCTTCCCCGATTTTAAAAAAATAAAGTGGTGGGGGATGACTGAGCGTTCGTGGAAATAATGATTCTAAAACTTAAACAGCACACTTTTACTTACGTGATCCCCCTGACCATACACTTAAATTGTTCACCTCAAGGCTAGGATGTTCACCTAACTACATAAATTTGATCCAGGCAAAACTCATTTGAGTTAGCTATATCATAGTAACACAATTAAACCCACTACAACTGGGGCATCTGCAATCCCATTGTTCCAGTTCTTTCTGACAATTCTTGCACTTCCAGCATGGATCATGTAAAGCTTCGTTATTGGCTTTATTTAGCCACTCTATTGCTTTATCATGCTCGTGCAACATAATTTTTAGCTGTATCATAATAAAGTAGATTGAGATGTAGTTAGCTTTTTTTATAGCAGTACCTAAATATTGTTCTGCAATGTCATATTTACCTGCAGTAATTGCAGATGAAGCAAGTAAACAATGACTGAAATAGTAATCAGGGCGTAAATTGTATAGTCTTTCTGCTTTATCGTGATTCAAGCTAATATAAAGATTAGCTGCTTGCGGAGTCGGGCTTATTTCATACTCTGCTTCTAGCACTGCGGAAGCTTTTCTGATTTTTCCAAGCTTAATATATAATTCTGCCTTTAAATAATTAACAGGCTGGAAAGCTGCATAATAATTTTGTGCTCTGAATAAAGACTTCATAGCCTCTTTGAAATTCCCTTTGTTTTCATATTGTCTTGCCAAAGCACAGTAAAACACAGCAAATATCTCCTTATAATCAAATGGAAGAAAAATATTGAGCTTCACGGCTTCCTTTAGCCTAAAAATTGCATTAGTCCAATCTTCTTTTAATATGCAGTGTTCTATTTGAAATGGAATAGACAATATTTTATCATTAATTGAGCTAGAACAATGCTCTATAAATTTTTGAAAAACTATTTTTTCCTGTTTTAGATGTGCAATCAGCTTATTAGCGAGAAGTATAGCTAAATTACGGTTCTTATTTGCAATATTAATTACACTGCTACTAAAAAGACTGTAATTTCCTATCTTACCTGCATCAAAGGCTTTAACTAAAGATATTCTATCGCTTTCCTCGTTTAGGCTTTTAATTAGTCTTTGAGTGTTCTCTATATTGCCTAAATCTAGGCTAAAAAACGCTTCAAATAAAAGCAATTCTTCTTTATCTTTTCTCCTGTTTCTTATGTTAGTAAAAGTTGATGAAACAGAGGGAAAAAAGCGTGCAAGTATAATTGATAAAAATAATAAAATTGTGCAAATAAAAATAATGAAATACAGATCAATATTTATAGTGTAGCTGCCTAATTCTAACTTTAAAACTTCACCGCTTACTTTGACCCATATAAATAAAAATGAAAGAGCAAAAATTATAAAATAAATCATGAGATATACTGTAATAAATGACGATATATTATTGAGATATTCTTAGAGGCTATAGCAAATTCATTTAATTTATTTAGCCAAGGCTTAAATTCTGGATTAGTTAAAGTGCTTGCTAAAGTAGCTATACTTTGCCAATCATTTTCATTTATTGACTCTTCTATTTCTGCAAACTTTACCCTAAATGGATCATTTTTGTTTTTTGCTTTTACCCAATTTGAAATGAATTTTTTAAATAATGTACTTTTATTGTAATCAATAGTATCAATAGTTTTTTCAAAAGATACTTTGAGTTCATACAAAGTATCTATTTCTTTCAAATTTTCCAATTTATTTATTGCATTTTCTATCTCTGGGTCATCAAGCTCCGATATCAAAAGCTTTACCCCATTAATATGATTATCAAATTTTGCTTCCTGTAATAATGAGCTCTTCATTTTCACTACAAGTAATAACAATTTTGCAAGATTCTTATACCTCGTGCTACCGTCACCTATTTGCTCACATTGAGTATGCAGGCTCCTCTTGAAATCGAATATCTTCTTTTCTATTCTAGACTGATTAACTTCAAGCAACATCCTAAATTCATACATGCTTTCTGACAAAGCTTTCACATTATTTTCATTTTCTTGCTGGTTTGCTTTTAAGAGTATTATGTTATTTACTGTCATGTATCCGGCAAACAATAACACAATTAAGAACCAAGCTATGTATTTTTGCTGAGTTTCATTCATAACGTAGTATCTCCGCAGGATCTTGGCTAGCCGCTCGCAAAGCAGGAGCAATTGTCGCTAAAAATGATAAGAACAATGCAAGTGCAGAAACATTTATTACGTCTTGAGGAATTAATATCACAGGTAAACTTGAAAAAAAGTATATCATAGGATCAAAAAGTTTAACATTAGTAATACCTTCTAAGAATATTCTAATATTTTCAATATTGAGAGAAAAAACGACACCTATAATACAGCCAAGGCAAGTTCCTGCAGAGCCGATTAATATACCACAAATACAAAATATGCGCATAATGCTACCATTTGTTGCACCAAATGTACGCATAATTGCAATTGCAGATTTCTTTTCTTGCACTATCATCATTAAGTTCGAGACAATATTAAATGCTGCTACAACTATAATCAAAGTAAGAATTAAAAACATCACATTTCTTTCGGTTTTTAAAGCATTAAAATAGTGGCTTTGCTCTATTTCCCAGCTTGCAGATTCCATTCCTACTTCTTTTTCTATAATCTTTGCAAGTTTGCTGGATTTAGTAATGTCATTCACAAACACTTCTATGTTTTTTATACTATCTTTATAATTAAAAAAGGCCTGTGCTAATTTTAGAGGCATATATATCAAGGCGCTGTCGTATTCAAACATACCCATATCAAATATCCCGACAACTTTATACTTTTTCATTCGCGGCATTTCACCAAGCAGTGCGTCAAACCCTTCAGGTGATATAAGCGTAATTTTATCGCCATATTCAATATTCAAATTTTCTGCTAAGCGTGCCCCTATTATTACTCCTTCATCAAAATTTTTTATGTCACCAACAATAACATTCTTTGTAACAACAGTATTACTCAGTAGATCCTCAATTGCTACACCTCGAACTATGGTACCCGCAATGTTGCCATTTGCTGAAATAATAATTTGATCATGAGTCATGGGAGTAGCTTTTAATACGCCTGGAATTTTTTCAATGGACTTTGAAACTGCACAATAATCTGGGTTTATATTTTTATCAAAATACACGTTGATATGGCCATCAATACCAAGTATCGAATCAAGCAACTTTGCCCTAAATCCATTCATCACAGACATCACTACTATTAATGTTGCAACTCCAAGCGCAATGCCGATAATAGAAAATAACGTCATTATGGAGCAAAATCTTATATTTTTTGCCCGCAGATAGCGAATGGCCATGGTGATCTCAAAGGTGATGGACATTAGTCATTTTCACTATAAATCAAGATTGATTATAAGATATCTTGCGAAAAGCACAAAGCTTTGCTTCATGTTTTTTCTGTTGAAGCGAGCTCCCTATAATTTAAAGAGAGCTACTATAAAAATCTAAGAGCAGATACCACCAGGAGCTGCTCCTTTTTTAGGTTCAGATTCAGGTACATGTTGTTCCTTACCTACTTCATTCATTTCAGCGCTTGGAGGTTTTTTAGGTACATGATAGCAAGCAAAGCCAACACCCAATAATCCTGCACAGCCTAGAATTCCAGCAGCAACTATTCCTGGAGTAGCACCTACTGTCATTGGCATAGAAGCAGTTAATATGATTGTTGTTATTGCAGCAATAGCAGATACTGCCATCACACCACCAGCAAAACCAATTACAATTGCCTGTCTTGTTTGAATTTCTTTTATTATCTCTTTGTTATCTTTTTTAGCAAATTCTTTAGCTTTTTCTTTACTGATAAATAAGCATTGCATCTACAAACCACTTTTCAGTATTACAGCAAGTCTACCCTCCTGCTTAGAAAATTCTATAATCTCCTCAGCTTCTTTTTGTTTATTTGCACAACCAGCCCCAAATAAGTCACTTGCTTCACGATCAATCTTTTCTTTTGCCTTCTCCAAAAGCTCTTTTATCTTTGGGTTAACATGTTTTTTTTCATAAAAATAACTATTTAGTACCTTTATTGGGCTTGCTCCTTTTTTTAATAGAGCTTCTACCACCTTTATATGGCCTTCGTGAGCAGCATAATACAAAGCAGCACTATGTAAAGGAGTATTTCCACAGTCATTCATTATATTAATATCTGCATAATTTGCAAGGAGAGCTTTTACTATCTCTATATGACCTTCATAAGCAGCAAGATGCAAAGGGGCCTCTCCAAAACGATTTACGGCATTAATACCTGCACCATTTGCAAGAAGATGTGTTACCACCTTTAAACTGCCTATTTCGGCAGCATAATGTAAAGGAGTCTTTCCATATTTATCTGCTGCTTTAACATCTGCACCTCTTTCAAGTAGATGTGTTACCACCTCTAAACTGCCTCTTTTGGCAGCATAATGTAAAGGAATCTTTTTTAAAAGACCTACTGCATTAATACCTGCACCATTTGCAAGAAGATGTGTTACCACCTTTAAACTGCCTCTTTCGGCAGCATAATGTAAAGGAGTATTTCCACCTTTATCTGATATACTAACATCCACACCTTTTTTAAGTAGATATGTTACTACCACTAAACTGCCTTTTCCGGAAGCATAATGTAAAGGAGTCCTTTCACCTTCATCTCTTGCACTAACATCAACACCTTTTGTAAGTAGAGTGTCCACTATCCCTATATAACCTCCATGAGCAGCATAATGTAAAGGAGTCTTTCCATATTGATCTACTGCATTAGCATTTGTACCATTTTCAAGAAGGTGTTTTACCACCTCTAAACTGCCTTTTTCGGAAGCATGATGTAAAGGAGTTTGCTTAAAACTATCTACTGCATTAACATTTTTACCTGCTGCAAGAAGAGCACTTACTTCATCTATAAGACCTTCGCTAGCAGCAACATGCAAGAAATTATTACCTTCTTTATATCGCATAACTTTCTCCAACTTAAAATATATATATTAATTATTAAATATTTTAACAAAGAGGTCAAGAATTTTAATCAATAGCCAACAGCAACTAGAGATGAAACTCCCGGAATCCAGAAGTCTTATGCTGTTATTTTAAAAGAATAGCGAGAATCAATTAAACTTTTACTTGTTTTCCTTCTGGTTCATGCTGATTTGCATGTTGTTCTTTCATTTCAGTATTGGGTTTTGACATTATGCAGGCAATGTAGCCAGCAACCGGCACTGCTAATCCTACTATAAAAATTGCTGCAAATATAGGAAGTGGCTCAATTTCAATTACGTCATACATAAATAGTGCTATTGCTATAACACCACCAATCAATCCTGTTCCAACGCCAGCAACAACACCCTTCTCTTCTGGTGTCATGAAAAGCCATTCCATACGTATACCTTCAGCATACTCTTTTGCAGTCCATCCACGTTTATCTGCTGCCCTAACATCTGCACCTTTTGCAAGGAGAGCTTTTACTACCTCTGTATATCCCCTTTTAGCGGCAAGATGTAAAGGAGTTCGCCCATTTTCATCCACTATATCAACATTTGTTTCTTCTTGCTCAAGTAGAAGTTTTACTACCTTTGCCTGACTCCATATGGCAGCAAGATGTAAAGGAGTCCATCCATTATTATCTTTTTCATTGACCTTTGCATCTTTTGCAATCAGAGCTTCCACTACCTCTACATGGTCTCTGTGAACAGCAAAATGTAAAGGAGTCAGTCTATCGTGATTTGTTGCATTAATGTTTATTCCTTCTGCTTCTAATAGAGTTTTTACTACCTCTATATGACCCTCTCCAGCTGCATAATGTAAAGGAGTACATCCATTTTTATCTTTTTCATTAACATTTGCATCTTTTGCAATCAGAGCTTTGACTACCTCTATATGGCCTCTGTGAACAGCAAGATGTAAAGGAGTCCATCCATTATTATCTTTTTCATTAACATCTGCTGCACCTTTTGCAATCAGAGCTTCTATTGCCTCAGCCCTATCATACATGGCAGCATAATGCAAGCGAGTTGATCCATCATTATCTTTACTATACAGCATAACTTCCTCCAACCTAAAATATATAGCTTAATTGTAAAATATTTTAGCAAAAAAATCAAGAATTTTAATTAAGAACCAAAATTTTAATTAAGAACCAACGGCAACTAGAGATCTTTCTGAGACATTGATTTCTTTTATATCTCTAACTTTGCCATCATGATCAAAAGAAATTTGTAGTGATTTGCTACTATATTTTCTCTTTCCTAGAAAGTTAGCTTGTTTGATTTTGTATGAAACGTAATACCAAACATTACCATCAAATTTTGATACTAATGTTGGTGACCCTAAAGTATGCACTACTTTTTCTTTATCATCCCCTATTTTTATTTGGCTCCATAATTCAACGCTCATACCAGGAGCCCCATGATTGTGGATGGTATGCGTGCAGCTTATTAAAAATAACAAAACAAATGATATTAGTATTCGCATTTTCGCTGATAAATTACTTGAGGTCATAATACACTGATAAATACTTACCGTCAAACTTCAAAAAAGTTAAATTGACTGATTTGTAATATCGTTTAACATTAAATTAAGTAAAAATAGCAGGTATATGATGTCACTACTGGAAGCAGATCCAATATATAAACCTTTTAATTACCCTTGGGCATATGACGCATGGTTGCAGCAACAAAGGATACACTGGATACCTGAGGAAGTTCCGCTCGCTGATGATGTGAAGGATTGGAAAACCAAACTTTCACACGCAGAGAAGAATTTATTAACTCAGATCTTTAGATTCTTTACTCAAGCAGACATTGAAGTAAACAACTGCTATATGAGACACTATTCAAATATATTTAAGCCAACAGAAATATGTATGATGCTTGCAAGCTTTTCCAATATGGAAACAATACATATTGCAGCTTACTCCTACCTTTTAGATACAATTGGCATGCCAGAAAGTGAATATGAGGCATTTTTGAAATATGATGCTATGAGAAAAAAATATGAATATATGCTAGAATTTGAAGAAAGTAAAAAACATGACAAAAAACATGTAGCGAAAACTCTTGCTATATTTGGTGCCTTTACTGAAGGGTTGCAGTTATTTGCATCGTTTGCGATTTTACTGAATTTTCAACGCTTTGGAAAAATGAAAGGTATGGGACAAATAATCGCTTGGTCGGCACGTGACGAGACTTTGCATACTAATTCAATTATTATGTTATTTAATACATTCGTTAAGGAAAATAATGAAATTTGGGATGATGAATTCAAAGAGGAGTTATATTCTGCGTGCAGAACTATTGTTGGACTTGAAGATGAGTTTATAAAACTTGCCTTTGAATTTGGTGCTGTGGAAGGTCTATCTGCAGATGAAATAAAACAGTATATAAGATATATAGCAAATAGAAGATTAGCGCAGTTAGGTCTTGAGTCCATATATGATGTTAATGACAACCCAATTCCGTGGCTCGATGAAATATTAAATGGTGTGGAGCATACTAACTTCTTTGAAAATAGAGTAACTGAATATAGCCGTGCAGCAACCCAAGGAACATGGGAAGAAGCTTTTGTTGATCCAACATTAAGTAATACGGATAAATAATTTATTTACGTTAAGATATATATGGCTAGTTGGCAAAGCATGGCACTCTCAATGAATTAGCAGAGAGAGTGAGCAAAGGGTTAACCATAATTAAAGTACATCAAGTGAAGTATAAGGAGTAGGACTGTCTTGTGCCTCAATATAATTGCTAGAAGAGTAGGAGCTTGCTTCTCCTTTAAGAGCAGGAGTTTGTTGCAGTGTGACTTCCTTATCAGTCTCCCATGCAACTTTTTTCATTATTTCAGCAAATTCTTTACATTTTGTGTCACCTGCACAATCCTTTATTTTACCATTAGGTTTTAAATAAGGTTTTAAATAACTGTAATATATTTGAGTGTTATTACCATCTTTGTCTATCATTTGTCCCGCACTATTAACGAGTATTATATGGTGCAACTTCTTTTGCTTTGATATTACCCTGAGTAGATTCACTAATGATATTAGGGCATAATTTACCGAAGAAGTTGTTATTATATAATGGATTAGCATAGTAACCGGCAGGATAACAAACACTCTTAGTATCATTGACAAGAAGGGTGGTTTTTTGCTGCTGTATCTGTGCAATTGCTAGGACTTCCCCATGAAAAATTAATAGGACTTGTAAAATCAAATATATAATTTACTGCACCATATTGACCGTGTGCCCCTTTTTCTATATGTGGTGCAATTTTAGGATTTGCAAACATTTCAGGATGCAATGCTTTCAATATATCGTGTGTATGAAACCCATCGCGCCCTACCTGAGAGTAACTTTTATAGTAACCACTATATGATCCACAGTTTGCTGCTTCAGTATGGTCTAAGGTTATTTCTTCAGGCATAATGGTGCCTGCTTCTTTATTTGTATCCTCCTCCTCCTCTACTTTTTTCTTAGCAGCATCCTCTTCTGCCTTTTTCTTAGCGGCTGCATCGTCATCAGATGTACCTTTACCAGTTTCATCCTTACCGTCTTTACCAGTTTCACCACCAGTACCTTTACCAGTTTCACCAGTGTCTTTGCCAGTTTCCAGTACCCTTTCCGGCTTCACCCTTACCATCTTTACCAGTATCTTTGCCGGTTTCACCAGTACCTTTGTCTATACCTACCTCACGATTACCATCATCATCATCGTAGTATGAGTTTGGCATGGAAAAATTTAGTACTAATGTATTACCACTGTTCGATGTACTATATGGATAATGATATGCATAACTTATACCTTGCTGATGTGGATAAAAAAAATTGTACGTTAACATGAAATACCTCTACTATAAATTGTTGAAAACGTCAGGATGAAATTGATGAAAAAGAGATGCACAGCGTGCATCTCCATAAACAAACTCTGTATTATACAATGTCAAAGTTTTCTACATTGTATACATCATCATGTGCAGGTGCGCTTGATGGTACTTCTTTTGTCTTATCACCCCCACTAGCTGATTTATCAGTACGTACATCTATGACTGATTTATTGATTGCGTCCATACACGCTTTGCATGAACTATTATTTTGACATCCACCTATAAGTTTACCCTCTGAGCTAATCTCAAGATCGTTTTTAGATTTTTCGAGAACGTTTATACACTGTTTCATATTCTGACCTGTGCCGTTTTTAGTGACAGCTTCGAGAATTTCTCCAGTTACAGGGTTATAGTACTTTCTAATACAAGTGATAAACTTCCATAATCGCCTTACCAACCAAAAGGTGTAGATTATCCTGCTGATGCATGCGAGTCCTGAGCCAGCTTTTAATCGTATGCCAGCAATGCTCAATTGGATTCAGATCTGGTGAGTACGTAGGAAGATAGAGCAAATAGCAACCTATAGATTCTATTAATTCCCTTGTTTTAGCGGTTTTATGAAAAGCAGCATTATCCATAATTATAGTTGTACCAACAGGCAACTTTGGTAGCAATATTTGCTCCAGCTACGCATTGAATACATCCTTATCGCACCCTCCAGTGAAGGTCATGGGCGCAATAAAATTTTTCTTAATCCACCCACCTGTCATACTGATTCTCTCGCGTTTTTTGCCCGTAATGTCTGCATAAATTTTCTCCCCCTCGTGGAGCTCTTCCATATTCTGGGTATAGCCTATTATCGACTCCTGCTTCATCTATATACACAATGCTTTCATGGTCTATTTTGGCAACTTTTTCGACAAATTTTTGCCTATCTTCGTGGTTCCGCTCTCGGTAAAGCGTGGTCTTTTTTTTCTTGTGATTTTTAACTGCTTCAGCCTATACCAGATCGAATTTATCCCAAATCCTAGGTTTTGTTTCATCTCCATTAGCGTCTGATCTGGGTGTTTTTTAACATACTCTTTCAGCATTTTTGGATCTATTTTTCTTATAAAACCACTCATTTTTGCTGGTTTTAAGCTCTCACCTGCAGCCTTCTTTTTTAGCCATCTGTATAACGTTGCTATTCCTATCTCCAAAAGTTCTGCAACCTCTTCCTTTGGCTTTCCTTTTTTAACCAAAGATACTGCTTTCTCTCTTAAATCAACACTGTATACCATCACTTTTCCTACATGCCTAAATGGTCATTATACAGTTATCATTTGCTTTGGAAAGTACTATAGTAGTTATTGCAAGCTTTGATAGGTCAAGTGGTGGTTTTTTTGCTTCAGGTTTAGGTTGTGGGCAGCATGGCGAACACATATTAAGCACCATTGTGTTACCAGTGTCGTGATGGTGACCATGCGGAGCACAATGATTGTGCCATGAATCATAATGATTGTGGAATGAATGAAAAGCAGGTGTAGGCATACAAGATGTATATGCAGGTGGAAAAGTTGGTAGGCAAGACGTATTTACATGTGCGTATGCATATGGGTTTATGTGTGAGGGTGAGAAAAAATTACATGTCATAATAATCCTTCAAAAAATAACATGAAACTATTATAAGACAAATTAGTTAAAAAATTAATAATATTTACTATAATGTATAATTAGATAAAGCTAATGTTTTGGAAAAACACCTGTCACTTGATAATCAAAGTAAAAAAGCTCTGTATTTTTTTATATGAATGATATATTTGTGGGAAGAGTTACAGTTCTCTTTAAAAAAATTTAAACAAGGTACTCTTAATGAAACTATCAGAACA
Source organism: Wolbachia endosymbiont (group E) of Neria commutata (assembly GCF_964026735.1). NCBI lineage: Bacteria > Pseudomonadati > Pseudomonadota > Alphaproteobacteria > Rickettsiales > Anaplasmataceae > Wolbachia > Wolbachia endosymbiont (group E) of Neria commutata. The sequence goes on from NZ_OZ034692.1 coordinate 638,995, forward strand.
AGCATGGGAACAATCAGAAAATATTTATCAAGCTATTATTCAGCACCCATTTAATCAAGAGTTAATACAGGGAACATTACCAAAAAAAAAGCTTGGCCATTATATAGAGCAAGATTCCATATATTTAACGAGTTTAGCGCATGCATTTGCTAAAATTGCAGCATTGTCTCAAAATGCAAAAGACATTAAGCAGTTCTCAAAATTTGCATTGGATTCAATAGTTATTGGCGAAGAAATTGTAAATAAATTTATACAAAGTGAGCTTAATCTTGAAATAACAGGTAATATTACAAATGCAACCTCAAATTACGTGAAATATTTGGCTGATATGTCGACTGACCAACCCATTGAAGTAGTTGTGGCGGCAATCTTACCGGCACTTTGGATTTACCGTGAAGTTGCATTACATATCGCAGAAAAGGCTAACACCGATAATCCCTTTAGCTTATGGATTGAAACCTACTCTGGCCTGGAATTTTCACATGATGTTGAATATGTTATAGAAGTTTTCGATAGCTTTGCTGAGCAAGGAGCAGAGACTACAAAATCACGAATGCTTGATGCATTTTATAAAGCAGCTTCCTTGGAAAAAGAATTTTTAGACGATATATACAATTTATAGTATTTTTCAAAACAATATTGCAGTCTTGGTTCACAATTTATAGTTTTTACAAATCCGAAGATTAGTGCTAGATTAAAAGCATGTAAATGAATAGAAAAAGAAAATGATTGAAATTAAAGGCCCAGAAATTGGGGAAGGGGAACACAAGAAAAACTTAGTTGTTTTTTTACACGGCTGGGGCTCAAGTGGAGATAACTTCATTCACCTTGCTAAAGTTATGAGCAAATTTTTACCTGATTCATATTTCGTAGCTCCTAACGCTCCATTTGAAAGGGAAATAGGCGATGGTTATCAGTGGTTCAGTTTGGAAGATCGTAGTGAGGACGCTCTATATAACGGGGTAAAAAATGCTGCATTAATTGTAAACAATTTTATTGAGACAAAACTAAGAGAAATGAATTTAAGCGATGCGCAGCTTTCATTAGTTGGATTTTCTCAAGGAGCAATGCTTGCAATACACACAGCTCTAACACGCATGCAGCCTTGTGCATCAGTTGTTGGATATTCTGGTAGATTTCTTTCACCTTCAAAAGTAGCATCAGAGATTAAATCAAAACCTAATATGTGCCTTATTCATGGTGATGCTGATGATGTGGTACCTTTTTCATCGCTTGGCTTAGCAGTGAAAGCCTTAAAAGAAAATGGAGTAAATGTTGAAGGGCACGCTATTCATTCATTAGAGCACATGATTAATGATAAAGGAATAAAACTAGGTATAGAGTTTATCAAGAAAAACTCTAAAAATTGATTTTCATGTATTTGTTTTTTCTAATTAGCTTTGCCTGCACTTTTTCTTAATTTGGTGAGTATGGTTTGTTGAACATTCCATTTACCTACACAGAATTTTATCCATATTAACACAGGATTCGGTGTTTATGCATGTCAACATAGGATGTTTTATATTAGTATTAATCTTTTCTTCTTCAGCCAGAATTTTCTTGAGTGCATCTCCTAATATTGCTGCAACACATCTTACTAATAATGTATAATCATCTTCGGGTATTTCTATCTCAAGCTTAAGATATCCTGAATCATATCCTGCAGCTTCTGCCATACAAATTACAAAATCTTTGTTTGTTTTTATTAACTCTACTATGAATCTTCTATCCTCTAATAAATTTATTGCTATATCTGATTTTAGCAATTTACTTAGATTATCTAAATTTTTTGTAACTTTATTCATTAAAATTTTATTTTTCAATAATGCTTCAGTTATGTTTACTAATAGCTCTTTCACAACATCTCTGTTTTTATACTTCATTTCTGAGATTCCCTCGATGAAATCATGCAACTTTACTTCGTTGCTGACTAAATGATTGATAAAATTCTCATTGCTAATCATGTTTTTCACATATAAAGCTACAACGTAATTACTGAGAGGACACTCTTCCATTTCTATGCTTGATATGCATTCTGGAAGCTGAAATTTTATTATAAATGGTCGTCTAGCGTTGGAATAAATTGCTTGTTTATATTCCACTATGCAATAACGTGAATCAGAGTAATTACTCTCATATTCAAATAATAGCAAAAATAACATTATATTTTTTCGGTTATCCTTCATTTGCTTAAAAAAATTGCGATTATTTAATAGTTTAAGTAAGAATTCTGATAATCCGTCACGATAGAAGTCATTATGAATAGTTCTCTTGCCAAAAAGAAATTCACTATTGTAGGAGAGTTCACCATGCAGAAATCTCTTACAATAAAAAAATCTATCGCTTGGCTGCAATGTACCATCATGAGGCCCATCATACTGTTGAACAAACACTTTCTCTCTAGCCAAGATGATTTTGAGTAGCTCTATGGATTCTTTATCCTTGTCTATAAAAAATTTCTCTTCTTCATTTTTAGATAGGATTTGTATTATCATTGGGTCTCTAATTAAGATATGAAATTGGTCCATAGCTGTTTTGCCATAAAATTTATTATAGAAAGATTTTAAAATAAGTTGCTCAAATTTCGCTGTTTTAGCCACAGCCATCCTCATTTACTATTCATATAATAACTATACTAAATTCTTTATTTAAAATTTATTACTTTGCTTAAAGGGAAGCTCAAAATTGTCATCCTTGCTAGAATAACAAGGTTACTACAGAATAAACTATTGAATTTTGAAAAAAGTATATAAAATTCAGGTTATTACTTTTAACAAAGAACATGGCATTCAGAATAATTCCAGATAATCTCAATATAAAATTTAGTGAGCATAGGAAGTTAACCGCATTAATTAGTATTATTCTTATTATCTTTTCAATATTTATTGTTACATTACGTGGAATAAACCTAGGAATAGATTTTACAGGGGGAATTTTGGTGGAAATAAAATTTCCAGAAAATTCTTCTGTTATTCTTGATGCACTTAAGAAAAATGGTTTGACGGTGCAAAGCTCACAAGCAGGAGACAATCTAATTATGCGTTTTAAAGATGAAGGAGATAAAAATAAAATCAAAAAAATAAAAAGCCTGCTGGAGGAAAAATTAGGTAGCTCAATAACCTACCGTAAAATAGATTATGTTGGTCCACAAATAAGCTCAACACAGGTCTTCGAAGGAATGTTATCCATGTTGATTGCAATTGTTGGAATATTTTTTTACGTCTGGTTTAGGTTTAATTGGCAGTGTGGACTCGGTGGAATAACAGCACTGATTCATGACGTAATTTTAACTGTTGGTTTTATTAGTCTTACTGGAATTGAGTTTAATATTTCATCAACTGCTGCTTTGCTCACTGTTATTGGTTATTCTATCAATGATTCAGTGGTTATATACGATAGGATTCGAGAGTATTGCAAGAGTAATAGAAGTGGGCAAGTAAGTGAAATAGTGGACACAAGTATCAACGTCACACTATCCCGTACTATATTAACCTCTGGTACGACTCTTCTTGCTGCCTTACCTTTAATATTAATCTGCACAGGTTTAGTTAGAGACTTCAGCTTGATTATCTTTTTTGGTATTTTGATTGGTACCTATTCTTCAATATTTATCTCTGCTCCTATATTAACTTATATAGGTCTGGCGAATAAAGAAGAATAAGCTTATATAGCCCCTAAAGTTCATGTTGAATTAAATTTGCTTTCTCCGTAATTACATTATAAAACAGCTTAAAAAGGTTCACTAGCAACCACTCTATTTCTACCAATGTTTTTTGCTTTATATAAGCACTGGTCAGCACGCTCTATAAATAACTTGATGTTCTCAAGATCAGAATTTGCCATTTCTGCAATGCCGATGCTTACAGTTATATTATGTTTATGTGGTGTATTTTTATCTGAAAGTACAAAGTGTTCTTTAGCAATTACTTCGCGTATTCTCTCTGCAATAATATGTGCACTTGATATACTGGTATCTGGCATTACAATAACGAACTCCTCACCGCCAAACCTAGCCAATAAATCTGTTATTCTAATATTTTCAGAAATTCTTTTCTGTATTTGTTTTAAAAGCTCATCTCCAGCGTTATGTCCAAAATCATCATTTACCATTTTAAAATAATCTATATCGAGCATCATAAGGGATAATCTTCTATCTTTTTCTATAGAGTCTTTAACGATGTTTTTTAAGTGTGTATCAAAATACCTTCTATTATAACAGTTAGTTAATGGGTCCTTTATGGACATTTCTGCATTATTAAATAAATTCATTCTCAGGGCATCCTGATATCTTTTTCGTTTCACTTGGGAATTGACTCTTGCTATCAATTCACCTTCATCCAAAGGCACTGTTAAATAATCATTAGCACCAACATTCAGCGCTTTTACCAAATTGTCCTTATCATAATCCTCAGAAAGAATCAAAATTGGTGTATAACGTGTTTCTAATTTACTGCGAAACTCAGAACATAAACGAAGACCGTCAGTTTTTGCAAAGTGTATATCAGAAATAATAAGGTCATAATTATCCTTAACACCAACCCTCAACGCCTCTATAGGATCACTCAGTATTTTAATCAACCTAAAACGCTGCTTTAGAATCTTATATATCTGCTCTGCTTGAAAGACGTCCTCATCTATAACAAGTATGCTAACATCACAAATCTGATTGAAGTAATCCATAATGTAATTTTCTGTGACACCACCAACCTCAGCATTAGTTTCCCCACGCAAACGCAATTCATCTACAACCATTTTGAGGCGTGTAAGAGATTTTATTCTTGCAGATAAAGCAGTCTCATCTATTGGTTTAGTTAGAAAATCATCTGCACCGGCATTAATGCCTTGCACTCTATCCTGAGTGTCATGTAGCGCAGTGACCATAACTATTGGAATATGTGTTGTTAATGGATCGCTCTTTAGCTGCTTGCAAACTTCAAAGCCATTCATCTTTGGCATCATGACATCGAGCAATATAATATCAGGCTGCTGCTTTGCTACTAAATCCATGGCTTCTTCGCCATCAGAGGCTGTTATGACTGTGTAATACTCTGCTGTGAGCTTAGCTTTTAAAAGTTTAACATTGGATAGTATATCATCTACTACTAGAATCTTCGCTGTCATTTTTTGAAAGAGGCCTTTTGGATGTGCTATCTATATTGTAAGCAGGATAGAGCTTGCCATTTTTACCGGCTATGTAATTTACTTCTTCTGTATTACATTCTTCATATAAATCTTCAATTCCGGCATCTTTTAACAATTTTTTAATTTTTGATTTTACAATTATTACATACCTGTATACATTTTTGATAATGTCAATGAACACAGGAACCTTATTCTTATCAAGAACAATTATACTGACCAGTGCTACAACTAAAATTTCTGTAAACCCTATATTAAACATTTTTCTATGAAGCTAGCACTTTAATTCTCCTGATTATAAATATTAATTTACTTAAATCAAGTTTAGAAGCAACCATCTCATCTAAAAAACTACTATAACGTTCTATGTAATCTTTGTCGTTATAAACCCAAACTTTTACATTATCCTTGGTGTTATCAGTAGATTTTATAACTTTAACAGTTAACTTGTGATGGTAGTTACTTAAATCATCCAACGAATCATTAATTAAGCTGCGGTCCCAATAAGAAGAGCTACCCTTCATTTTAATAGCAATTTCTCTGATGAGATCAAATTTCAACAATGATTTTAATTCAAAATATATTTTACCAACATCGAGTATAGGTGTAGACGTTTGTTCAGAAATAGATATGACGTCCAGTGCATAAGTAAGAATACACAAGTTAGCAACTTTTCTTGCCAGAGCTTCATTTATTTTAAGTCTCAATAAAGAATTTAGTTTACAATCGTAAGTTTTCAACAACCGTTCGTCTAAAATTCCAGTCAAATTCTTACCTAAAGTTTCAATTACATCATGGAACTTTATGACATCACTTAGCTTTATAAAACCAAATTTATCAAAATTTCTCGCTAGCCAAAACGACACTCTACCAATAAATTTTTGTACGTTTTTCACTATCTCCAAATATGAATCAATGTCTATCTTTCCATCTAACTCATCAATTTCGTTCCATAGAGTATCCAGATCATATAAGCGATTTATCACAATATATATACTAACTGCTTCATTCATGCTAATTCCAGCATTCTCAACCAAATTATTGATGAATATACACCCCATCCTATTTACAATATCATTCGCAATACAAGTAGAAATAATTTCTCTACTAAGCTGATGCTTTAATATGTAGTCTTTAAATTTACTAATCATTTTTTGAGGAAAATAACTTAACAAATACACCTCAGATGAAAAGTCTTTTTCTGGTATATCAGAATGTATAATCTCATTTTTTATACTTGTTCTAGCATAAGACATCAAAACAGAAAGTTGAGGAGAATTTAAACCTATTGGCTCGGCTAGCATTTTTGCTATTTCTTCATCATTTGGAAGAAACTCTATACCACGATTTAGAAGTCCAGGTTTTTCAAGATTAAGAATTAATCTATAATGCTGCTCCAATCTCTCTTTAGCTTGCAAACACTCAAGAAGCAATGCTTTTGTTTCAATCCTATTATGATCTTCAAGCACCTTGGATGCAACTTCATCGACCATGCTGGCAAGTATTTCATTTCTTTTTTCTAAAGAAAGACCATTTTCCTTCATAGCCGAAACAAATGCGATCTTAATATTCACTTCTAAATCGGAGCATATAACACCAGCTGAATTATCAACAAAATCTGCATTAATATATCCACCTCTTTCAGCGTATTCTATCCTTCCAAGCTGAGTGCAACCGAGATTTCCTCCTTCTATAAACATAGATGCTCTAATATCCTTACCATCTACCCTTAATTCATCGTTTGCTTTGTCACCAACCATGCCATGACTTTCACTCTTTGCCTTGACAAATGTTCCAATTCCTCCATTCCATATAAAGTCTACTTCTGCTTTCAATAAATATTTTATTAAGCTGCTTGGAGATAAGGTATCTTCTTTTATACCAAAAGACTGCTTCATTTCTTGGGAAATGCTTATGGACTTGCTACTACGCTCAAACACTCCACCACCCTGAGAAATCAGATCTTTGCTGTAGTCCATCCAGGTCGAAAATGGTAACTCAAAAAGACGCTTGCGTTCCACAAAACTCTTTTCTGCACTAGGATTTGGATCAACGAAAATGTGCATATGATTAAACGCACCAATTAAATGTATGTTTTTTGAAAGCAACATGCCGTTTCCAAACAGATCGCCCGCCATATCTCCTATTCCTATGGCAGTCACATCTTGGTAAATATCCTTATTCATCTTCCAAAAATGCCTCTGTGCAGCAATCCAAGCACCTCTAGCTGTGATACCCATTTTCTTATGGTCATATCCAGCTGACCCACCAGATGCAAATGCATCACCAAGCCAAAAATTATACTCAGCCGCTATTTGATTAGCATAATCAGAGAACGAAGCAGTTCCTTTATCTGCTGCAACCACTAAATATGGATCGTCTTCGTCATACCTAATGACATTCTCTGGCGGAATTACTTTACCATCAACTACATTATCAGTAATATCGAGCATACCTCTGATAAAATCCTTATAGCACTCAACACCTTTCTCTCTTAAAGTGTTTTTATCTTTATAAACTTGCTTTATTATAAACCCGCCTTTTGCGCCAACAGGTACAATAACCGCATTTTTTGTCATCTGAGCTTTCATGAGCCCCAACACTTCTGTGCGAAAATCTTCTGTTCTATCTGACCACCTTAATCCACCGCGTGCCAATTTTCCACCTCTTAAATGTATTCCCTCAAAGAAGTTTGAGTATACATATAGCTCGCGGTATGGACGAGGTTCTGGCAAATAATTGATTTTATTTGAGTCAAATTTTATAGAGAGATAATGCTTATCCTCTTGATAATAACTGGTTCTCAAAATAGCCATTATTAAATTGAACATTGAACGCAAAACATAATCATGCGAAACATTACTAATCTCTTTTAGAAGTTCCTCAATTTTTTCTTTAAAAATCTCTGTAGTCTCTGCTCTATCAACATCTATAGTTGGATTAAATCTTGAACGAAATAGCTGTATCAGATACTTTACTATTTTCGGATATTCTGAAACTACCTTCTGGATGTATTCTTGATTATAACTAAACGACGTCTGTTTTAAATAAGCGCTGAGAGTCCTAACTAATAGAACTTCTTTCCATTTCAACCCAGCTAAAATAATTAGACTATTGAAATAGTCATTTCTAATTTCCTTCGTAAACACTTTTGCAAGTGTTATTTCAAATTGCTCTTTTAAGGTAATATTGTTTATTAATTCATCGACTCTCGATAGCACAAAATGATGTATCCATATTCCACCATTAATCTCTATGTAATAGCTGTTATGTGATAGGATCTTTGCTCCCAAATTCTTAGTGATTTTCAATATTTGTGATAATTCAAGACCACCGTTATTTGGGGTATAAACCTTCAGCTGGTAATGAAGGTTGTCCTTAGTAAGCCTTAGATCCACTTCGCTAATTTTTTTCTTTCTCACTATCTCCAATTTTTTTATATCGTAATATGCATCATGAGGCTCGAAGCTCTCTTGATAACTTATTGGAAACGCATTGCAATAGCGTATGAATATATCCTCAACAGTGCTAAAAGTATTATATAAATTGTCTATAAAACGGTCTTCCCACTTCTCTGTAATATTTCTCAGCTTATTTTCTATACGTAAAGCTTCACTATCCAGAATTTCTGAACTGCTAGCTTTGAGTACAATATGCAGCTTCATTAAATCATACTCATTGATAATATGATGATTATAAATCTCTGAACTTTCAGCATCGATTTCATCCTTTAATATATCACGTATTTTAAACATTAACCTAGCACTAGCATAACGCATTGGGATTAACACTATGCAGCTAATAAATGCTCCTACACTTCTTAAAAACAACTTGACTCTTGGCTTGATTGCAAGAGACATGACTGAGATACAAATCTTAAATAACTCATCTTCATTAGATTGGAATAGTTCATCACAAGAGAACACTTGTAAAATAGAAATCAAAGCTTTATTGTTGTGGCCCCCTATTACAAACCCAGCCCTTTTTTCTATTGTTTGAACTTTACCTTTAATTATTGGAATTGTTCTAATATCTTGAACTTCAGCTACAGAAGTAAATAATCCAAAAAAACGTTTTTCCTTTATCAACGTCCCTTGACTATCAAATTCTTTTATCCCTATACAATTCATATACGTACGTCGATGAACTATCGAAATTAGATCTGATCTAAATATATACAAAGAACTTAGATCATTAGATGAGATCGATGCATTTTGATACCCTTCGCTTGCTCTCATCAAACCAAGGTTCTCTTTATTATTTGGAACTATCTTCCCATCCTTGTTTGCAGCGCATTCTTGATAGCCCAAAAATACAAAATTGTTATTCTTTAACCAATTTAGAAAGTCTTTTTGCTCCTGATTTCGGTCTGGTTTCATTCCATCTGGGATGACAGAAAGACTTACTTCATCAAGCTTTTGCAGCATTAAGTGCCAGTCCTTAACAGTGCAATTTACTGCACTCAGGGTTTTTTGTAGAGATTCTTTTAGAGTATCAACAAAACTGTCACTTATGCCCTTAATTATTACATATATAACTGACTCTTTTACACCGCCATTTTCTTCCAATGGGCAAATATCATCAATTAAGCCGCCTTTTCTTTTAATATTGATTATGCTGTTACTATAATAACATATCGTTAAACTGTGTGATTTAATAGTGGCAATCACAGAGTCAACCAAGAATGGCATGTCATCATTTGTTATTCTAACCGTAGTAAAATTGCCTTCTATTCCCGATATATTATTTACATTACTTACTACTAGTTTACTTTCGCCTCTTTCCTTTTTAGAAACAAAGTCGTATGCATCTTTTACAATGTATAAAAGGGATTTATCATTTACCTTTAGGTCACTATTATAAATAAAATTATAAAAATATTTAGTAAACTTCTTAATCTTTTCTTTTTCTTGATGATTTTCTTGATCAACTAGCTTAAATAAAGACTCAGTGTCAACATTATAATCTACACACATTTTTTTTAACAAAGATACACAGTAACTTTAAACCTTTTTAACTAAGATTTCGTTATTAAGAGCGTATACAATTAATTCACCATTTTCTACTATTTCGTACAATAAAACTAATTTAGCTAAATTATAAGGGTAACTTTAGCAGAAGCTATACTATTTGCACAGCAGCTTCTTGGCCACAACCTTTATTTATACTATATCAGTAAATATCCAATCTGTCACTGCACTTGCAGCCCCCCTTACGATAAACTGTCCAAGTCAAATTTTTGTTTTGGATAGAGCGTAAACATAACATTCCCATGACCAAAATATACATTTTGAGGATCACTCACTTGTTTTTTTGTTGCCTTTTTATCTACATTCCATATAAATGTCACATAGTTTTCGGTTACTGAGTGCACTTTTAAATCTTTAGTATTTATAAACAACTTTCCATTTACCCATACTCTCCACGTATCGGGGGAAAGGTATAAAATTGAGTCCAAACTCACTATCCTGCTGTTGAAATTATCTGTTACCTTTTCTTGTATAGCACTTGAAGATCGTAAGTTAAACTTTTCCATTTCATCGATCATTTTATTAACTGGTTCTTCATCAAAAAAAATGCTTTTTATATCATGGTATTTTGATAAAACACCAAAGTCATTCTCTATTGCTTCTTTTATTACATCATCCCGATTTGTAGAGCTTGGTTTGTTGTTGTTGATAAAAAAACACTCTTTTGCGCGTAATTTTGCTATATCAATAAAGTCATCGATTTCTTCTTTTAAAATGCTTTCAAAATATCTCTTCTCTATCATCATTCCATATTCCGAATGATGACAAATCATTTCATAATTATCTTGTTTTTCTATATATACGCATAGATTTTCGCTATTTAATCCTAATATTTTATGCTCAATAAAACTTTCATTGCCAGCACACTGCCTGCAAGAATATTCTTTACAACTCCCTATACTTTCTATAATTCCTTCACAGTTGCAATACGCATTAAGACTGACGAATAATAGTGTGCAAATAAAAAGTAGTTTTATCTTCATTACTTTATCTGCTTGATATAATATACCAGTCAAAAATTATATTAGCTCTAACTATCTCTAACATGTTACCATTTAAAATCTGATTCATAGTTGCAGCATCAATATTCCTCTCCTTGTTTAAAACAAGAGATTTAATCATAACATAACCAGGTAGACTTGGAATAGACTGTAAAAATAAAAAAATATGCTTATCACTGATTGAGCTTAAGTTTAAAGTCACCTCACTTTTTATTACTTTTGTGTACTCACTTGTGTTATGAACCTCAATTTCTTCAGGTATGGAAATTGAGATTTCAGGCTCTAGTATATAATACTTTTTATACAGCCTGCTAAGCTCAAAGCTTAAGTTAGCGATATATCTACTGCTGTGTAAACTCGAAGAAGAAATTTTCTTCAATAAATCTAGGTTTCTATTTAAAATAACTTCCTTTTTTTGAACCTCAGTAATCTGTAAATTAATAGAACGAATTTTATCAATAGTGCCCTGATTTTTATTATAAACCTTTCTATCATGAATAATAACGTATGCTAATAATCCAACTAATAGAAAAGAGAGAAATAGATACAACATAAGTTGAATTGCAGTTTTTCTTTTTAATTGAAAAATAGTCATCAATTTACATTGCCTCTCCTACTTCAACATAAATAGATATATTTTCTCCCTCAGCAGCAGGTAAGCTAGAAATATTAATGTCCTTAGCACGAAAGTTGTTGTTTAAATTTTTTCGCAGTTTCTCGTATTTATAAAAAATATTTTTGCCTGGTTGGAAATTAAACCTCAAAGTTGTAGTAATAGAATTTTTTGCCTCATTGCAATTCCACTCAAAGGATTGAAGTTCTACACCCGGTACTTTTAATTTTTCTACATATTTAACTTGTGTGAGAGGTGAGAATTCTATTTTTGATAAAATATTGTTTATGCTTATCAAATCGTATATCTCATCTGTTTTTTTTATATTATAATTTTGGCTAAGCTTTGTTAATTGATCATTTAAAGTTTGCTCCCTTGCTAGTAAATCATCAGCAATATTCAAATTTGAATGTAAATTTAATAAAGAGAACACATTAACTAGGACTAAAACAAAAACGAAATACAGAAAAGCTCGAGGAGAATTTAAATAAAAGGAGTTGATCAGATAAAATTCTTTAGTGTCTTTTGTATTGAAGATAGCTGCCGGCTTGTTCTTAAAGCTATGCAATAAAACTATGGTGTCACAAAAGCTATCTTTTTCGCTTATAGCTAATTCTGATCCCAATAATTTACCTAACTCATATGGAGTTAATATGCTCACGTTATTTTCTGAAAAATTTATGACTGATAAACTAGCTTTAATATCTTCCGAAACTATCATGCAAAGATCGATAAAGTCGTTTTTTTTTAAACCAAACTTAGTTAAGGATTTAATGGCGTCTTGTACCTCCTGGTATATTCCACCCGCGATTATTCCCGGTAAATTATCATTAGTAAAAGGTATTAAACGCGTAAACACCATTTTATTCTCTTTAAGAATCACCTGCCTGTAGCCTCCCGTTTTAGTTGTGGCAACTATGATTTTCCAATTATCAGAATCTTTATGTAAAATCTTTTTTGCTACATTATTAATTTCCATAGGAAACATTAATATTCCTTTAAAGTTAGAGCCTATCTCTACAAACGTATTTAACCAATATTCCACTAAATGATTTGCTTGTGACGAGACAAAAAGATAACACCAATTTTGATTAAACTTGTTTGGCTTTCCAATCAGAAAAACTGATTTTATATCGCTATTACGAATAAAATGCTCCATTTTCGTTTTTGCTGATAGATAGGCGCTAACCCTATTCACCCCTGGAATATACTGCAATGAATAATTTTGATCTACATGATTAAGCACCAAGTATAAAGGTGCTTTTTTATCGGATGAAAGACACGACTTTAAATCGGAAACTGCTTTATCATTTCTGTTCTTAATAAAGTATCTTTTATTTAAAGTGTTATTTTTAAAATATAGTAATATTATGCCTTCCTCTCCAGTCGAAAGCATGAACTTACTTTTGGGTTTTGAACCAAACATATCAACAGGGCATATACTTATTCCAGAATTAAAAAGATAATTTATTGAAATTCACTAAACATCAGAGGAGAACATTTATTATGAATTTTCTCAATAACATCATTTATATCATGATTTTTTTGATTAAATTAGCTTTAATGTTAAGATATTATAACAGAGATGTCAAAAAAGTCTATTGATCAGGCTGGCTATAAATTAGTTTTTATTGACAAATCATTAATTTAGTTGCAAGAAAAAATCCAAACTGGTATGACTTATATTACGAAATTATTAAGTGAGATCCCAGCGTCTGGGCTCCTGCGACAATGTTGCATATTTTAATTTTGCCTTTCCTGAGTAGGATTAGCAAGTTCCTTTATTTTCCATGCTATCTCAACATCATCAAGATTAATTTCAATTTACTCAACTAATGTTCTAATAATACCACGTTTAGTTTGCCAATCTAATTGATCAAGATTTGATTCAATTTTGGAAGAACAGTTTTCTACGCTACTCATCGCAAGGTTCAATTCCTATTGTAATTTTTTATGATCTAGGCCCTGTGAATAAAATTTTATGAGAGCCATATAAGTGCGCCAACGAAATTCAAAAACCCCATAAAAACTACAGCAGTTTTATCAAATCTGGAGAAAATCCGTCTGAAGTTTTTGATTTTACCGAAAAAACACTCGATCAAATGCCGCTCTTTATAAACGTGCTTGTCATAATCTCTTTGCACTTTTCAATTCCTTAGACCCCCTGCGAAACAACGTGAAGCAAGTTGCTGATAAAATCTGGTAGAAATCCCCAGCCCAAAAATTATTAAAAACTATGCCGCAAGTTCACAATACCCGCAATAATATTAAATCTCATGTTGTATTTCTTCTGAAAATTTCTGTAAATATTTGACATAATCTTAAAAACATTGATCTCGCGAATCTTATTTTCCACACGCATCCTGAACGATGGCAGCTTCCGATTATGCTCCTTTTGCTCCTCCGTTAGTGGCTTTTTACGGTGTTTTTTGTACGGAATCACAACGTTTTTCTGCAGTTTTTGCCAACCTTGATACCCAGAATCGGCATATTTTATGCTATCTTTGGCCAACAATTTTTCCTGTTTCCTTATGCGAAAGTCATGTATTCGACCTCGATGTGATCTTGAAACTGACAAAATTTGCCCATTTCCCTCAATCACAATTTCGGTTTTTATCGTGGTCATTTTTTTCTTTCTGGAATAAGATTTTTACGTTTTTTTGCGTCTTTTGGCCGCTGTATCGGTTGCTCCGTGACATCTGCTAAAATTTTTAAATCCTTTCTGGAGTCAGCGTTCTATCCTTTTTTATCGCAATTTTTTTGGCCAATAATGACTCCATTTTCTTCAAAAGTCGGCAAATATTTGAGTTGTGCAAATTAAACAAAAACCCTAAAAATGGATGCGTTATGTACGTTCTATAATAAATTAGAACACATAAAATCCTGTCTTCTAGCACCTCAACATGCGATTTTCTGCCATGGCATTTCTTTTTAGCCTCCATTTTTTCCCACTCTGGACGCACTTTTTCCACGATTTTTTCAAATTCAGATGTTGTGAGCCCTGTCAATTGTCTAAAAACATATGGTGTTTTTGCTATTTTTACGTAACTTATTGCCATCTTCCCTCTTCTATAGTACTTTCCAAAGCAAATGATAACTGTATAATGACCATTTAGGCATGTAGGAAAAGTGATGGTATACAGTGTTGATTTAAGAGAGAAAGCAGTATCTTTGGTTAAAAAAGGAAAGCCAAAGGAAGAGGTTGCAGAACTTTTGGAGATAGGAATAGCAACGTTATACAGATGGCTAAAAAAGAAGGCTGCAGGTGAGAGCTTAAAACCAGCAAAAATGAGTGGTTTTATAAGAAAAATAGATCCAAAAATGCTGAAAGAGTATGTTAAAAAACACCCAGATCAGACGCTAATGGAGATGAAACAAAACCTAGGATTTGGGATAAATTCGATCTGGTATAGGCTGAAGCAGTTAAAAATCACAAGAAAAAAAAGACCACGCTTTACCGAGAGCGGAACCACGAAGATAGGCAAAAATTTGTCGAAAAAGTTGCCAAAATAGACCATGAAAGCATTGTGTATATAGATGAAGCAGGAGTCGATAATAGGCTATACCCAGAATATGGAAGAGCTCCACGAGGGGGAGAAAATTTATGCAGACATTACGGGCAAAAAACGCGAGAGAATCAGTATGACAGGTGGGTGGATTAAGAAAAATTTTATTGCGCCCATGACCTTCACTGGAGGGTGCGATAAGGATGTATTCAATGCGTAGCTGGAGCAAATATTGCTACCAAAGTTGCCTGTTGGTACAACTATAATTATGGATAATGCTGCTTTTCATAAAACCGCTAAAACAAGGGAATTAATAGAATCTATAGGTTGCTATTTGCTCTATCTTCCTACGTACTCACCAGATCTGAATCCAATTGAGCATTGCTGGCATACGATTAAAAGCTGGCTCAGGACTCGCATGCATCAGCAGGATAATCTACACCTTTTGGTTGGTAAGGCGATTATGGAAGTTTATCACTTGTATTAGAAAGTACTATAGTAGGTCGCAACAATTACAGTCAAGAGAAGTAGGTCCTATAAATTTTGATAAACATATAGATGTGCTACAAAGAAAGCAAAATGATGTACAGCAAAAGCTGGTAGATCTTAAAAGTCAGAAAAAATTTATGAGTAGAAAAGATTATGAAAAACAAAAAAGTAGATTGAAAAATCAACTTAGAGATATAATAAAAGAAAAGTGGTCATCTTTTATTGAAAATAATGTAGAAAATCTAAAAGACAAGAAAAGTAGTATTAAAAGTTTATTAGATTCCCCTAACAAATATTTAGATCAATACAGTGAAAGTAAAGATATCATAGAAAAGTTAAAAATAGATACAAAGGAAAATAAAGACCTACTGAAAAACGTACTTCAGGAAATAAAGCACGATTTAAAACAGAAAATTAAGAGGGATGAAAAACTCAATAACCCACCTAAATCAATATTTACACAATTATTAGAACTTTTACACTTATCAAATAGCCATACCCGTTAACATTTTCACCTGTAGCGAGGCTACTGCAGGTTTTCTAATTTTATTGGTTTTTATACTCTATTAAACTCATTAAAATTTTATGATTAGAGTTAAGAATTTAAAGAGGCCGGGACCGGAATTGAACCGGTATAAAAGGATTTGCAGTCCTCCGCATAAGCCATTCTGCCACCCAGCCATTTATGATTAGTTGCTATTATAGATATCCATTATACCTTTTAGCATAGATAAAGCTTCTTCTTTTTTACGTTGGAAAGTATTGCGTCCAATTATTGAACCATTACCACCACCTTGCTTAATTTCTTTTGCTTCATTATATATGTCATTCAACAACTTTGACTCACCACCAGAAAAAACTACTATTCTTTTCCCTGCAAAGCAAGACTTTTTAACATACTCAATTCTTTGGGATAATGATGCAATATTTTCTGCTTCTATTTTTTCTTTTTCTACATGCTTAGTTGGAAACTTTACCTTTATTATATTAGCACCAAGTAAAGCTGCAATGTGTGCAGCATATGCAATAACATCAACTGCAGTTTCACCTTCTTTAGAAATCCCCTCGCCACGTGGATAAGACCATAAAACTACTGCAAGTCCATAAGACTTAGCTTCAGCTATTATTTCACGAGCTTCTTCCATCATATCAAAACACTTCGCAGAACCAGGATATATAGTAAATCCCACAGCTATGCATCCCAAACGTAGCGCATCTTTCACAGAGGCAGTAACTGCTTGGTCAGGAGTTAAATTTTTGAAATGTAAAGAATTAGAGCTATTAAGTTTTAAAATAAGCGGAAGCATTCCAGCATAGGTTGAAGCCCCAGCTTCAATCATACCAAGTGGAGCAGCATATGCACTCACTCCAGCATCAACTGCGAGCTGAAAATGATAATTTGGATCATAAGCATCAGGATTAACCTCAAAGCTTTTAATCGGTCCATGCTCAAACCCTTGATCCACAGGAAGAACTACTAATTTACCACTACCTCCTAGCTTTCCATGCACTAAAATACGAGCAAGATTCGCTTTTACTCCTGGATTTTCGCTTTCGTAGTAATTTAAGATTCGTTTTACTTTGTCGCTTATCAGCACTGTAATCCATTAAAAATTTGCTTATAGTTTAACAACAATGATAGGTGAAGGAAAGGTCTTTTTTATATCCTTTCCCCTGCAGATATACCAATTTTTTAAAACAAAAGAGCTAATTAATAGGTTAAAGCTGCACACTTGATCATGTTAGCGAATCCACTAGTTCCTTTACTTGAAAAAAAACATGTTTTCTACTTACGCTAGTATTAATAATAGAGCCACTTAGCTTCCTTTTTACCTCAATAGGCAGTTGAACGTTATACATCAGATTGAGTTTCCCCTTATCAATATTGCGTTTGCTTAATCGTTGTTCTTGCAAAGCGCTTTCCACGTGGACAAAAATAATAAAATTACAATACAAATGAAATTTTGTTTCTAATAAAAGCGGAAAATCTAAAATTAAAAGTTTTCTGTTGAACTTTTTTTCATGTGCAAGGAAAAGTTCTAGTTTATAGAGAACAGCAGTATGAACTAGAGATTGGAATTTCATCCAATTTTCATCATATGCTAAAAAATGTTTAGATAACATTTCCCTATCTATTTCACCATTTATTACTACTCCATGAAAATTTTTTTCTACATAATTTATTATGCCTTTATCCACTTTGTAAAGCTGATGTACAACATAATCGGCATCAAATACAGCAGCACCAAGCTTTTTAAAACAGCTAGCCACAAAGCTCTTTCCTGCTCCAATTCCACCTGTTAGACCTATTATCATTTCAAACTGTAATTTTCGACTTAACCCAATGGTACAGCTTACTTATTCTACTATCCTGGCCTAGCATACCAGAATTACTTTTATAAAAAGTGTCAACTATTAGCTTTATAGAGCCTATAGCAGCAGAAAATACCGGATTTTTATCATATTCTCCGTCAAGGCCATTTACTGGTTCAGGGCATCCGATTCGGACTTGTTTATTAAATATATAGCCTGCAATCTCTTTCATGCTTGTGAGCTGACTGGTGCCACCTGTGATCACTACTTTATTAATTGGATCTTTTTGCTCTTGAAACCGTTCTCTTACCATTTCAAGTATTTCTTCAACTCTTGGTCTTATGATGTTGATAAGCTGAGATTTTAATACTTGAGCAGGCTCATCGTTTTCATTATTTTGTACTGTAATGTACTCGTTCTCATCTATTGAAGTTATAATAGTACTACCATATAGTATTTTTATGCGCTCTGCATGTTCTATGCTTGTGCATAATCCATAAGCAATATCTCTTGTTATATGAATTCCACCAATTGGAATGCTGCTTGCATATACAAGCTTTCCTCTTTTGAAAATTCCAATTGCAGTGCACCCGCCCCCTATATCAACAATAGCAGTTCCAAGCTCTTTTTCATCTCCACTCAGACAGGCAAGACCTGCAGAATATGCAGAAGCAATGCAACCTGCCATATTTAATCCACCATTATGAGTTATACAGTTTTCAATATTGGTAAGTGCTGGACGCGAAGCAGTAATAACATTAACATCAGCAGATAATCTCTTTCCATAGAGCCCGCTAACCTCTTTTATATCAGTCAAGTCATCTAAGTGATATTTTAGTGGTATATTATGAATGATAACATTTTCTTCAACATATTTCTCAAATGTTTGAAAAACCACACGTTTTATATCCCGTTCAGAAATTTCGTGATTAGCCGCAATAATTTCATTATACACGTTAAAAGATGAGATGCCACATCCAGCAACATTAACATATATCTGGTCTATCGTTTCCTCTGACACTTGTTCAGCTAAACCTATGGTTGATGAAATGGAATAACTTGCATGTTTGGCATCAGTGATTGACCCAGCGTTTATGCCTTCTGCAATCTTATAACCTATTCCGATTATTTTATAACTGAAGTTGCTATTCATTTTAACAATTAGACAGACAATCTTTGTTGTACCTATGTCTAAGATAGCAAAAATGCTTCTTTTTGGCTTTACTATTACTGCAGAGTACATTAGTTAACCTTATTGCCCAATTTCATTAAGTTATAGCTTCCTTTAAATAATTTATATTTCTATTATAAAAATACAGCAACACTTTAATATACCCTAAATTCTGGACAAAAGAAAAAATAAAACATAAGATCAAGGTTTTTGTGCCCAAGTTATTATGTCCAAATTACCAATTGTAATCGTTCCTGATGAAAGACTAGTCACACGCGCAAGTGAAACAACAGAAATAAACGATAAAATTAAAGAATTAGTAAATGACATGTTCGAAACTGTGGAGTATGAGGATGGCTTTGGTCTTGCTTCAGTGCAAGTTGGAGTATTAAAGAGAGTTTTTGTTACGCGTATACCACCAGAGTACAAAGATGAACAACCTGGATATCAATCAACAGGGTCTTTTTGTATGATTAACCCAGAAATTACAGAATTGTCTGATGAGCAAGTGGTCCTCAAAGAGGGGTGTCTTTCAATTCCAGAACAGAGTTACGAGATTACACGTCCAAAGTCCTTAACTGTTAAGTATAAAGACTTAGATAACGTGGAGCAAACGATGAAAGCGAATGGTTGGCTTGCACGGTGCATTCAACATGAACTGGATCACTTAAATGGCATATTATATATTAGACATCTATCTAAATTAAAGTACGATATGGCCATGAAAAAAGCACAGAAGATTAAAAAGCAATATGAGTAAGGATGATCTAGAATTACTAAAATTTTATCATGAAGTTGGTGTTGATTGCACATTAACAGAAGATGACAAGGATGATGATAATGTTTCACAATCCGGTGAACCTGTTATTCAAGTAGCAGACTACTTAGATCCAGAAAAAGATAAAGAGCCTAAAAATTTCTTTCCAAGCGACTGGATAATTGAAGCAAGAAAACTTGCAGGTAAATGCAACACTATAGATGAATTAAGAAATGCTGTTAAATCGTTCGAAGGTTGTGAAATCAAAAAGACTGCTGCTAATACAGTGTTTTCTGATGGCAATCAAAACGCAAAAATTATGCTTGTTGGTGAAGCACCAGGTGCAAATGAGGATCTAAAAGGAATACCATTTTGTGGTGCAAGCGGAATGCTGCTAGACAAAATGCTAAATGCAATCAACCTTGATCGCACTAAAGTTTATATAAGCAATACTGTATTTTGGCGTCCACCTGGTAATAGAAAGCCAACAAACCTGGAACTTGATATGTGCAGGCCATTTGTAGAAAAGCATATTGCACTTGTTTCACCACAGATTTTGGTTTTAGTTGGAGGGATTGCATGCTATAGCCTTCTTGACAACACAAAAACCATATCAAATTTACGTGGAAAATTTCACACGTATACTAACCAATATTTAACCAGTCCAATTACTACAGTAGCTATATTTCATCCTGCTTACTTGTTACGCCAACCTATGCAAAAACGTTTAGCTTGGGAAGACTTGAAAAAAATCAAGGAATATCTTGATAGCAGCAGCGCCTAAGAAAACAACTTATTTTTTATGAACAGCCTGGAATGGGAAAATCATAGATTATTAAAATCATATATTTGTTGAATATTAGACATCTTTCGAAACCTGTCTATGATGAGAAATTTTTAGAAGAGGCGCAGAGGAGCACCGCAGAATACTCGAATGTATTTGAGGAGCGTAGTCAAGCTTCGACAACAAAATTGCCATCAGAAATCAAGTTTCGAAAGATGTCTATTCTCATAGCTATATATGCAAATCTAGCACCACATCACCAACCTGCACATTCTTTCCTTCTTGAACAGGAATGTTTTTTATTACCATCTTCGCTTCAGCACATATGATATTCTCCATTTTCATGGCTTCCACAACAAATAAAGGTTGTCCTATTTCTACCGAGTCTCCTATACTAACATATAGCTTTACTAATAAGCCAGATATCGGTGACTTTACTGATTCTGCTGAAATTTCTTCCGCTTCATTACTCAGCATTAGCTTATTTAGTTCAGCCACATGAGGTTTAAACACAGAGCACTCAGTTTTCATTCCTGCATGTCTTATTAAATATTTATTGTTTTGTCTCTCTATTTTTACTGTAATATCTATGTCATCATTAATTGTGATATATAGTAATTTATAGCTATTTTGTTTCCATTTACCTCTCACAGAGTATGTATTATGATTATACACTGCTGTTAATGCGCCATCTTTATACTTTGCATTTATAGAGTACCCGTTATCATTCACTGCCACCATGAACATTCCATTATTTATCCTAGCGCAGTGCTTTTCTTCATTTTCTAAGTAAACATATAACGAAATTAAAATAGATATTTTAACATATTCTTCTGTAACAAAATCGCCATGAAATCCATCAGGGTAAAAGTCTGGGATAAATCTAGTGTGAAGTTTCCCTGCAATAAAATTTGGGTGATGGAAAATAGACTCAAGAAATTCTATATTATTTGTGACTTCTTCTATATAGCATTCAGACAATGCTTTTTGCATTCTACTGATTGCTTCTATTCTATCTTTTCCATATGTTATTACCTTTGCGATCATTGAATCATAGAACATGCTGATTTCCGAACCTGCGGCGACTCCATCATCTATTCTTACATAATCATTTTCGTTTGGTTTATCGTAATACTTTATTCTTCCACCAGAAGGAAAAAATTTCTTTGATGGATCTTCAGCGCAAATTCTGCTTTCTACTGCCCAGCCAGTAAGTTTGATATCATCTTGGTTAAACCTTAATTTTTCCCCCCAAGAAGTTCTAATCATTTCTTCTACTATATCTATTCCAGTAATAAACTCAGTGACTGGGTGCTCAACTTGCAATCTAGTGTTAACTTCAAGGAAATAGAATTTGTGATTTTTATCTACAACAAATTCAACGGTACCTGCTGAAAAATAACCAACCTGCTTTACTAGGCGAACACACTGAGCATACATTTCTTGTCTTACTTGTTCGCTGATAAACGGACTCGGAGTTTCCTCCATTAGCTTTTGATTATTCCTTTGTATTGAGCATTCTCTCTCTCCAAGACAAACTATATTGCCATATTTATCTGCTATGATTTGTATTTCGATATGCCTTGGTAGCTCTATGTATTTCTCTATGAAGATACTGCCATCTTTAAAGCTTTTTTCTGCTTCATTTGTTGCTGATGTAAATGCAAGGTCAACTTCTTGTTTTGAATGTACAACACGCATTCCTTTGCCACCACCACCTGCAGCAGCTTTAAGCATAACAGGAAAACCAATCTCTTCAGCAACCATAGCCGCATGAGCAGCATCGTTAATTCTACCCATATATCCTGGCACTACATTTACTCCAGCTTTTTTTGCAGCTTCCTTTGCTGTAATTTTATTGGCTGTAACTTCTATTGTTTCTGCACTTGGACCGATGAAAT
This sequence comes from Wolbachia endosymbiont (group E) of Neria commutata, assembly GCF_964026735.1. Taxonomy (NCBI): domain Bacteria; kingdom Pseudomonadati; phylum Pseudomonadota; class Alphaproteobacteria; order Rickettsiales; family Anaplasmataceae; genus Wolbachia; species Wolbachia endosymbiont (group E) of Neria commutata. The sequence continues at coordinate 661,699 of NZ_OZ034692.1, forward strand.
CTATACCACATTTTTCAAGAGCACGTGGAAAATCTGGATTTTCTGCTAAGAAACCATAGCCAGGGTGCACTGCCTGCGCACCTGTTTCAATTGCTACCTCGCACATTTTATCAATGTTTAAATAACTAAGGCAAGAAGGCGAAGGACCAATGTATCTTGATTCATCTGCTTGCCTTACATGCACAGAATTAACATCTGCGTCCGAATACACACAAACGCAAGGTATATCCATCCTATGCGCAGTCTTTATAATTCTGCAGGCAATTTCTCCCCTATTTGCTATTAAAATCTTACTGTACTTCCTTTCTGTCATTTGTGTGCATTTATCTCAAGAACAACTATTAAGAAGCCTATATAACGACCTGCAAGTAATTTCTGACTTCATCACACTGCCACACCTACACCTTCTGAAACTTGTGTAATCCCAATAACATTTTGCACAGAAGCTTCCTCATTATGCAAGTTGTATATCTCTTCGCATGCCTTAAAGAGTAGACATGCAAACGCACCAGAAGCCATTGCAACCCCTGAGCTCAGTGCAAAAGTTGGAGAATTCAAAAATAAAAAATACAAAGATACACACAAAGCAGCAATAGATAGCATTGTTCCTGCTATATATAAGCATATGTGTAAGTCTTTATTACATATGAGTTTATCTTTTATGCCTGCAGTTTGCTTGATTTCTTTTCGTTCTGTAGGATCTAAGTAATAAAGAGGTGTTCTCTTATCCTTGTTAAAAGCACAGTCTTTACTGCAAAGTGCATCTTTAATATATTTTTTATTACATTTGAGTTCCTCTTTTAATCTTCTCAATTTTTTCCAATCTTTAGCTTTTTCTGCTTTTTCAATTTTTTTACTAGCCTCTTCCTCTAAGAGCCTCACAAACTCTTTTGTTGCAGGAAGCAGAATCTTGCTTTTTGCTGCTTCATGACATGGATTATTTCCGTCTTCATTACGCTGACCTACAAGATTAACCCTTTTCTTGCAAATAGCTACAAATGCCTCTTTATTTTGTACTCTTGCAGCTATGTGTAAGTAATTATCTGCTAGTACTCTTTGTTTTGTCTTATCAAGTGGGCCGCTGTACCCGTAGTTAATATCTGATTTATCAACCAGCAAATCCCTATCTTCTTGTGACAACAAATTCCATAATGTACGATTTTTAATTAGAAAGCATAACAAAGTTTCATTGTTACTATCTCTTAAAGCATTTAAATCTATCTTACCTTTTTGACTGCTTTTTTTCTTTAGTAACTCAATCCAATGATCAAAACTAGCACTTAGTTCATTACTAGAACTTGGAACATCCCCTTTTGCTAATTCTATATTTTTCAGTAGCTTTTCAATAAAAGAATTAGTTATTGAATTGTTTATATCCCCATTTGAAATAATAGCATTACCGTTTTCAGCTGGAACTTTAACCATAACACACCCCACAATATTTAATCAATGCTAAATTATACAATCTAATTTATTAAAAATAAATATGATTAAGTATAATAAATTTTACTGTTAATAGCTAAAACTTTAATACGGGATAAATTTCTCTATATTTGACAAAATATATATTTATGTTAATATGTTAGTAATATGATTCAAAGGTAATTTATGGTGCAATATAACAAAACTCGCTTATGTGTAGGTGGAATGGCTGGTATTGGATCAGTAGCTTGTTCAGCAATAGCAGTGCAGTGTATTTATTTTGCATCACAATGTGCGAAAACATAGGAATGGGAATGTTAGTTACAGCGCCTTTCATGCTCAGTGCAGCAGCTATAGGATTAAATCTTGCAATATTATTAGCAGTCTACCTAATCACAGAATTAAGCAAATGTGATAAACAAAAAGGCAATGTATGTACAGGAGCAGTAATTGGCGTTGCATCATTAACTAATTTTGGATTAGTAACGTACCTATTTTGTATAACCTCAGGTGAAGTAGGACTATTAGCACCTGTGATTGGCAGTTTAGTAGTTGCAGGGCTAGCTTTTGCAATATTATCAACGTTCCACTTAACCAAAGCATCAAATAAAGAAGGTAAACAAGCAGGAAGTAATATAGCTCATGTCACTGTAGACACACAAACAGAGGAAATGTCTCCAGGTAATGGACCATAAAATAGCTCTATTGTTACACACGGTGATTTGAGTTATTATAACCTACACATTACTGTAGTAAGATATGAAAGAGATAGTCACTAGGTTTGCCCCATCGCCAACAGGTTTTTTGCACATTGGTGGAGCTCGTACTGCTTTGTTTAATTGGCTCTATGCAAAGCATCATGGTGGTAAATTCTTGTTACGCATTGAAGACACTGACAGAAAGCGTTCAACACAAGAAGCAATTGATGCAATAATCGATGGAATGAAATGGCTTGGTATAGATTATGATGAAGAAATAATATATCAGTCAAAAAGAATAGAGCGTCATGTGGAAGTAGCAAATCTACTGATTGAAAAAAATAAGGCATATCACTGTTATTGTCCTGAGAATGAAGTCGCAGAGAAAAAAATAAAAGCAAGGGAAGAAGGAAAAATATACAAGCATAAATGTACCGCAAGTATTGATGGGAACATAAAGCCAGTTGTGCGCTTTAGAGTACCAGATGCAGAAGAAATTATTGTTAATGACAAAATATACGGTCAAATTAAAGTAAAGAGCGACCAACTTGATGATATAGTGATCTTGCGTTCCGATAACACTCCAACATATATTTTTGCAGTGGTCGTTGATGATCATGATGCTGGAATAACTCATATAATACGGGGCTCTGATCATCTCACTAATACCTTTAAGCAACAGTTGATATATCAGGCTCTTGGATTTCACATTCCCGACTTTGCACATGTGCCACTTATACACGGGGAAGATGGAAATAAGCTATCTAAAAGACATGGTGCAACAAGCATTTGTGACTACGAAAAAATGGGAATATTACCGGAAGCGATGCGCAATTACCTACTCAGGCTCGGTTGGAGTCATGGTAATGATGAGATTATCAGCGATGAGCAAGCAATAGAGTGGTTTAATTTAAGCAGTATTGGTCGTTCACCTGCACGGCTTGACTTTAAAAAATTAGAGCATTTAAATAACCATTATGTTAACAACACAAGCAATGAGGATATTCTGGATATTTTAAATACATTTGCTCCGATGTTAAAACTGAGTGATATAAAAAAGAACTATTTATTGCAGGGGTTAACAGAACTAAAAAAAAGAGTTAACTACCTAGCTGAATTACTATGTTTAGCCAGCTTTTATATACAAGATTTACCGCTTTTTTTAAGTGAAGAAGCTTACCAAGTTATAAAATCTAATCTTAATACAATAGATTTACTTGCATCATTTTTATCAAATATTAGTGATGATAATTGGAATAAAGGTTTTTTATCTTCCAAAATTAAAGAATTTTCAAAGTTACAGGATATTAAAATGAGCGATCTTTATCACTCATTACGTGCTCCTATAACTGGGGTAATGGATGCACCTGGAATTATTGATATCATGGTAATTCTCGGTAAGGATGAATGTATAAAAAGATTGGAATATTCTAAAAATTATCTTTTCAAACTGGAATAGTGAAACACAAAATTAAAAAGAAGCAACATAACCAAAATATTGCTTCTATACACAATTACTTATTCTCTTCTTTGTTATCCACATCCTGATAATCAGAATCCACTACTTTTTCTTCCTCATTTGCTGTTGATGAGCCATCAGCTTGTTGTTGCTCTGATGCTTGATACATAGCTTCCCCAAGCTTCATAGAGACTTGAGAAAGATTAGTAACTTTCTGCTGGATTGAATCAGCGTCATCAATATTATCAGACTTACTAGCATCTTTCAGCTCATTCATTGCATTTTCAATAGCAGATTTATCTTCAGGTGACACTTTATCACCATATTCTGCCAGAGACTTTTCTGTAGAATGTACTAAACTATCCGCCTGGTTCTTCACTTCAATGAATTTTTTACGCTTTTCGTCTTCTTCCGCTTTCTCTTCAGCTTCCCTTATCATGCGATTTATTTCAGCATCAGATAAACCACCCGAAGATTGAATACGTATTTTTTGTTCTTTTCCAGTAGCTTTATCCTTCGCAGAAACGTGCGCTATTCCATTTGCATCTATATCAAATGTCACTTCAATTTGTGGTCTTCCGCGTGGAGCAGGAGGTATCCCTTCTAAACTAAATTGACCAAGTAATTTGTTGTCAACTGCTAGTTTTCTTTCACCCTGATGGACTTTTATTGTAACAGCTGTTTGATTATCTTCCGCAGTTGAAAATACCTGTGATTTTTTAGTAGGAATTGTAGTATTACGCTCAATAAGTGGAGTGAACACTCCTCCTAAAGTCTCAATACCAAGAGAAAGTGGAGTTACGTCAAGTAACAATACGTCTCTTACATCACCTTGAATGATTCCAGCCTGTATTACAGCTCCAATTGCCACAACTTCATCAGGATTTACCCCTCTATGTGGATCTTTACCAAAGAATTCTTTAACTTTTTCTATTACTTTTGGCATACGTGTCATGCCACCAACTAACACCACCTCTCCTATTTTATCAGCAGATAAGCCTGCATCTTCAAGGGCTTTTTTACAAGGAGCCATAGTTCTTTCAATTAAAGCATTTACTAAACTTTCAAGTTTTGCTCTAGTCAATTTCATATTTAAGTGTTTAGGACCACTTGCATCTGCTGTAATAAATGGCAGATTGATTTCTGTTCCCATGGTGCTTGATAATTCAATTTTCGCTTTTTCAGCAGCTTCTTTGACTCTCTGCATAGCCATTGGATCATTTTTTAAGTCAATCCCATTGCTTTTCTTAAATTCATCAAGCAAATGATTCACTACTGCATTGTCAAAATCTTCACCACCCAAGTGAGTGTCACCATTTGTAGCTTTTACTTCAAAAACTCCGTCACCTATTTCGAGAACTGAAACATCAAATGTACCACCACCCAAGTCATACACTACTATTGTGTGCCCATGTTTCTTATCAAGACCATAAGCAAGCGCTGCAGCAGTTGGTTCATTAACAATTCTTAGTACATTTAATCCGGCAATTTTTCCTGCATCTTTTGTAGCTTGACGCTGAGAATCGTTGAAGTATGCAGGTACTGTTATTACAGCATCTTTTACTTCTTCTCCAAGATAAGCTTCTGCTGCTTCTTTCAGATTTTGCAATATAAATGCACCAATTTGACTAGGAGAGTATTCTTTACTATCAGTTGTTTTAATCCATGCATCACCACTTTTTGCTCCAAACACCGTGTATGGTACCTGCAGATTTTTCATTTCAGGATCACTATATTGACGCCCTATTAATCTCTTGGTAGCAAAAAAGGTATTACTTGCATTAGTTGTTGCTTGTCTCTTTGCTGGAGCACCAATCAATCTCTCTCCAGATGAAGTAAATGCAACTATAGATGGAGTAGTTCGTGCTCCCTCTTTATTTTCTATTACTTTTGTATCTTTACCCTGCATTATTGCAACACAAGAATTTGTCGTTCCGAGATCTATACCTATTGCTCGTCCCATAATAAACACTCCCTATTGTAAAATTAATCTGATATGAAAATATATAAGTATAGAACTGGTCAATTACAAGCCTCATATCAGAAATACTTAATTTCTATATTTTATTATTTTCAAAGTACTATACTAAGAAACCAAGTTGATGCAATTAATGAAGAAAAGTATCCAAAGAAAAATCGCAATTCTCAAAGATTTATTAATCCAACTAATTCTCTTACTGAACTTACAGATTTATTAAACATTTCTTGCTCATTATCGTCCATTTTAACTTCTAGAATCTTTTCAATGCCATTTTTGCCAATAATGGCAGGAACACCAATGAATAAGTCTTTTACTCCATATTCACCATTTAGGTAAGCAGCGCATGGCAATATGCGCCTTTTATCTTTTAAATATGATTCTAGCATACATATAGCTGAAGATGCAGGCGAATAATATGCAGATCCAGTTTTAAGTAAATCAACTATTTCTTTTCCACCATTACGAGTGTGTTCAACTATTTCATCGACTTTTTCTTGTGTGATGAAACCCATATTGATGATTTGGGTAAGTGGAATGCCAGCAACAGAGGCACAATTAATGAGCGGTACCATAGTGTCTCCATGTCCACCCAGCACAAAAGCAGCGACATCTTCAACGGAAATATTTAGTTCACTTGCAAGAAAATAACGAAAGCGTGCAGAATCAAGCACTCCTGCCATTCCAACAATCATATTGGTTGGAAGGTTTGAAAACTTATGCACCACTGAAACCATTGCATCCAAAGGGTTGGTAACCACTATAACAAACGCATTTGGTGAATATTTTTTAATATTTTCGCCAACCTCCTTCATTACCGCAGCATTAGTTTGCAGAAGGTCATCTCTGCTCATTCCTGGTTTTCTGGCAATACCTGCTGTTATGATGATTGCATCAGAATTTTCTATATCTTTGTACTCATTAGTGCCAGTTAAATTAACATTAAACCCATCAATAGGAGCTGACTCTGCAATATCAAGTGCTTTACCTTGTGGAATGACCTCATTAATATCAAGCAAAACAACATCGCCAAGTTCCCTTAGTGCAATCATATGAGCAAGAGTACCGCCGATATTGCCTGCACCAATTAAAGATATTTTTTTTCTTTGTATTGTCATTATATACTCCTTTTATTTTTTACCTTCCCAAGGTGATAGGCTATCAAATGTACGAAAATCTTGTGGTAAATCTATAGGATTATACACAACTTTTTTCGCCTCTATATCGTATCTAACCTCCTCATAGCCAGTAAGAGGAAAATCCTTGAGCATCGGATTACCTTTGAATCCGTAATCCGTGAGAATTCTACGTAGATCTGGGTGATCAGAAAATTCTATTCCATACATATCAAACACTTCACGCTCAAACCACGAAGCTGCACTAAATATCTTCGCTACGCTTGGAGGCATATCACCCTCGTATAATTGAAGCTTTACATGAACTCTAATATTATGAACAACGCTGAGCAGATTATATATCAGCTCAAAACGTTTCTCTCTATCTGGATAATCAACGCTAAAAATATCGACCAATAGCTCAAACCTGCATTTTTCATCATCACGTAGAAAGAGTAAGTGCTTTTCAATGTCATTCAGAGTCGAATATATTATAATAGTGCCATCACCTTGCTGAGTACACTCACATTTGAATTTTTTCTGTATATATTTTGCAGTTTTATCCATGCTTTATATTTTGAGTGCGTTTTATTTTATTTTGTAAACATAAGAGTCCATACAGCAAAGCCTCAGCGGTTGGTGGACATCCAGGAACATACACATCAACTGGTACAATCCTATCGCAACCTCGGACTACTGAATAAGAGTAATGGTAATACCCACCACCATTTGCACAGCTTCCCATAGAAATAACATATTTTGGATCTGCCATCTGGTCATAAACTTTACGAAGTGCCCCTGCCATCTTATTAGTTAATGTGCCAGCAACAATCATCACATCTGATTGACGTGGGCTTGCACGAAACATTATGCCATATCTATCAAGATCATAGCGGCTGGATGCAGTATGCATCATCTCCACTGCGCAACACGCAAGACCAAATGTCATTGGCCACAAAGAACCAGATCTTGCCCAATTCATTACATAATCTGTTAAATCGCCAAATTTAGTGATAAGAAAGCCATCTTTTTTATAACGACCCCAGTCATCGTTAGATAAAATTTGATCTGTCATAAATTTACTCCCATTCCAATGCGCCTTTACACCACTCATAGATAAAACCTATAGTGAGTATTGCAAGAAATACCATCATAGACCAAAACCCATTGTAGCTTATCTTAGATAAAGACACAGCCCAAGGAAAAAGAAAGGCAATTTCTAAGTCAAATATTATAAATAATATTGAAACTAAGTAAAATTTAATATCAAAATTTTTCCTTGCACTGGATAGTGGGTTAAAACCACATTCATATGTGGAAAGTTTTTCGCTATCTGGCTTACTCACCGCAAGAAACATAGGTAGCACACCTAAAGCAAGAGATATTACAATTGATACACAGATAAAAACTACTATGGTTAAATATTCACTCATTTAACAAAAATTCATATAGTAAAGTAATATTATGAATTTACATGCTTTCCTAATTTTTTACCACCTAAAATATGCACATGAAAATGCGGCACAACTTGCTCTCCATTCTCACCGTAGTTAGTAACTAATCTATATCCTGTTTTTTCTAAATTATACTTATGTGCTATTTCTCTCACAGTTCTGAAAAAATTGACTATCTCATTTTCTGAAGCTTTTAGAATGAAGTCATCATATGAGATATACTGACCCTTTGGTATAGCTAAGATGTGAACTGGGGCATCAGGATACTTATCATGAAATGCCAGCGCATCATCATCCTCATGAACCTTCTCACAAGGCAGCTCACCTCTTAATATTTGAGCAAAGATGTTGTTATTGTCATAACCTTTATTGCTCATATTTAAGAGCGACCTTTTCTTTCTACCTCATCTATATTTTGTGGTGATCCATCTGGTGTAAATAATGATGAGCTTACCTTTTTATCGCAAGCACCTTCAAGTTTTACAGTACCTTTGAGATCATTACAGGCCTTTATTGCTTCCGTTGTTACACCATGCGAAGTTTCTACTGCAACTGCTTGATTGACTTGTTGAGCACAACCATTAGATCTTCCTCTTAACAAACATCCTATGTAGTAATACGACTTCAGCGGATTACTAACATTATTTTCCTGTTCATCAAATTCAGCTTGTTTTATATTATACTCAGTCATTATATTCCTCCTTAATTATTGCCTTACCTTACCTGTAGCACAGGTTTCTTTTCTTTCATTAATAATGTCACTTCCCCATTGAAAATCCCCTCTTGCTGACTTTTCACTATTATTCACAAGCGGCTCTGCAATCTTTGGTAAGCTTCCATCATCACAAAGCCGTCTTAAAGCTTCCGATAGCTCCTGTTTATCGCCAGATCTTAAAGTCTCTGTCTTGGATGGGTCTAGATCTTGCAGTGGCTTTTCATTGAGTCGTGTTACAGACTCTGCTGGCTTTTCAACGGGCTTTTCCTTACTAACACTTCCCCTATACAATGTTTCTCCAATAGCCCTTAGCAATTTTTTATCTGTATGGTATTTAAATTCACCACCAGAAATTTCGCCAAATTTTTTAAGACTAGAATCAACTTCTTGCTCAATCCTTGCAGTAGCAAGCTTTCTGATTTCTTTTTCGCTCTTTCCTTTGTTTTCAGGATCAGCTTTAATATCATTAATTATTGCGTCAACATCAACTTCAATTGTAACTTCATTTCTTCCTTTATCTACAGTTACATTTGGCAAGCCTTTTTTTATTTTATCTAATTGCTCAGAGGTTAAACGAGACGCATCTCCAAGAACTCTCGATGCTTCAAAGATCATTTTTCCTTTTTTATAGTCCACTAACTTTACTTTCACAGCAAGATTTTTACTAGCTTGTGTGATGCCTTCTTGTACATCCTTTGCAAATTGGGTATATTCTTCAAGTGGCATACCAATAATATAACGTCCACCATTTTTTATATCATGCCATACCCAACCCAAAGAAGGTTTAGACAAGTTTGAAGGCTTTACAAGATATGTCAAAGACTTGACAAGACTTATGCCAGATCTATCGAAAAAAGAATCGTCACCCTGATTGCTTACCAAATGTGTCAGACCGTTTGTGCAGTCACTTCCTCTTTCACTCCAAGACTTACTCCAACTTGACGGTCTCATAGGATATATTGCTGCATTAAGTGGCAAAGCAAGAGACCTGCCAACAAATTTCTCACCTCTTGTACCTATCTCAGCCCAGTTTGAAGGCTTTGCAGTATATATAATAAACTTGACAAAATTACTGCCTATCTTAGCCCAAACAGACTGTTTATCCGAACCACTTTCTACCATTCCCATGACATACCTCCAAGGTACTTCCACAATTAAACGCTACATCATGTCTAATTATAGACGAAAATATTTAAACTTATATATCTATTATAAGATGAAATTATAGAGATTTCAACTATTATTTACAAATTGTCTAAAACAATTGATATACTTGAGTTATTCTCAGTAAATAAATCAAGCATAATATTAGGTATCCTACCATCAATTATGTGAGCGATTCCAGCACATTCTTCTATCATTCTAGTGTAAGCTGCAAGCCTTTCAATGAATTTTTCTCCTTTGATTTTGCCACAATCAATTGATGCATTTAAACTTTTAACAGATATTTTCTTGTCACCAATTTTATTCATTTCTTCGTCTATATTGCTAAAGATTATCATTTTAGATGCAGAAACAGCAATTGCTATCTCACTTGCAGCGCTATCGGCATCGATATGATACGTTTCTCCATTTTTTCCATGACCAATTGGTGCAATAACTGGTATAAAGTCTGATTCCTCAATAAAAAACAATATATCAGGATTTATTTCAGTTGGTCTGCCAATGAATCCCATATCTAATATTTTTTCGATGTTATTTGATCTATTTTCCCTGAGTGTAGCGGTTATTTTTTCGGCTTTCATTAGATTACCATCTTTTCCACATAACCCAATGGCTGAGCCACCAGCAGAACTTATATGCTGAACAATTTTTTTGTTAACTGAGCCACATAGCACCATTTCAATGATTTTCATGGTCTCTTTGTCTGTAAGCCTGATATCATTTACAAACTTACTATCCATACCCAGTATTTCTAACACCGAATTAATTTCATATTCTCCGTCATGAACTATCACTGGGTTTATACCAAGCTGCTTTAATAAAACAACATTATGCACAAAAGCATTGAATAACGTTTCATCTGAGATTACTATGCCGCCACATTTGATGACAAAGGTCTCGCCTACAAAGTTAGGGATGCTCGATAGAGCTTCAAGTAATATTGCTGCTTTTTGCTTAAATGGTACCTCACTCTTTAAAAACTCACTACTCTTCATTTTTTTATCTTGTAAACTTGAAAAATTCATCTCTTACCTTGACTATTTTACATCTAACACGAGTGCTTATTTGATGAAACGACACACTTTCATTGTTAATCCATTTTTGAGTATCTTCTATAATAGCGTCTAAGCTCTTTTGACTCACTTTATCTATTTTTGTTAGCACGATGTTAAAGTTGATGTTGTTATATGTTAACCAATAAATGAAGTCTTTGTCTATTTCTTTTAATCCTACCTTGCTATCTATCAGTACAAACACTCTTCTTAAATTTCTTCTTTGAATTAGATAATACTCAACAAGTCTTAAATATTGTGCAATTTCCTCCTTACCTGCATAAGAATAACCATACCCTGGCAAATCAACAAGTCTAAACTTATCGTCATACATGGAGTAAAAATTTATTTGCCTAGTGCATCCAGGTTTAGAGGAAACTCTGGCAGCTTTTTTGCTGTTTATTAGCAAATTAATCAAACTGGATTTTCCTACATTTGATCTTCCAGCGAACGCGATTTCTGGGACCATTTCATCTGGCAGTGATTTGATATCCGAAGCTCCAAATATAAAGTTGCAGCTTGATGTTATCTGTTTTGCCATTGTATTTAAATAAAAGTATGCAAAGTAATAGATTAGTATAATGTTATTACTTGATATACGAAATTTTTTATTTCAGTATATATTACTTACTTAAAATGAACGGCTGAAATATTAAATCTGTGTTATATGGATATAGAGAATAATTTACAAGATTTAAAGAAAAAATTTAATGATATAGGGAGGAAGTTGGAAAGCCCTGCCAACCTAAGTCAAAAAGAATTCATCAATCTGTCAAAAGAATACTCTGAATTAAGGCCAATAATCAAAATAATTGATGAATACAGCATTCTGAAAGAGGAAATTTCAGACTTAGAGGAAATAATAAAAGATGAAAATAGCGAACACGATATAAAAGAGTTAGCAAAAGAAGAATTCTTTGAGAAGCAAAAAGTATTATTACCAAAAGTCAAAGCAAAACTAAGATTATCGCTATTGCCCAAAGATGAGGACGACTCAAGAAATGCAATACTAGAAATCAGAGCAGGTACGGGAGGGGAAGAAGCAGCGTTATTTGCAGCAACTTTATACCGCATGTACCAAAAATATGCAGAAAGAAGAAATTGGAAGTTCGAGCCGATTAGTATATCTAATACTGGCATAGGAGGATATAAGGAAGCTTCTGCACTCATCAATGGAACAGAAGTTTTTGCAAGACTAAAATTTGAATCAGGAGTGCATAGAGTTCAGAGAGTCCCAGAAACTGAGTCCTCGGGAAGGTTACACACCTCTGCAGCGACCGTTGCAATATTACCTGAAGTAGAAGAGGTTGATTTTAAAATAGAAGAGAAAGATTTACGAATAGATGTCTATAGATCTAGCGGTCCTGGTGGGCAGTCGGTAAATACAACTGACAGTGCGGTGAGGGTTACACACTTGCCAACAGGGATAGTTGTTATACAGCAAGATGAAAAATCTCAACACAAAAACAAGGCTAAAGCACTAAAAGTCTTAAGAGCAAGGCTATATGAGATTGAAAGGCAAAAAAGGGAACTGGAAAGATCAATAATCAGAAAAGGTCAAATTGGCTCTGGAGATCGCTCTGAGCGCATAAGAACGTATAATTACCCGCAATCAAGGCTCACGGATCACAGAATTAATTATACTTCGCATAGGTTAGAGCAGATTGTGAAAGAAGGCGAATTAGACGAGATTATCGAGGTATTAATTTCACGTCATGAAGCAGAAAGGTTGGCAGTGCACAACAATTCATGATAAGAAATATTTTTTTACCGATAACTCTAGTATAAATTATTAAGAAATTAATCAATCAGTATCCGTTCAGGGAAGCGGTAAAAAGCCACTAACGGCAGAGCAAAAAGAGCATAATCGAAAATTGGCATAAAAGCGTAGAGATATAGGATGCCAAATAGGGAGTACTATAATGCTTGCATTATTCTAATTTTTGTTAGATAATTAATATATTTAATTAATATATTGATATAACTATGACCAATGAAGATCTCAGAAATAAATTTTACCAATTTTTAATTAAGCTACATGATTCCGGAGATCTTAATCTTTTAAGCCAAGTTGATAGCTTTAAAGAGTTGATAAGTAAATTTAGAAATGATTTTGAGTCATTGCAAAAAGTAATAGTCCATCCATTGGGGTGTTCAGCTTACAATCCCAAAATTTTAGAGACTATACTAAACAATGGAGTGGATATTCATAGCAATCCAGGGAAGTTAGATTTGATAAGCGGTTGGTATAGCTGGCGTGGACAGTTTTTTGGATATAATGCTATATTCCGTGGAAAAAACGTGGGCTATAATATTGCTCAAACCCTTACTGTTTCGATTGCAAGAATAACGCTACAAAATCCTAATTTATTAGAAAAGCAAGAGTATGGGCGGAGCTGCAAAGAAAATCTACTACATAGTTTGGTGAATACAGTATTTGTTTACTTAAGTCCAGATAGTTGCTTTAGTCGGGATGATGCAGATACAGAGTGGGAGAGTTGTAAAAAGCATCTTTCGCAATTGTTTACATTGATGGTATTCATTAATCCAAAGTCATTGGAACAAAAGTATTCTGATCTAAAACGTGTCGAAACGACACCGATGGAGCTTTTTTCTCATTATCTTCTTTCATGCAAAAGAACATACCAGTACGTACCGGGAATTTATAATGATCTTTTTAATCTTGAGGAGCTTTATAATAATTTTCAACAAGTTATTACACTTAGTAAAGACAATAGCAATATTTTAAGTCAAAAGATAAAGGAGCTGATTAATTATATAAACTCTATACAACCAAGTTCACAGATAGATTCTAGTAAACTAAATTCTATAATAAGTGAAATTAAAGATCAAATTAAAACCCAAGGGAATAGTCCAGCTGAAAAATGCATTGTTGATGTTGGCAATTTACTCATAGAAAATTTACCTACTACATTGCTAGATAGATACATTAGTAATTTACGTTCTTCAGGTTATCAAACTGGTAATGTTTCTGAAGAAATGAATGAAAAATTAAGTTTTATATTAGACAAAGAAGTATTTAAGACTATTGACTTACTAAATAAAAAATCAGCTCTTAATGATGTAATAAATCATATTGAAGATCCTTCAGTTCAAAGATTAATAGAGAAGTATGAAGAAGACTTTCTTAAATTTAAAGAATTCAAAGAATTTTTGGCTGATAATCCAGCTCCGCATGAGCCAATATCGCAGAAACGCTTGGATAGAGAAGGTAGATTAGAAAATACCAGGTCACTTAAAGATCAGAGAAAAGTAAAAATTCAAGAGAACGAAAAAATATCAGAAGAAGCTTTGATGGATATTCAAGAAAAACTTAAAAGTGAAAAAGCACAAGAAAAAGCTCTACCTTGCATTAACACTTCACTTACAGGTGGCAAAAAAGTACCACTAAAAGAAAACAATCAAAACGGGTTCAAAATAATAACAACGCTTGTAATCACTTGTGGAATTGTTTCAGCTAGTGTTATTACAGGAATTTACTTTGAATCTTTTACAGATGCAATTGCTGTAGCAGCTATTTTAACTATAGCTGCTTGTTGTATTGGTTACTGTTGCAACTCTAAAGTTGACTCGCAACTTATTTCTCCACAAGCAAAAGGAAATGTGAGTAAGTTAGCTACTCAGCACTAACATTAGTCATGGCCAATATGGATTAGCCTAGTCTGTACGTATATCAAGTCTCTTGCTTAAAATTTTCAATATTAAATCCAGCTCATTAAGATCATTATACTGTATGATAACCTTGCCCTTAGAATTATTGTCACTAATTTTGACACTTAAACCAAGCTGGGAAGATATTTCCCTTTCTATTACTGCTATATCCTGACTTTTAGCATATTGTTGACCTTTTTGGTTGTTATTTTCGTGTAAATCTTTTATCAATTTTTCAGTTTGTCTAACGCTTAATCCCTGAGAAACTATTGTTTCCGCAATATCTTCTGGGTTTTCAATGTTAATCAATGTTCTTGCATGCCCCATAGACAACTTTTTTTCATTTATCATCACTTTCACACCATCCGAAAGTGATAACATTCTAATCATATTGGTTATGTGGCTACGACTTTTACCTAAGGCTGAAGCTAATTCTTCATGCGTATAGGAAAATTCATCTATCAGTCTTTTATATGCCTCACCTTCTTCTATCGGGTTAATATCTTGTCTCTGTATGTTTTCAATTATGGATATTTCCAGACACGCCTTATCACTTAAATCTTTTATAATAACTGGTACACTGCTTAGGTTTGCGATTTTACTTGCCCTCCAACGTCGTTCCCCGGCTATTATTTCATAACCATCCTCATGTGAAACTTTGCGCACTACAATGGGCTGTATAATGCCACTTTTCTCTATTGAGATAGCAAGTTCTTTTAATGACTCTTCATCGAAATGCTTTCTTGGCTGAAATTTGCTTGAGTGCAGTAATGAGATAGGCAAATGCTCCTGCCGATCTTCTTTATTGTCATAATTATCACCTATAAGACCAGCAAGACCCATTCCTAGTCGTCTATCATCCTTCATGCCGCACCCTCACTTACTAATTTCTTTTCTTTATAGCTGCTTGTGTGCTTTTTTAAAATTTCCTTTGCCAAATTTATATATGCTTGTGCACCAGGGCATTTAAGATCATATACAATGGCAGGCTTACCGTGAGAAGGCGCTTCTGATAACCTTACGTTGCGCGGAATAATAGTCTCATAAAGCGGAATAATGGTTTTGTATACTTTATCATTTAAATACTGACAAATATCATTTTTAATCTGCTCGCTGAGCTTGTTACGTCTGTCATACATGGTGAGCACTATTCCTTCTATTTTCAGAGAGGGATTAAGGTTATTTCTTTTTATTAGCTCTACAGTTTTAACCAAATGACTTAATCCCTCCAAAGCAAAAAATTCACACTGAAGAGGAACAATAATAGAGTCAGCAGCAGTAAGAGCGTTTATGGTTAAGAGCCCAAGTGATGGAGGGCAATCGATTATTATATACTCGTAATTATCACGTATTTTTTCCAATGCTTCCTTTAGCACAAACTTTCCATGCTTAAGTTGCGATAACTCAATCTCTGCGGCCGATAAATCAACCACTGACGAAATAAGCGATAAATTTGGAATCTCTTTTATATTGAAAATCGCAGATTCTATAGACCTATTTCCACTGCTTAGCAATATTTTGTATATATTTTTTTCTTCTCTGCTCCTATAAGAAATTCCAAGTCCAGTACTAGCGTTTCCTTGTGGATCAAGGTCGATCAATAAAGTATTTTTGCCCACAGCAGCAAAAGCTGTTGACAAGTTTATACTAGTTGTGGTTTTACCAACGCCACCCTTTTGATTGACTATTGCAAGAATTTTACTCAAAGCTTTTATCTTATATGTCTAATCATTCTATTGTAATGCGCAAGGAAACTTTTGCATTAGAAAACTTTTGTATTATGAACTACGCTGGGGTTAAGCAATTGGCATTAGACCATCTTATGGATAGTCTAATTAATATTTTCTATAAATCTTCAAATACTCTGGCACTATATTTTCAATTGATAATGGCAGAATTTTTATTGTTTCAAGATCAGTTGACTTTTCAAGCGAGCTATTCATCATAACTTTCACCTGATCTTGAGTAAGCATAGGGCTGATATCTCCCGTTATGGGTTTGAGAAGCATAGAAATAATTCTATTTTCCAAGAAGAAAGCTATCAGCTTTGCCATTGGGAAAGATATATTAACCAGTAAACATTTCCTGTTCGTCACATTTAGAATGAATTTTAATAAGCTTTTGAAAGAGTAAACCTTTGGTCCACCTAAGTTGTAAATTTTCTTATCTTGTTTGTTAAGGCTAATAATACGATACACCACTTCAGCCAGATCAGTCACACATATTGGTTGAAATTTAGTTGCCCCATTGCCAATTAGTGGCAGAAAAGGGAGAACAGTTGCTAATTTTGCAAATTTATTAAAGAATTTATCTTCTTTGCCAAATACAAGACTTGGTCTCATTATTATCGCTTCTGGAAATGCAGAGGTTACAGCTTTTTCACCTTCCATCTTAGTGTGAGCGTACTTTGACAATTTGCTGTTTTCTATTCCCATAGCAGAAAAATGTATCATCATTGGCACATTTTTTATTTTTGCAGCCTTTGCAATTCTTTCTGCTATTTTAACATGAGCAGTATGAAAACTAGATTTTTTTGTTTCATACAATATCCCTATTAAGTTTATAACTACATCACATTCTGTCATACTTTCCAACAATAATGCTTCATCAAAGAAATCACCTTTAAATACTGAAATTTGTCCTAAGTTGCCACACAATTTGAGAGAAGCAGCTTTTTCTTGATTGCGAGTAAATATTTTTATTAAATATCCATCAGCTGCTAAACGCCTTACTATATGTTTTCCTATAAATCCTGTTCCACCAAAAATAATTATACGCTTTGCCACGATCAAAATACCTAATAGTTTATCATTCTAAATTAATACAATAGTTTTATTTAATATTCTATGATGAATTCTTGTATTATCAGTTCCATTTTATTCCTATTGAATAACAAATGCGTATAGCTAGCCAAGAAAAGGCCCACTGTCATTAAGTTAAGATGTATACCAAAGTTTTGCAGAAGACCTTAGTATTAAGCCTTTTTGCCAATTACCACAACATTTTCACTGGGAAAAAAATAATCAGGTACATCCATATTTCTTGGTGCAGGCCCCCCAATCACTCGACCTGATGTGTCATAATATGAACCATGGCAAGGGCAAAACCAACCGTTACCATCTTTTGTAGCGTGGTCAACCGGTACACATCCAAGATGCGTACATATTCCAACCATAATTAACCATTCATCTTTCCCTTCATATACTCTTTGCTCATCCGGTTGAGGATCACGCAAGTTCTTTGCATCAACGGCTCTTGCAGCTTCAATCTCTTGTTTTGTACGTCTGCGAATAAATACCGGCTTACCTTGCCACTTTACCTTTACTCCATGCCCTTCTTGAATTCCAGATAAATTAACCTCTACTGTAGACATCGCCAAAACTCCAGCAGAAGGATTCATGGACTTAACTAATGGCCAAAGTCCACTTGCAGCGCCTATTCCTGCCATAGCACATGTAGTCAAGGTTATAAAATCTCTCCTGCTCTTATTTTTAGTAATAGGCGGCTTTTTATCTTTTTTTGCGTCTACCAGTGTTTTTTTATTCTTAGTTAATTTTTTGACCATTTATCGTCTGCCTAGCTATAATCATATATTTTAATTTAAATACCGTATATTAATCAACAAAAACTTGTGCTTTTTCATAGTGCTGCATGTTTTAAAGAGTGGTTGTCAGTTGTGAATGCTGCCAAAAGAGTTTCCAAAATGGCGTAATTGTTACGGTTATTTTAAAAAATGTAGCAAAAAATCGGATGCAAATAAAGCTGGAAACTGTATACGTCATAACTTCCATTGGTTATTTTGTTCCACACTGCTTCAATATATCTCGTGCAGTATCGCTTAGTGGTGCAATGTACATCATAACTCCCTTAGCACCAAAAAACACACCACAAAACATCCCTAAAGCAAAAAGAGCTGGCCACGGCATTCTGCCAAATATCGCCATTAAAGATGCACCAATAAATATTACTGTCATAAGTGGTCCGCCAAGACCCCAAATATACCCAATAATGTTGCATATTACTTCTGTCGTCTCATCCATTTGAACTTTAGCAGTAGTTTGAGGATTACCAGAAGCCGGATCTGCATAACTTGAAGAAGAAAAGAGTAACATTACACAAAAAACACCAAAAATTTTCATTATAGAGCTCA